>DATFAZ010000023.1:0-16929 GCA_035254105.1 Noviherbaspirillum sp. | reverse complement strand
GGCGTATTGTGGGACCGCTACGGTGCGGCGGCAACGTTCAATGCCGGAGCACTGTTTGCAGTAATCGCGCTGGCCCTGCTGATGCTGCGCAGGACTTGAATAGATCCAGGGGGCTGATACCCGAGCAAGACCCAGAACCGGCCTGGCCGGTATACAGTAGCGGTCTTCGCTATCGACTTATAACAAGTAACTAATAGCAAGCAACTAATAACAAGCAGCCTTGGAAATATCTTCTTCATTATTGGCCGCCTTCGCCGTTGCCTTGGGCGGTGGCATGCTGATCGGCATAGAGCGCGAGCGCAATAAAGGTAGCGGTCCCTCACGTTCGCCTGCAGGTGTGAGAACCTTTGCGCTGACCGGAGGCGGTGGCGCCTTTGCACAGGCAATCGGCCAGCCATGGCTGGTAGTAGCGGGCGCTGTGATGGTCATGCTGCTGATCGCGCTGGCCTACTGGCGCCAGCGCACCGATGATCCCGGCGTCACCACCGAGCTGGCCTTGTTCATGACCTATGTGCTGGGCGTCGGTGCCATCAACCACACGCAGCTCGCCTCCGGCGCTTTCGTCGTGATTGCGGTTCTTCTCGCCAGCAAGGAACGCCTGCATCGGTTTGCAACCCAAGTGCTGACGGAAGGCGAGATGCGGGACGGCCTGATCCTCGCCAGCGCCGCGCTGATCGTCGCACCGCTGCTTCCGAACCAGCAACTGCCTTATCTCGCAGGAGCCAATCCGAGCCATCTCTGGCGGCTGGTAGTGCTGCTGATGTCACTTCAGGCGGTCGGCTATATTGCATTGCGCGTGAGCGGAGCCAGGGTCGGCCTGATGGTGGCAGGACTCGCTTCAGGCATCGTTTCCAGCACATCCACGATGGCAGCGATGGGCGCACGCGCGAAGAAGCAGCCGGAACTAGTGTCCGGCTATGTCGCAGGCGCGCTTTGCTCCAACCTGTCGTCAATGGCGCTGCTCGTGCCGGTCGCAGCCGCCATTCATCCTCCGATCCTGAAGGCCATTTGGCCGACTCTGCTTGCAGGCATGGGTGCCGGGTTCGCGCTTGCCGTGATGTTCGCACGCAAGCGGATTGACATCGAGGCCGGCGACGTGCAGTCCGGCCCCGTCTTCAGCATCAGTCAGGCATTGGGGTTTTCGGCATTGCTGACAGTCCTGACGGGTGCGGTTGCGCTCGCCACTGACCGCTACGGCATGGGTGCAGCAGAACTTGGTGCGGCGTTGGCAGCCACGGTGGAAATGCAGGCAGCGGTCGGCAGCCTGTTTTCGCTAGTAGCGGGCGGGCGAATCGATGCATCGGCACTGTTGGTTCCGCTGTTGATAGCGCTGTCCGCCAACGCCGCAGGCAAGGCGCTGATTGCATTTGCCGTCGGCGGCACATCGTTCGGCATTCGCACCGGCATCGGCCTGTTCTGCACTATCGCAGCAATGTGGCTGACTTTGCTTGTTTAAAAATAACCCGCAGCCTTGGCAAAGAAGCCGCAGGCCACCATCACCAGCAAGGACGCGAACGCACGCTGCACAAGAAATGGCGACAGGCGCCGCCCGGCGATGCGCGCCGTGAGCATGCCGACGACCGCCGCACTTGCAAAAAGCGCAGTCACCATCCAGGGCAATACCGCACCATACGCTAGCGCGCTGACGACACCGCCGGTGCCGACCAGCGCAATGACAAACAGCGAGGTGGCGACGATGCCATGCATGCCCAGATCCGTGAAACGCCGCAGCATCGGCACAATCACGAATCCTCCGCCCACGCCGAGCAAGCCGGCCATGAAGCCGGTCACGATACCGATGCCGCCCAATACAAGCGCGGTGGTCAGCGTCCACACAAAACGTCCGGTGTCGGCACTGATGCGGGCCAATGCTGCCGGCGTCGGCTCGTCGTTTTGAATGGCTAAGAGCCGGGTTTGCCGGAACATACGTGTGGCGACCAGCAGCAGGATCGCCGCAAATACCATCATCAGCCATTCCTGCGGCACGCTCCTCGCGACGCCTGTACCAAGGCCAGTGAACGGCACGCCCGCAGCAGCCATCAGCAATCCGGCCTTGTAACGCACGATCCTGCGACCCAATCCTTCGATTGCGCCAATCGCAGCACTGGCAGCAACGGCAACCAGCGCTACTGGCGCTGCCTGCTGCATGGTCCAGCCGAGACTTGTCATCAGGACCGGAACTGCAAGAATGCCGCCGCCTGCACCGGTAAGCCCCTGCACTGCCCCCACCAGCATGCCAAGGAACAGAGAAATTATCATCCGTCCCGGGCCTTATCCGGCGCGCGATCCGGAGTGTGCGGCAGTGCCGGAGTTTCCGGTTTTGCCGTGCTCAAGCCACTCAAAAACCAGCATGCCGGCCAGCATCGACGCAACGAAAATCAGGCCTTCCTTGAAGCCGGCACCGAACAGGACGAGCGCAGGTCCCGGGCAGATACCGGCCAATCCCCAGCCTATTCCGAACAGAAAACTGCCGCCGACCAGGCGGCGATCGATGCTGCGCGATGACTGCAAGCGCATTGGCAAACCGAGCAGGGACAGCGTCCTGCGCCGGGCAAAGGCAAATGCGACCGCGCCTACCGAGATCGCACCGCCCATGACGAAGGCCAGCGACGGATCCCAGTTACCGGCCAGATCAAGAAATCCGAGCACTTTTGCCGGGTTGGCCATGCCCGCGACAATCAGTCCGATGCCGAAAATCAGTCCCGCCAAAAATGAAATTAACATGTTCATGCCTTCAGGCTCCCGACAAATGGCGCATCGCATATAGCGTCACAATACCCGCGCCCATGAAGACCAGCGTGGCAACCAGCGAACGCAAAGACAGGTTCGACAGTCCGCACACGCCATGGCCGCTGGTGCAGCCGGAACCATAACGTGTGCCGAGGCCGACCAGCAATCCGGACACGACCAGGAGCGGCCAGCCGGCATCGATGCGTACCGGCGGCAGCACGGCAAACATCCGATAGAGCAAAGGAGAAGCAAGCATCCCGCATACGAAAGCAATGCGCCATCCAAGCTCGCCGGACCTGGGCCGAAGCAGGCCGCCAAGAATGCCGCTCACCCCTGCAATACGTCCGACAAACAAGGCGAAGACGGCCACCGCCATCCCGATAAGCAAACCACCGACAAGCGCAGTCAGCGGTGTAAAGTTGGTCCAGTCAATCGCCATGTGATCTCTTTAACGCCCGGTTCATCCCGGCCCTTCGTGCTCACGCACTTGTCCGGTCGCCTTGCGCCTTACTCCTTACAAAAGCCATTACAAAAGGCGACATTATATTTTCATCTTGCGGTTACTCGGTTTTGAGTTAGCCACGCATGAAAATGTTCATCCACCGAAGATTTTCAGAGCGTACTGCATTGCATAAAGAAACCTTATTCATCTGCTTGCGCTGGATGCCCCCCTTCGGCGCAGATTGCGGCGTGTTAGCATTTGCCGCATCCTAATGGCCCGATTTTGCAATCAATCAACGTGGACGCTTTCAAGACTCTCTTCAATACCCTGCCAACACCGGCGCTGATACTGGACAAACAACGCCTGCAGGCCAATTGCACACGCATGGCCGAGCGTGCGCATGCCACCGGCGTACGGTTACGACCCCATATGAAGACGGCGAAATCGGCTGAGGTCGCAAGAGTGGCAACAACCGGCCAGTTTGGTGGCATTACCGTTTCTACGCTGGCGGAACTCGAATATTTCTTTCACGCAGGGTTTACCGACCTGACCTATGCCGTCAGCATCGTTCCGGCGAAGATGGACGCCATCGAACAGCTGCTGACCCAAGGTGCGCGAATCCAGATTGTGCTGGACTCGGCCGATACCGCAGCGGCGCTGGCAACACGTGTCAGCCGGTTCGGCGGCCGCATTCCTGTCCTGATCGAGATTGACTGCGGCGGTCATCGGGCGGGGCTTGCGCCTGATAGCCTGCAGTTGCTCGCCATTGCGCAGCGCATCGCTGCTGCACCGCATCTCGCGCTGGAAGGCGTTCTCACCCATGCCGGCCATGCCTACCATGCTTCCGATCTGGCGGCACGTACTCAGATAGCGATGGCGGAACGCGATGCCGCGGTTTACGCCGCCGGACAGCTGCGACGCGCCGGTTTTCACTGCCCGACTGTCAGCATTGGATCCACGCCGACCGCGCTTACGGATATCGCACTCGACGGCGTGACGGAAATCCGCCCCGGCGTTTACATGTTTTTCGACCTGTCGCAGGTACAGCTTGGCGTATGCGCGGTCGATAACATTGCGGTAAGCGTGCTGGCAACGGTAATCGGCCATCATCGCGACGCCGGCCACCTGCTGATCGACGCAGGCGCACTGGCGCTGTCAAAAGACGTTAGTGCCAGCGAATTTACGAAAGATGTGGGCTACGGGCTGGCATGCGATGCGCAAGGCACACCCCTTCCCGGCCTGTACGTGGCGGATGTTCACCAGGAACACGGATTTGTCAGAAACGCCGCAGGCACTTTGCCGTTCGACCGCTTCCCCATCGGATCGCGGCTGCGGATTCTGCCCAACCATGCCTGCATGACGGTCGCGCCGTATGCGGAATACCATGTCGTCGATCGTACTCACGGCGGCTCCCAGCCGGCGTCCCTGCTGGGCTGGCAAAAGACCTCTGGCTGGTAAGCGGCGCTGCAATCAGCCGGGCATGCGCGGCAGCGAGGCCCTGAATTTCAAATAGTCGTCCGCACTCTGTTGCGGCCGCTCCAGCATCGGCATGTGGCCGATTCCCGGCATCACGATGACTTCAGAACGCGGCATTGATTTGTGCAGCATCTCGGCGGTTGCGACATGAATGACGCGGTCGCCCTCGCCCCATACGATAAGGGCCGGCGTGCCAAGATCCGCAATGCGTTTTTCCACCGAATCATTGACGATCTGCGCGAATATCTTCTCCTCCAGCGCAACGTTCCTGATCCGTTCCTGTGCCATCACGTCAAGGATGGAACGCGGCACAAAGGGTGGTTCGTTCATCACGAATCTGAAGAGCTGTTCGAATTCATCTTCATTACGAACGATCAGCGGATTCCGGCCCGTCTGCGTGATGATATGCGCTACTTCGCTCGCCGGCGCGCTCCACACGCCGGCGGGATCGAGCAGCCACAGGCTTGATACTTCGCCAGGGTAGAGCGCCGCATAAGTCAGTGATATCTGCCCACCCATTGAATTACCGCCGAGGTGCACCTTCTTCAGCCCGAGCGCTTGCGCGAAGGAGCGCAAGCGCTGGGCCTGTGCTGCACTTGCATAATCCGCATCCGCCAGATGTGCAGACTCGCCGAAACCGATGTGATCAGGCACGATCACCCGATAATGCGGCGTCAGATACCGCGCAACCCGGGTGAAGTTATCCTTGTTGCCGCCAAAACCGTGCAACAACATCAGTGGCTCGCCCTGCCCTCCTTCCAGATAGACATAGCGCAATCCGCCCGGCAGCTCAATCTCCTTGCGAACGAGACCGGACTGCCGTCGTTCTGCATCGATTGCCTGCTGGTACATGGCTGCACATCCGGCCAGATTGAGCAGAACGAACAGCAGCAAAAAAACACGCCGGATGTGACGGATCATGAGAATGCCTTATCTGCTCGATAGCGTGACGGTTTCCTGCCCTTTGGCATACAGAAGACCAAGGTTGTACTGTGCTGCAGCATGGCCCTGGTCAGCCGCCTTTTTATACCAGTGCGCCGCCTGTGCGAGATCCTGCTTCACACCCATGCCGTTGTTCAACATGAGGCCGATGTTGAACTGGGAGCCCACGTCGCCCTGCTCGGCAGCCTTGCGATACCAGTGCGCAGCCTGTGCGAGATCCTGCTTCACGCCTATGCCCATCTTGTACATGTTGCCGAGGTTGTACTGGGCGCTGGGATAACCTTGCTCGGCGGCCTTGCGGAACCACTGCGCCGCCTCGGCGTAATCCTGCGGGGCGCCATGGCCATTCGCAAACAGCATATTGCCAAGGTTGTTCTGCGCATAGGCATCGCCCTGGTAACCGGCCTTGCGATGCCACTGCACCGCCAGAGCATAATCCTGCTCCACGCCGATGCCCTTCATATACATGTTTCCAAGGTTGTGCTGGGCCAGCGCATGTCCCTGCTCTGCCGCCTTGCGATACCACACGGCCGCCTCGGCATAATCTTGCGGTATGCCTTCGCCATTGCTGTACATGAGGCCGAGGTTGTATTGGGCACCGGCGTCGCCCTGGTCAGCCGCCTTGCTATACCACTGGTAAGCCTGATCGTAATCCTGATCCACGCCTTCGCCATTGTGATACATGAGGCCGAGGTTCACCTGTGCGCCTGCATCACCTTTCTCCGCGGCCTTGCGATACCAGTGCATGGCTTGCGCATAATCCTGTTTCACGCCCAAGCCCTTGCGGTACATATTGCCGACGTTGTTCTGCGCAAAGGCATTGTCCTGTTCCGCCGCCTTGCGATACCAGATCAGCGCAACCCGATGGTTCTGCGGCACACCCTGACCATTGGTGTACATATTGCCGAGATTGATCTGCGCCAGCGCATGTCCCTGTTCTGCCGCCTTGCGATACCACTGCACCGCCTGCACATAATCCTGCGCGATGCCGCGGCCGTTGTTGTACAAGAGATTGGCGAGGTTGAGTTGCACGCGAACATAGTCGTGCTCAACCGGCTTGCGGTACCAGGGCAGGTCGTAGTCGACCTCCTGCATCGAGTCTTCGCCATTGTCATAGCGGATACCGAGATTGACCGGCGCGCTGGTATAGCCCTGATCGGCGGCCTTGCGATACCACAGCACCGCGATCTTGTGATTCTGCGGCACACCATGGCCGATGGTGTACATATGCCCGAGATTGATTTGCGCGTGCGCATTGCCCTGTTCCGCCGCCTTGCGATACCACTCCACAGCCTGCGCGGAATCCTGCTTCACGCCCTCGCCCCGTTCGTACATCCAGCCGAGATAGTACTGTGCGCGCGCATCGCCCTGATCCGCCAGCGAGCGCCATTCACCCAGGGCGGCAACGTGGTCATTCTTGTTGTAGGCTGCGAGTCCCTCGGCGAAGCCGGCATATGCAGAAGCGGAAAACAGTGAAGCGACCAGGAACGGCAGAATGCTCCAGGATGCTCCCCGCTTGCCTGCGCCCCATTGGCGATGTGAAAGAATCGCTTTGGAAAAGGTGCGAATGCCGACCAACTGTTGCTTCTGCTTATACATTTGTCTTCCCCCTGGTTTTCATGGTGTCCTGAAACTGCAAGCGTTTTCTGGTTTTAATCCGTGATCGCATTGAACGCATCGGCAGAGCAACGACGCCGGGAGCGAGAGAAAGATGCCACACGGCCGGTAATAGTAAGACAACACTTGCAAGGCATTTGCCAGCAGTGGCTGATCTGCGAGGCCAAATGCTTGGCCGCAAGAGCCAGATGAAATGACAGTTCGTCAGCAGTGCTCATCAGCTTGACAAACATCAACATTCATAAGCTTGCCTGGGCAGGGCGCTCTGTTTGGCATACCTCAACGCTGCACCGCCAGCTTTCCAAGATGATGAGCTTCATGGATATGGACGCAAGCTTGGAGCTGACGCAGACTGCCAAAACAAACCAGGCGCCGGATCATGTCATCGCCTGCGGCGACATCACCATTTCATGCCATGAGCAGACGGTGCCGGCATTTGTCGAAGCGGAGATGGACAGGCTTCACGGGCATCTTTTATGTTCGCTGTCCAACTTTGAGGTCGCACGCGATCTGCAAGGTGTGAGCACGCAAGGTGTAAGCACATATACCGCCCGCAGGAACGGGGCGGCAATTGCGCTCTTCCTGTTCCGGCGCGAGAACAGGAAAGTCACCGTCGTCAACGAATTCATCGAAATGGAGCAAGGCGCGGCGACCCTGTTCGCGCAATACATCTTCACGCGCTTCCCATCGGTCCATCTCATTTCGTTCAGAAAAGTGCATCCGGCTTTTCTGCGCCTGCCTTATCCGCATCAGGCGGTTACCTGCACCGAAGACTTCGTCGTGAACTTGCCGGGCTCCGTCGAGGAATACCAGTCTGCGCTAGGCAAGAACATGCGGCGCAATATCAAGCGCTACACTGCGACGCTGCAGCAGGATTTTCCGTCCTACCGCTATCAGGTCCATGTGCAACAGGACATCGCCGAAAAAGACATCCGCGACATCATCCAGCTCAACCGTGTAAGGATGGCGGGTAAAAATATCGTCTCGCGCATTGACGAAGAAGAAGCCGACTGGATTGTTGCGCTGGCAAAGCGCTGCGGCATTGTCGGCGTCGCAACCATCGACGGGCGTGTGTGCGGCGGCGCCATCGGATTTCGGATCGGAGATAACTATTTCATGCATGTGATCGCCCACGACCCGGTCTTCAACGACTACAGCCTGGGCATTCTTTGCTACTACCAGACGATTTGTGAAGGCATCGCGCGCAAAGGCAAGCGCTTTCATCTTCTGCCGGGCAGGTATGAATACAAATACCGGCTGCTGGGCGAACTCAAGGAAATTGCACGCGTCGATATCTATCGCAGCCGCCTGCATGCGCTCGCCTTCAGCGGCAGGATCGCCAGTACGGCTTGGCAGGGATATATGCTGAAGGCAAAGCTGTGGCTGCTTGACGCCGAACGCCGGAATGACCGCGCATCGCGCTACGCCGCCAAATTCGTGCGTACATTGCGCGCCCTGAAACGGTCCAGGTCCGGAGCCGGGTCTGGCGCAGCGTAGCGAAATATAAAGGTGCATCGATATTCACTCAAAGGGAACTTCCCTTTGCCGCGCCGTTCTCAAAGTGTCATCCGCCGCAAAAAATCATAACGGAATTGTCATGTTGTTTACTGCTTCACGCCTTCGACTTGCCGTACTCCGCGCGTGCAGCCCTTGGATAGCGGCAGCATGGATGACGATTCCCGCATCAGGTGCAACTGAGATTCCCGACCATATCGTTAGCGGCCTGCCGGACCTGAATGAAAGCGAAGCGCCGGCACCGGGATATTTCGACCTTGAGGAAGACAGCGCCAGCATCGGCTACGAGACACGCGCCGAAAAGTGGGGTGCAAGGGTCGATCAGTACATGGACCTTCAGCCTGCCGTCACGATGGACTACGGGCTGCTGTTGACCAATTCGTTCAGTGCGGGCGGCACCTTCACGCGGCAAAACGATTATGCGGAGATCGTCCTCAACGGGATTTATGCGCCCAAGCGTAACCTGCGTTTCCGCGTGACCGGCGCACAACTGCGCACCTCTACCGATTACCTCGCACTGCCGGATGCAGGGACCAGCACCTTCATGCAAAACAGTTACCTGATCGGTGCAAAGAAATACTGGGATAAATACGAGCATCTATCCGACATAGGCATCGCCGCCTATTCGGTCAGGGCAGACATGCCCTCGACGGCACGCATTCCGCACAGCGAAGAAAGCGATTTTCCGGATGAAGAAGACGTGCTGACACAAGACCTGGCTCCCGGGCGCCTGAATGGCTACATGCTCAATCTTGGGTTGCGCCCCACGCCGCTATCGAAACTGGAACTGCGGCGCGAATCGGGCAGCCTGAAGTACACCTTCGATGAAGGATTCCGGCGCAGCGAGCGCCTGGTGTCGAATCGCATCAAGTACTCGCACTACATCGGCAATTGCGTGAGATTTCAGGGCGGATATAGCGCCAGCTCGGATTTTGACCGGCTCGACCTGAAGCTGACGAAGAACAACTGGAATATCAGGGTGTCGCGCGAACTGGATGCGGGCATCAGCGATACGGCGATTCACTTCGGCTACATGCTACCGCTCGGAACAAGAGGAAGCGAGGCGAGAGACTGCGGCAATCACCAGGACAATGCACCGTCCTTCGAGCCGATCATGGATGCGGCGATGAAACGGCCGCAGCAACTCCTGCTTGATCCGCTCATCACAGAGACACGATGAGGCCGTATCAATACGGCCTCATCGCCAAAGCCAAACGCATCATTGCGTCAGCATCGGTTTAGCTGCCGTGCTTTCCGAGAGATGCAGCTGCGGCGCCGGGCGGGAGATATGGTAGCCCTGCGCATAGTCGATGCCCAATGCGCTGACCGCAGCCAGAATATCGGCGTCCTCGACAAACTCCGCAATGGTCTTGATCTTCAGTTCCTTGGCCAGCGTCACGATACTCTTGATGAAGGCGAGATAGACCTCGTCGTGCAGCATATTGCGAATGAACTCGCCTTCGATCTTGATGTAATCGACCGGGAAGCACTTGATGTACTGGAACGAGGAGTAACCGGAGCCGAAGTCGTCGATCGCAAAGCTGAATCCCTGCAGCTTTGCATCAAAGACAAATTTTTCCAGCAAGGTCAGGTTGCGCACGGTTTCGCGCTCGGTAATCTCGAACACGATCCGCGTCGGCTGGATGCCGACCTCGCCTGCAAGGCGGCTCACGCGCTCGGCGAACTCGCCGACAATCAGTGCTTTCGGCGACAGGTTAATGAACAGCATGCCCTGATAGTCCTGCTCCTTCACTTGCGCGAAGGCTTTCTCGATCAGCTGGTAATCCATCTTGTGCGCGATGCCCATGGCCTCGGCCTCTTCGATGAAATCGTTGGCGGTAACGATACGGTCGTCGAGCTGGATGCGCATCAGCAATTCGTGAATCACGATCTTGCCGGTGACCGCATCGCATATCGGCTGGAAGAACGGCACGATGCGCTTCTGGTCCAGCGCATTCTGGATCATGATGTTTTTTTCGCCGGCCTTGCGGAACACTTCCGCCATCTCGTCTTCGGTCGGAATAGCGATCGCATTCTTGCCCGCGCCCTTGGCCTTGTACATCATGTTGTCGGCAACCAGGAACAGGTCTTTCGGATTGTCGCCATGCTGCGGGCTGATCGCGATACCGATCGAGGTGGTCGCCCTGATCCGGCTGCCATCCGGCGCATCGATCGAAAATGCTTCGGTCTGTTCCGCGATGCGCTGTGCCACCATGTGAGCCTGCGTATCCGATGCATCCGGCAGGATGATGCAGAATTCGTCGCCGCCATAGCGTGTCAGCATGTCGCCATTCCGGACAGCGCCGCGCAGCACGTCCGCAAATGCCTGCAGGTAGGAGTCGCCGAAATGATGGCCGAAGCGGTCGTTGATGGTCTTGAAGTTGTCGAGATCGAGCACCATCACTGCGAACTGCTGATTGTGCCGCTTGGAGCGGCCGACTTCATAGCCGAGCAGCTCCCAGAACATGCGCTGGTTATACAAGTCGGTGAGCGGATCGCGCGTGGCGTAATGCTCCAGGTCCTTGGTGTACTTGTAGATCGCCTTGACCGAGCCGACCAGGTTGAGCAGCGTGGTCAGGATGCTACCGATGACCATGTGGCGCACATTATCCTGCGCCATCATCGACTGCACGCCGATGCCAACGATGCCGCCGATTTTCGGCGTTTCCAGCAGCAGGGTCTTGGTCTGCACCTCAATATCTTCCGTGCTCAGCTCCGGCAGCGTGCCTTCGCTGTCGGCGACGTTATGCGCAATCGGCAACTGTGCTCGGCCGCGGAAAAAGTCATGGTTATTCAGCTGCTTGCGTACGATTGTCTCGAACAGGCGCAGAGTGGTCTCGGACGGCGTATTGCGCCAGAACACCTCGCACTCATAGGCCTCTTCTTCGACGCGGAATATCGTCACGAGCGCATAAGCGTCGATGATCGGATTGATTTCCAGCAGCAGGTTCTTGATGAATTCGCGCCAGTCGCGCACCACGTTCGACGTGATGATGAATTTTTCCAGCAGCTTGATCTCGAATTCAAGCACGCCCTTGTCGACCGCCACACGCTTGATCTTGTCCACCAGCAGCGCGACATTGTCGAACGCCTGGTTGAATTCCTGAAAACCAAAATCCACCTTGCCGATATCGAACTGGTCGAAGTCCTTGATCGTATTGATTGACTCGACCTTGCCCCTGAACATATTCACGGAACGATTGAGCTTCTTGGTCATGAAGGTCGTCAGCGCAACCGCAGCCAGCAGCACAGCCAGTCCCAATGCCAGGAACAAGGCGACGTAATACATGCGCACCGTTGATGCCACGGTCTGGCGATTGTGCTGCACCTCGATGGCGCCCAGCACTTCTCCGGCCTTGGCGTTGGCATGGCAGGACAGGCACTCCGGCTGCGCGGTCAGCGGCGTGATGTAGCGGATCTGGTTGTCGGAACTGGCAGTCGCGGCGATGCCATACTTGAGCGCCTGCTGCACGTCCGCATCCTGTTGCGTCAGGGGTGCCGGTCCATACAGAGCTTCCACGCTCGCGCCGCGATAAACCGTGATCTGATCGACAGTGCTGGAGAAAAGCGACTTGCTCTCGTCAATGGCATCCGCGATCTGATGTTTCAGACCGCCGATGCGTAGCAGCTGATAAATGACGTCATAGTTCTGCTGCGCGATTTCCTTCGATGTGGCGAGGTTGCGCTCTTCCAGCAGCTTTTCATAAAGCAGCGAAGAGGCCAGCGTCGCGCCGAGAAAAACCAGCGACGCCACACCCACCATGGCAATGAACATGAACCCCTTCAGGGTCGCGAACAATCTCAGGGCTGTTTCGTATATACCGCGCATGCTTCAAGTCTCCGGCTGAGTTCCCCGCCGGGGGGATGTTATTTTCCGCTTCTGGGCCAGCATCCCGTAGTAAGCGTTGGTCTGCAAATTCTGTCCATGCTGGCTGCCGCCGGCTTACGCTGCGATGGCCGCGCGCTGCTGCTCCTGTGGCGCGCCGCAACCGACACAGCGGTCTTTTCCGGAAAGCTTTGCCTGATACATGCGCTGGTCCGCAAGATCGAGCAACTGGCGCCAGTCCATCGCGTGATCCGCTGCACGTTCGGCGATGCCGAAGCTTGCCGTAACCGGCCCGCCGCCCGGGCGCAACCCCAATCCGCGCTCGCGCAGGCGCGCAACCGCCGTGGCTGCAGTGGCACCGCTGGCATCGGGCAGGATGATGACGAATTCCTCGCCGCCCCAGCGCAGCAGGATGTCGCCGGTACGCAGGTTGGAGCGCAGCGTTTCCGCCGCTTTCGCCAGCACATGGTCGCCGGCCTCGTGGCCAAATTCGTCGTTGATTTTCTTGAAGTTGTCCAGATCGACAAACACGATTGACAACGGTGCGCCGCTGCGCGCAGCAATATGAAACTGGATCTCCAGCAGCTCTTCGCCGCTGGCGCGGGCAAAACAGCCGGTCAATCCGTCATGGGTTGCCTGCCGCACCAGCGTGTTCATGAAACTCAGCTGGCTCATCCCGGCAAGTACCGCCACGGTTGCGATCAGCACCAGCAGCCAGAAGGCACCGAGGTGGGAAGACCAGCTCAGCATATCAAGCTGCATCAGCGCAACCAGTGCTTCTGCAGCCAGCACCGGCAGGGCAAACAAGGCGCCCTCCATCGCCGTCAGCGGAAACACGCTCAAACCCGCGACCATCACGAAGGGCAGGAATGCATAACCGGCGGCAATCGCGGCAGCCGGGCCTTCCATGCTGAAATGGGACAGCAAGGGATGCGAATAGACAAAGAACAGCGTCGGAATGCAGAACATCAGCGCCAATGCGCGATACGCATCCTTCATCTTGGTCGAGTTGTGGTATGACAGCGCCAGGATGCCGAAAGCCACGGTAGTCACGACGCGGCCGAGCACCAGCATGATCGTGACCGGCCAGTGGAACACCGCGATGTCGACAATGATCCACAAGGGAGTGAGTACCGCAAACAGCCCGGCCACCATGCGCACCCGCGAAATGATCATGACTGCGCGCCGCCGTGCCAGCAGCGGAGCATGGCGCGTGGGGAAACAGAGCTTGTGCAAGGCGGCGGGGCGCGATGTGCCGAACACCATTGCCAATACAAACTCGTAAAACGACCTTAACTTGCTCACGCTGATTTTTCCTTCATTTCCTGCGAATACGGTGATTTCTCACTATTTATATGGACGCTGCATACAGTGCGTTTGCGCACTGGGTTGTATTGAAACCATGCAACTTCGGCGTGTTCCCGCAAATCCGCTGAACTTGCTGCGGAAACGTTCTCTCATTTCTCTTTCTGAAGATGCCGGAGATAACTAGGTAAATCGGAGGCAAACAATGCGGTAAACAGCAATTAGGGAAATCCGTATGCAATGTATCCCAGTCGGGCCCGGATTTTATTGCTTTGAATCAAAATTTCCCAGAAGTATTTATTTTCTGCACAGAAACAATACATAAGCATGTCTTTCTGACATTGCATCGAGACAGACTTCATTGCCTCTTTATTATGTGTAGCGGACATCTCCTTGTCGAAGATGCCGATTCGCTTCATCCGCTATGCCACAGGTTTCCGTCATTGCGAGCGCGGCCCAGGGCGGCCAGTGTTTGGAGGATAGGCAGTAGTAAGATAATGGCGAACGACCGTACAGTTCGCTCGACTATTTGTCACCAAATAGATTTGCAGAGAGTTTTTTAACTGCAGACTCGATGTGGATTGCAAACTGAATTGGGTAAAAGGTCACGCCTTGGAAAAATCCCCCGCAAAACCGTGGTCTGTCCCATATTATTAAACGCAGTATGGCATCAACTTAAACCAAGTCGATAGAACCATCAGGCATCACCCATCCGATTCCTGCTGGGCATGACTCTGTAAAGAACCAGATCCCATTATTTATGTCCTCATCGCTTTTCGGAAAAGATTCCTTAAACTCAGTCAGCACGTCCTCAACCGATTTATCAATTACAACTCCACCTTTCGCTAGAGAAATCAATCCACCATTGATCATCTTTGTGAGGAACCACAGGAAACTCTCCTTTCGTTCTTGGTACGATTGACTATCGTCCTCCAAATACAGCCACACTGCATCAAGCGCCATGCCGCGCACATGATCGCTGATGAATTTATATCGTTCTTCCGAAATCATCTTCTATCTAAACTTCAGTTCAACTGCTTAACGAAAAGAATAATAGGGGGCAGACCACGATTTTCCCTTGTTTTGGCTGGCGAGGTATCGGTAGCGGCAACGATGTCGACCTGCTTGGCCGTGATGCCGAGGTCACACGCCAGCGAGAGAAGGGACGCACCATCATTTACATCAGCCGAAGGATTCAGGAGAAGTTCGGCGTCTTCTGCTGAGCCGCCATTACTGTCGAATACAAGGGGACTGGATTCGGGTCGGGCGGAAACTGGAAATCCGGGGTCCGATAGACATGCCCTTCTGGATTGCCTGTCTTGAAAAATATGTTGTCGTCCAAGTGAGTTTTGACTTGCTGTCTAATTGCATCAACAGCTTCATACCGTTCGTGCATGTCGAACAGACTTTCGCTGAGCTGGATATATACCGTCTCTGGACCAAGCTGCTCGACTTTGTACGCGGGCGCACTAAGCAGTTTTTCCAAACCAAACAGCCTGACATAAGGAGATCCAAAGACTTGGCTCCAAAAAATATTTGGAAGGCACTTTTGCAAAGTCCGTCCAGTAATACTCATTTCACCAACACCGTTTTGAATCGATACTTCCTTGTATTGATCTACTAGCGCGTCGAAATAGCAGTAAGGACTTGCAAACTCCGTAGCCGCATGCCGCAAATAACCAACAACGAGTTGATCGTAGCCTCTTGGTATATCGGCATACATTGCAATAAATGCGTGTCTGGGGCTGCCCCCACCCCAGTAAAGCCTAGAAAACGTTCCCCAGGCTTTCGGTTTGCTCTTTCGTTTCCAGTCAAAATTAAATTGTGCACCCGGCCAGCTTGAAATTGTTTCCTTTACGTTTTGAATTGAAAATGGCCGTTTAAATGGCTCTGTAATGTCCCATACTTCAGGGCGCCATTCAGGCATTCCCTCAACAAAACCCTCTACCAAAGGCATGAAAGTATTGGTGGTATTTCTTGTCCCATCTACAAAAATTTTTAAAGTCGCTTGTTTAATTTGCTTTAGTGGAGCCAATTTTCACCCCTGAAAGAATCAAAATTCTCATTGCTTGGTCACGGGTCAGGT
This sequence comes from Noviherbaspirillum sp., assembly GCA_035254105.1. GTDB lineage: Bacteria > Pseudomonadota > Gammaproteobacteria > Burkholderiales > Burkholderiaceae_D > Noviherbaspirillum. The sequence goes on along the minus strand of DATFAZ010000023.1, from coordinate 990 downwards.
CTTGCCTTTTGCCTCCTCCGTGTTAAAAAATCGACTAATACGGGAAACTAACAATCCCGTAAATGCTGCAATCACCGTTTGCGTATAGCCGCCTACATGGAGGGCATCCACCATTGCACAATCCCAGTCATGCTGCGCAAAGTACCATGCCAAAGGCCTTGCAACCGCCCGGCGTTGAGCTCGCGGCATTTCTTTTGCATCCTGTACCGCATAGGACTGCATCCGCCGCCCAGAGCTTGCCCCTCGCCGTGCGCGACGAATTCCCGGTATCGTTCAGGCCCCTCTCGCACATCAAAACGTCCCCAAGGCTTGATGCATGCTCTCGAAAAGCTCTGTTAAACTTATGCACGCATTCTCCGGTTCGCGGAAGGCGATAAGAAATATCCTGCATAGCGAGTATGCAGGCAGGAATGACAAAGGATCAACCCTTTTCCCTCCAATACAAAACGCAAAGATCCATGCGACTGACCCGGCGTTCACGATTAGCCACGGCGCTGCTTGCGCTGTTCAGCGTGCTGTTCATGCAGCTCGCTGTGGCGGCGTACGCCTGTCCGAGCCTGCAATCAGCGGAAATTACCCAAGCGGCTGCGATGTCGATGAGCGCCGCCGAGCATGGCGACATGACTGGCTGCGAAGGCATGGTGGACATGGAGCAGCCGGCACTGTGCCACGCACATGCGCAGGCCGGCGACCAGTCTCTCGACAAGCCGGCTTCGCCCGGTGTTGCGCCCTCGGTCGCGATAGTGCTGGTGCCGGCGATACAGCCGGTCGGTGCGAACGATCCTCCGATGTACAAATCTGCTGCAGCCGCCTGGCTGATGCAGGATTCATTCCCTCCCCTTTCGATTCGGAACTGCTGCTTCCGAATCTGACACTCCGGACTGACTGAATAGCCGCCGTCCCGCCTTGCGCGGACGGCATTCGTTCATTGCTGTCCGGAGTTTCCATGTCATTCCGTTTATCTGTCATGCAGGCTGCCTTGCGCGCCTG
>DATFAZ010000022.1:0-9052 GCA_035254105.1 Noviherbaspirillum sp. | reverse complement strand
AACCAGCGGCCCCAATGGTGCGCCGAACCGCAGGCTTCCATCGCAACCAGAGCGGGCGCCAGTTGTGCTGCCCAGCGTTCAAAAGCTTCCCTGCGCAATACCCGTTGTTCAGTGACGGCGCCATGTTGATCCATGATGCATACCGCGATCACATCCTTTGCGAGATCAATCCCGATGGTAGTAAGCTGGTGCATGACTTCCCCTCTTGGTTAGATTGAACGGTGACACCTCAATCTTGGCACTTGATGCCTTGCGACTTCAACGTCGCTTCGGGACGGGGAAGTCCCTTACATTTGAAAAACTCCGGAGAAATATCCGTTTGCTATGGATGTGAGTGCATTAGGTCGCCGGAGTAGCGCATTTGTCTGCTTTTTCGCCCGACTAATTCGTTTGACGAATCGTTATCGCGGCAATCTGACTTTTCCGATATTGCTGGAAGACTTTTTCAACAGAATCGGCCGGTAGCACTTGAACGGCACTCTTGAGACACCGGCCGCTATCGGCTACCGTTCAGACGATCACAAGGGCGGGATGAAGGAGTGCAGCCGACCCAAACCCGCCAGTTGGCTTTCTCGAAAGCGGACATAGCCGTGTCGAATTTCAACGCTGAAATGACCGGCGTGTTTGTACGCTACAACAGTGCGGCACAACTGCAGCAGTATGCGGGTATCGCCGCGGTGATCGACAAAAATAGGAAAACTTGAAAAAAGGCGTGACAGTCTCCCAATGACATCGCTTGACGCATTGTTGATGCCAGCGTTGTCAAAGCGGACGGCCCGGGGAATTATTGGGCCGTCCATCCCCCATCGATGGCGAACGCAGCACCGCGGATCTGAGCGGCCGAATCGGAGCATAAGAACACCGCCAATTCCGCAATCTGCTCCGGCGTCGCAAAGTCGCCCGAGGGCTGCTTTTCGCCCAGAAGCCGTGCCTGCGCCTGCTCGTTGGTGATGTTCTCACGCGCGGCAAGATCGTCGATCTGGCGCTGGACTAATGGCGTCGATACCCATCCTGGGCAAATGGCGTTGCATGAAATCCCGGTCTGAGCCGTCTCAAGCGCGACGACTTTCGTCAGTCCGACGACGCCATGCTTGGCCGCCACATAGGCCGACTTGTTCATCGAGCCAACCAGGCCGTGCACCGATGCTACGTTGATGATACGTCCCCAGCTCCGCGCTTTCATGTGCGGCAAAGCCGCCTTAATCGTATGAAAGTTGGACGACAAGTTCACTGCAATCACTGCATCCCATCGCTCTTCAGGGAACTGGTCGACGGTAGCGGTATGCTGGATACCGGCGTTATTGACAAGAATGTCGAGCCGCCCGAATTCGTTCACCGCATAGGTGATCATATCTCGTATCTGCTCCGCGGAAGACATGTCGGCGCCGTGATGCAAGACCCGCACATGAAACTTTTCGCTGATCTGCGTACAGAGCGATCGAACCAGCTCTGCGTCACCGAACCCGTTAAGCAGGATGTCCGCTCCTTGCCGTGCAAGACCGCGGGCGATTCCCAATCCGATTCCGCTTGTTGATCCGGTGACGACCGCTAGCCTACCTTTAAACATGACGCGTTCCTTCCTGTCGTGAGTGAGAGAAATGATTAAATACTTCGGCGACCCGAGGCGATTTGACAATCAAGCGGCAACTACACGATACCGAACAGGTAATAGGCGCCGATCGCGACAAACACGGCAGAGGTCTTAATCACTGTCACGGCAAATATGTCCTTATACGACGTCTTGTGCGTAAGTCCAGTCACGGCAAGCAGAGTGATCACCGCTCCGTTATGCGGCAATGTATCCATGCCCCCACTCGCCATGGCAGCAATACGATGCAAGACTTCCAGAGGAATATGCGCGGCATTGGCGGCCTGGATGAACGTGTCGGACATGGCGGCAAGTGCGATACTCATGCCGCCGGAGGCGGAACCGGTGATCCCGGCGAGCGAGGTGACTGTCACGGCCTCATTCACGAGCGGATTGGGAATGACCTTCATTGCACCGGCGATCACTGCAAATCCAGGCAATGCTGCAATGATTCCGCCAAAACCATACTCGGTTGCCGTATTCATCGCGGCCAGGAGCGCGCCGGCAACAGCTGACTTTGATCCTTCTGCAAATTTTGTCGATACTTCTTTGAAGGCGAACGCAGTGACGAGGCAGATGCCGATCAACAATGCGCCCTCGACCGCCCAGATCCCGACGTTTGGTGCGACGTCAACAGTCAGAGGATGTCCTGGAAGCGCGACGGTGAACTTGGCGCCGAAATATTGTGGAATGGCGAGAGTAAAAATCTTGTTCATCACGCCCACGGCCACCAGCGGCAGAAGTGCGACGAAGGCATTTGCGAGCTTGCCTTCCTGCGCGTATTCCGGCTCATTCACATGACCACCTCCGTACCCCTCGCCCGCTGTGCGCGCGGCGTTGCGACGCCAGGTCAGATATGCCATTCCCACGAGTAGGATGAAGATAGCACCGATCGTCCCAAGCCATGGTGCAGCCCAGGTATTCGTCTTGAAGAAGGTCGTCGGGATGATGTTCTGGATTTGCGGCGTCCCGGGCAACGAATCCATCGTGAAGGTGAAGGCGCCAAGAGCGATGGTGCCGGGAATGAGCCGCTTGGGAATATCGCTTTGCCGGAACATCTCAGCCGCAAACGGATAGACCGCAAACACCACGACGAACAGGGAAACGCCGCCATACGTCAGCAATGCGCACACGATAACAATCGAGAGCATGGCACGCTCACGTCCGACCAAGCGGATCACGGCCGCAACAATGGATCGTGAAAACCCGGACAGCTCGATCACCTTCCCGAAAATCGCCCCAAGCAAAAAGACTGGGAAATACAGCTTCACGAAGCCGACCATTTTCTCCATGAAGATCCCGCTAAACATCGGCAGGACATAGGCAGGGTCGGTAAACAAGACCGCCAGCAAAGCGCAAACCGGAGCAAACAGGATGACGCTGTAGCCACGATACGCGATATACATGAGCAGCAGCAGCGCTGCGACGACAATTGCAAAGTTCATTCTTGGGTCTCCAAAAACTTGACGCTACCGGTTTGCTACTCGCCAACACCCGTACGTCGGGGTTTTCATCGTCAAATGTCGCTGCATCTGTGAGGGCAATCGCAGGATTGGGCGCAAACACGGCACCTTTGCTAGAGCAGTAAGCAGAGCACATCCTTCATGCACGCTGTCCTGATCATCAAATTGCCGCGCCGCCTGATCTGCGAGGCCCGCAGTAAATGCAGTTTTGAACGATGAACTGCGACAAAGCGACGGTAGCATACCCATGAGATAGATATAAGAATAGTGAATATTTACTATACAATCCATGCATATCTGGAATGGAAATAGATACGCTCATGGATTTACGATCTCTGCAGTATTTTGTCGCGGTGGTAAAAGCCGGCAGTTTCAGTAAAGCTGCGGAAGAACTTCACATCTCGCAACCCACGTTAAGCAAGGCAATCGGCCAGCTTGAGGACGAGCTAGGCGTGAGCTTGCTAGAACGCGGCAGACGGGGTGTCAGCGTTCGTCTTACTCCGGCTGGCGAGCTGACATATAGTCATGCGCAGGCAATGCTTGACCGGCGCCGGCAGCTCCTGTCGGAACTTGCAGCGATGCGGGAGCTGCGCATGGGTGAATTATCCCTCGGGCTAGCGCCACTGGGAGGTGCTGAAATTTTTGCCCCGATGCTTGCAAAGTTCAAGCGAACCTATCCTGGAATCGCGGTAAATATGGTGCAAAGCGGATCCCAGCGCCTGGAACAACACATTCTCGACGGGTCGCTCGAAATGGCCACGATGTTGCTCCCATTAGGGAGCGAATTTGATTGGTTTCCGCTACGCGACGATGGAATGGCCGTTCTCCTGTCAGCGAATAACGACATGGCTGGCAGACCGCATCTGTTTCTGCGCGAACTCGCCGATTTTCCGATGGTGATGTTTGATAATACGTTCGTCATTTCTCGCATGCTGCGCGACGCATTCAGGGAAGAGCATGTACCTTTGAATGAAGTCGCGCATACCACCCATCTGGATTTTGCATTGGCCCTGGTGGCAGCTGAAGCGGGAGGACTAATTCTTCCATTAGGGATCGCGCATCAGGTTGCAAAAGAAACGATGGCCGTCGTGCCGCTTAAGCACAGCCATCTCCGATGGAAACTCGTCCTCGCCTGGCGTCACGGCGTACCACTGTCTGCCGCTGCACAGGCTTGGCTGCATATTGTTAAAACAATGGAGAATTAAAAACCGCGGTTGCTCGGAAATTTTTGGTCTCCCCGGAGTGATTAATGGAATGCATCGGACGAATGGCGATGACGTAGCGATCCTTCCAGTAGCCGACCTGAGCATACAGCAAATCGATTCCGCATCGTTCACCAAAGAAAACCCGGAATAAGGAACGGACGGGATACACATCTGTGTGGCTTTACGTTAACGCAGAGTCCAAAACTGTATGAGGATCTGACGCTTCAATAATTGATTTCCGGATCACGTCCAACGCGAACTCGTTCAACACCACTTCGAAGTGATTGCATTCTGTCTCCACAAGGCGGATGTCCTGACGATGCCGCATTGAATCCAAAGTCACCACTCCATCGTTTGGTTCGAGCATGAACGGGGATGCGCCAGCCAGCGTAACAATGTTAGTCCAAATGCACGGCGCCTTTAATCGGCCTGCTTCAATGATGGGGCGTCCGGTTGGACGGATGTCCTTCAACACTCGGCTGAAAGGCAGGAAGCAGGCAACAACGCTGGCGGACGCGCTGCCGCCGTAGGGTGTCGCCAGCGTGACGCCGCCAACGGCGCGCTTGCCGAGGTGATGTGCCAGATGAAGGGCATGAATGCCTCCCAGCGAATGAGCGATAAAAAAGATGTCTTCCTTACCATCGAGTTTGCGCATCATAGTTTCATGATTGCGATAGAAACCGGCACTACTGTCATATTCGAGCAGCGTCTCCTGGTAGCCGCACAGATGAGTACGGATAAAGTTGAAGCTGCTTGCTGTAGCACGGTTGCCGTGGATGTAGACAATATTCATATTTTCTCCGTCGAGTGGCATTCTGGTGTTCCAGGTGCTCCGGTCAACAATGCCGTTGCCGTATGCAGTGGTGCAATATCGGAGGAGGTCTGATATCGATGCAGGATTCAGTGCGACACCGCTCCAACGCGAAGAACACGCACTACCGGCGTATTGATTTCGACGACGAGGCGCTGGTATTAGGCGCCAACGGTGTATCAGGCCTTGGCATGTTTATGACCTAGAGTTTCCCGGACCAGATCAAGCCATGCTCCGGCGGCATGGGACAACTCGGCACCTTTGCGCCAGGCAAGTGCCACGTTCCAATCCAGTGAACGGCACGCGATCGGTACGAAGCTGATGCCTTCCGTCGCATGCCGTCGGGCGACAATCTTGGGCAGGCACATGATCCCTGCGTCTGCAGCGACCAGCGCCAATGCAAAATCGAGTTGAGCGGTTCTCGCCGCTTCCTTAATGATGAAACCATTCGCAGCGCATGCCTCTTCCAGCATGCGGTTCAGCAGATAACCGCCGTCGAGCATGACAAAAAAGGCGTCCTTCAATTCCGCCAGCCGCACACGCTTTCGTTTGGCGAGAGGGTGATGCCGGGACATCACGAGCATCATGGGCTCCGTGAGGATGTAAAGGAAGTCCAGATCGGCACGTACCGGGAGCAGTGTTGCAGCGACTTCGATTGCGCCGCTGCGCAGCGCTACCTCCAGACCCTCGCTGCCTTCCTCGCGCAGCTCCACACCGATCCCCGGATAACGGTCCCGGTATTGGGTGATGAGATCGGCGAAGAGGGCCGCGCTGGCAATAGGCGGCAGCCCGACTTTCAGCCATCCCTGCTTGAGGCCGCGCAGCTCGCCGAGGTCCTCAAGCAGCTGATCGCGTTCGCGCAGCATCGCGTGCGCGCGTTTTAAAACGATTTCCCCCGCTGCGGTGGTCCTGGCGCCCACACCGCGTGGCCCGCGCTCAAGAAGCGTTACGCCCAGCTCTTCCTCAAGCAGGCGGATGGACTTGCTCAGCGCGGGCTGGGATAACGGGATAGCTTCCGAAGCCTTGCCGAAACTTCCATACCGGACGATTTCAGCAAAATACCTAAGGGCCTTGAGATCCATGTCACGATGCGGTCATGATGAAAGCACACAGCATCGGCCATTTGCATCAATTGCGCAACGCGGCTCGGCGCTACGTCGTCGCTCCCGCTCATTGCATGAAATAGCCGTGACTTACGACGAACGATTGACCGGTCAGTGCGGCGGAAGGAAAGCCTGCAAGAAACTCCACGGTCGAAGCAATGTCCTCGGCGCTCGTGAACATGCCGTCGACCGTCCTGACAAGCATGACTTTCTTGATCACTTCTTCCTCGCTGATACCCAGTTCCTTGGCCTGCTCGGGAATCTGCTTTTCCACGAGTGGAGTCTTGACGAAACCCGGACACACCACATGGGATCGGACATTATGCGGTGCACCTTCCTTGGCAAGTACGCGCGCAAGACCTAGCAAGCCGTGCTTTGCCGTAACATAAGCCGACTTCAGCAGCGAGGCTTCATGCGAATGCACCGAGCCGATATAAATGATCACGCCTCAGCGATCGTCTCAGTACATGTCCTGCAGCGCCGCTTTCGATGTCAGGAACGCGCCGTCCAGATGGATGCCCATCATCTTCTTCCAATCCGAGAAGGCGTAGCCATCAATCGGATTGACTATCTGAATGCCCGCGTTGGATACGAGAATATCGATTGGCCCCAGCGCCTGCCTGGCTCGTGCAAAGCCCGCTGCGACTGCCTCTTCGTCGGCCACGTGCATCGGAACGCCGATGGCATTGCCCCCGCTGGCATTGATCTCGCTTGCCACAGCCTCTGCGGCTTTGCCGTTCAGGTCTGTGATGGCAACTGCCGCGCCAGCGGCAGCCAAAGTTGCGGCAATCGCCTTTCCGATACCACTGCCCGCGCCAGTGACGAGCGCAACCTTGCCTTTCAATGTCCTCATTGTGATTTCCCAGGTGGATGATACATAAGGGCGTGTCGCCTCCCGATCACATGAATTAGGCGACTACGCTGACTTTGGCCCGATCAGGCCAGTTCAAGTTGAGAAGCTGCAGAACGCGACTCGTTGCCGTTGCGGGCTCCCTTTTCCTCGACCTTCAGGTAATCGTGCACCACACGCCCCATGCCAAGCGTCAGGTCGGCAAGAATATGCGTTCCCGATACGATTTCCAGCACAGGCAGTTCGGCCACCGGGGCGAGGGCGTGTGAATACAATTCGAGCCCAGCCGGCCCGCTCCATGCTCCCTTCACCTGGACATCTTTGCACTGGTATTCGACCAGTTCGATGATCCGCGGCGTGCCATCAACATGTGGAATGATCTTGAGCAAGTACCCTGGCATTTCAAGCAACACCTTGGTGGCGGTCGCCTCAAGAGCCTCGTATTTGTATCCCATCGTCGCCGTCGCGACTAAAGTCTTGCCGTAACGTAGATTCCCTACCAGGGTATCTTGGTCAACTTCCATCTTCGGTTGGCCCATCTTCTTGGGAAATCCCCATATCTCACGTCCTGCTGCCGTCGGTGCGTGGTCATCCAAGTACATGGCATGGGTATAGGAGCCGCGCCTTCCCTGAAAAGTGACCGGAATTACTTGGCCCGACTCGGTATAGTCACCGAATCCCGTGGAGTCCGGCATGCGAATGAACTCGTACTTAACCAGCGGATTGTCCATATCGATTTCGAGCGGTTCCGGAACTACCTCGCGCAGCTTCTTGGCATCGGTCCGATACGTGACAATCAGGAATTCGCGATTGACGAACCGAAATGGACCGACGGGATAGGCGGGGCTGGTCAGCGGCATGGACACCGCTTGACTCAAAACTGACTGAATATTCATAACACTTTTCCTTTCTACATCGTGCTGCCATCAATGAATCCAGTCAGATTCCAGCATGCCAAAGCCTCAATACTTGGCTGGTTTCATCGGCCCGCCAGCAAGAAGCGGCATGGCGGGAAAGACCAACACTGTATTCCCGGAACGATGAAGAAAAAAGTGAATAAAAGCGATCATTTCCTTCGCCTAAAGATATGGAAAATCCTGCGGTAGCCTCAGGTTCGAGACGCTTCCCAGATACAGCTGTGGCGAAGATCGCCGCATAGAGGGTGGACAGGCGGACTGCGACACATGGTGTGTCTCCGGCCATGATGAATTACTTGAAAACCAACGGTTGTGTTTTGGGATAGCCGCCCCAGAGGTCTGCGGTTGGCTTCATTCTTTGTCCCGAGCTATCCGAAGGCCCGCTTTCCCATGCCTAAGCAGCCCAATGACAGCGTGGACGGGTGGCCGCTCCTGGCCGTACTCGGTAAGTTCTCGCACACATTCGAATGTCAGGTAACTGATGTCGAGCAGCCATTGTCAGACGCCGTACCGCCGTGTCAATGCAACCGGAGGCTACCTGCGGCCGCCTTGATCTATTGGCTACCGTTCGCCATACCAGTAGGCGCAGGCTGCAAAAACTTATTAGTGCTTTATAACCGGGACCTTGATACTAGAGAAAAAAACCTGCGCCCGTAAAGTTCAAAAAAATTCCCATAAATATGGCATTTCTGAAAAGACAGGAATGCGTTGTAATCCCCGATCACAACAATAAAGACCTGAGGGCTGATGTGAAAAGATTGATCGTGGCAATCGCTGCTGGCCTAACCCTGCTCAGTACTGCTGTCGGCGCAAAGCAGCCAGCACCCAATACCGTCATACAAAGCCAGCCCAATGAGGCAAAGCTGACGTCACATGGTCACTACAGGAATAAGGACGGACAGGAAATCCATTCCCCCTCTAAAAGCAACACGGGCAAGGCGCCACAAGGCGCATCTGCTCAATGCCGTGACGGTTCCTACAGCTTCAGCACGCATCATCGCGGAACATGCTCACGCCATGGTGGTGTGGCGATGTGGCTGCAGTAATTAATCTATCGCAAGCTGCATATGGCACGCCGAAAGAGAAATGACGGAGTTATCGAAACACTGTTCGTC
>DATFAZ010000021.1:0-20609 GCA_035254105.1 Noviherbaspirillum sp. | reverse complement strand
GTTTCTTTACCGATGCGCTGATTTCACCCGTATTGACTGCGCATCCAACCGAAGTGCAGCGCAAAAGCATCCTCGACGCCGAACGCGAGATCGCCAAGCTGCTTGCCGAGCGTGATCATCCTCTGACGCCAAAGGAAGTGGCGCATAACACGCAACTGCTGCATGCCTATGTCGCCACGCTGTGGCAGACGCGCATGCTGCGCTTTTCAAAACTTACGGTTGCCGACGAGATCGAAAACGCGCTGTCGTACTACAGGATCACATTTCTGCGCGAACTGCCGGCCTTGTACGAGGATATTGAAAACGAGATCGATGCGCAGTTCCCACAGCATCATGCATCTGCCGACAAAGACCTGCCGTCTTTCGTCCAGATGGGCAGCTGGATCGGCGGCGACCGCGATGGCAATCCGAATGTCAATGCCGGAACCATGCAGCATGCGCTGGTGCGTCAATCGACTGCCATCTTCGATTTCTATCTGGACGAAGTGCACGCGCTCGGTGCGGAGTTGTCGATCTCTACCCTGTTGGTCGGAGTCAGCCCGGCGCTCCAGGCACTTGCCGATGCCTCTCCCGATCATTCCGCGCATCGAACCGACGAACCTTACCGCCGTGCGCTGATTGGCTTATATGCGCGGCTGGCCGCAACCGCACGCACCCTTGGCGCCGCCCATGTTTTGCGGCAGGAGGTGGGCCCTGCCGCACCTTACGCCAGCGCAGCAGAATTTACTCGCGATCTGCAGATTCTTGTCGAGTCATTGCAGTCTCATCATGGCGCGGCACTCATCAAGCCACGACTGGCAACGCTCAAGCGTGCCACGGAGATCTTCGGCTTTCACCTCGCCACGCTCGACATGCGTCAAAGCTCCGATGTACACGAGCGGGTTCTTGCTGAACTCTTTGCGATTGCCAGGGTGCACCAGGATTACACCAGCCTGTCCGAGCAGGAAAAAACCGATTTGCTATTGGAGGAACTGAGCAAACCGCGCCTGCTCTATTCGCCTTATCTTGCTTATTCTGCCGAGACCGAGTCGGAGCTGACCATCCTGCGCGCCGCGCGCGAAATCCGCCAGCGCTACGGTGACCGTGCGATCCGCAATTACATTATTTCGCACACCGAAACCGTCTCCGATCTGCTTGAAGTGCTGTTGCTACAAAAGGAAACCGGACTGCTGAATATGGAGTGGTCTTCGGACTCCGGGCAGGTCAAGAATGCGCGTATGGAGCTCATGGTCATTCCATTGTTCGAGACCATCCCCGACCTGCGCTGCGCCGCAGATATCATGGAAAACTTCATGTCGCTCCCACAGGTGCGCCACCTGATTGCTCGGCAAGGCGATTTGCAGGAAGTGATGCTGGGCTATTCCGACTCGAACAAGGACGGCGGCTTTCTGACGTCGAACTGGGAACTCTACAAGGCGGAAAACCGTCTTGTAGGCCTGTTTGATAGTGCAGGTGTCAAACTGCGGTTGTTTCATGGCCGTGGCGGCACCGTTGGCCGCGGCGGCGGCCCCAGCTATGAAGCGATCCTGGCGCAACCGGCGGGGACGGTAAACGGTCAGATTCGTCTTACCGAGCAGGGCGAAACCATCGCCTCGAAATTTTCCAATCCCGAGATTGGACGCCGCAATCTGGAACTGCTGGTTGCCGCAACACTGGAAGCCAGTCTGGCGCCGCATGCGGCCGAGGGCAAAGGTGCCAAGAAAATCGCCGGTTTTGAGCGTGTGATGGAGGAATTATCCGAACGTGCATACCGCGCCTACCGCAATCTGGTGTACGAAACGCCCGGCTTCACCGATTACTTTTTCTCCGCAACGCCGATTGCAGAAATCGCGGAGCTCAATATCGGCTCGCGCCCGGCTTCACGCAAATCGACACGCCGCATAGAAGACCTGCGGGCCATTCCATGGGGTTTCTCCTGGGGGCAATGCCGGTTGCTATTCCCCGGCTGGTATGGCTTCGGCAGCGCAGTCTCGTCCTGGTTGCAGGAAGGCGACGCCCAGGAACAGAAAAAACGCCTGGCGCTGCTGCGCGCGATGTTCAAGGAGTGGCCGTTTTTCGCCACGCTGCTGTCGAACATGGATATGGTCCTGGCGAAAACCGATCTTGCAGTCGCGTCACGCTATGCTGGTCTGGTTGGCGACCGGAAGCTTCGCAACAGCATTTTCAAGCGCATCACGCAAGAACATGAGCGCACCATCGCTTGCCTGACTGCGATTACCGGCGCGAAGGAACGGTTGGCCGGCAATCCGCTGCTTGCACGTTCAATCAAGAACCGCTTTGCTTACCTTGATCCGCTCAATCACCTGCAGGTGGAATTGATCAAGCGCCATCGTGCAGCGACCGCCGACGGGCGCAAGATTGATGAGCGCGTCCGGCGTGGAATACACCTGTCGATCAACGGCATTGCAGCCGGCCTGCGCAATACAGGCTGAAACACATGCTGAAGTATGCGGGCGCAATGTGTAATCGTTGCGCCCGCTTACGTCTTATCGGACCAGCGCCTTGACGACCGGCCACTGCCGGCGGGATATAGGAAGACGTTCGTTAATGTCACGCAGGATCACCTGCCATGATTCCTGCATTTTTTCGCCTTCGCTCTCACCCTCGACAGTTTGTGTCCCACGTTCAACGCCGATGATTGCGTTGCGTGCAACCAGCGCATTGCGATGTACGCGCACAAAAATTGTAGACATTTCCTCTTCGAGGGAGGTAAGCGATTCCTCCAGCAGATATTCCTGCGACCGGGTCCGCAAGGTTACATACTTTAATTCCGCCTTGAGATACAGGATGTCGGACACGGGCACCAGCAGGAGTCGGCCCCGCTCCTGCACACAAAAATGCTGACGCGGCTGCTGTAGCGCCTTTGCTGCTCCAGTAATTGCTTCTTTCTGCAAGGTCTGCGCACGCATCTGGCATACCCGACGAATAGCTTCTGCCAAGCGCGCTGCACGTACGGGTTTCAGCAAGTAGTCCAGCGCATGCACTTCAAACGCTTTAAGCGCAAATTCATCATAAGCACTGACGAAGATGACTGCAGGCGCTGGTGCCTGGGATTTCGCCAAATGTGCGGCCAGTTCAAGGCCTGTCAAACCGGGCATCTGCACATCCAGCAGCAAGATATCCGGCTTGGCCGACGCAATACCATCCAGCGCCCCCTGCGCTTCGCTCGCTTCGCCTACCAGTTCATGCGGACATTCGATCGCGATATCTGACAACAGTGTCTTCAACCTTGCACGGGCGGGTGCCTCATCATCGACAATGAAAATTCTCGGTTTCATGCATTCCCCTTCACATACGGAAAGCGCAGCCGCACTTCAAAAAATCCCCGTGCAATTGTCGTCGTCAACTGGGCCTCTACATCGTATAAAAGTGCCAGTCTTTCGCGAATGTTATCAAGCGCCATATGGTTGCCTTGGGCAGACGCGTCGTGTGCATGGTACGGATTGACGATGACGATCTGGATGCGGTCAATGGCGCGGCTGACATGAACCTGGATCAACGCCGGCTCGGATGATGGCTCAACCCCATAATGCACCGCATTTTCCAGCAATGGCTGCAAAAGCAACAACGGTATCTGGGCTTTGCGCAATACGTTATCGCTGATATTTTCCGCGCGCCACTGCACGCGCAGGCGTTCGCCCAGGCGGATTTTTTCGATCGACAGATACTGGCGGCATAGGCGGATTTCATTTTCAAGCGTCGTCATGCTGCGCGGATCGCTCATCAGCACACGGAACAAGTCTGCCAGGTCCTCCAGCGTGCTTTCAGCCCGGCGCGGCTCGGTTCTTATCAGCGACAACACCGCGTTCAGACTATTAAACAGAAAATGCGGTCGTATGCGTGCCTGCAATGCCTGCAAACGCGCCTCCACCAAAGCGGGAGAATAAGCCCGCGTACGCAACTCGAAGTAATGCTGGAATACACCGCCCAATAAAGCTGCGGTCAGCATGCCCTTGAGCACCGTCATATGGGCAAAGCTGCCGACAAGCCAGTCCACCGTTATGAAAAAATGCACCACAAGGCCGGTGACGGCCGCCGGGATAAGGATGCAGGACGCACGCTGGGCCCATATGAAACCGGCACTAGTCAGCGGATAGCGCTGTATTAAGCGCCGCAGCCCGCATAACATGAACAGGGACCACAGACATGCAAGCTCGATTACCACCGACGCCTCGACAAACTGCAGCGCTCCTTGGCGCGGGCTATCCGCCAAAAGCAGAAGCGCGATAAAAGCCGCCGTGTTCACTCCCAGCAGGGAACGAAATACCACACCGATATTGCAGCAGTCCGGCACGACGATATCGACCGGGCTGTTCGCATGCGTGGAAGCTGTGGTGGACGGCATAGGGTCCAATGCTTGTTCTATAATCATATATTCACCGGAACCCGATTATGACAGCACAACTCTCCAAAAAAAGCGAGGCCTGGTCGGCCCGCTTTTCCGAACCCGTATCCGATCTTGTCAAACGATACACAGCATCGGTCTTCTTCGACAAGCGCATGGCCGACGCCGACATACAAGGCTCGCTCGCGCATGCGGAGATGCTCGCGCACCAGGGAATCATCAGCGCACAGGACCATGCCGACATCCAGCGCGGCATGGCGCAGATCCAGTCCGAGATTGCAGCCGGCACGTTCGAATGGCTGCTCGATCTGGAAGATGTCCACCTGAATATCGAAAAGCGCCTGACCGAACTGGTCGGTGATGCCGGCAAGCGCCTGCATACTGGCCGCTCGCGCAATGATCAGGTTGCAACCGATATCCGCCTCTACATGCGCTCGGCAATCGACGATATCAGCGGCCTGCTGCGCGACTTCCGTTTGGCCCTGCTGGATCTGGCGGAACAGCATGCGGACACGATTCTGCCGGGCTTTACGCATATGCAGGTGGCGCAGCCGATCACCTTCGGCCATCACATGCTGGCCTATGTAGAAATGTTCGGCCGTGATGCCGAGCGCATGGCAGACTGCCGCAAGCGCGTCAACCGACTGCCGCTCGGGGCCGCCGCACTGGCAGGTACCACCTTCCCGATCGACCGCGAACGGGTCGCAAAAACATTGGGCTTCGACGACGTATGCCGCAATTCGCTGGACGCCGTTTCCGACCGTGACTTTGCCATCGAATTCTGTGCCGCGGCGGCGTTGGTAATGACCCATATTTCGCGCATGTCGGAAGAACTGGTGATCTGGATGAGCCCGCGTGTGGGTTTCATTGATATCGCGGATCGTTTCTGCACCGGCTCGTCGATCATGCCGCAAAAGAAAAATCCGGACGTTCCAGAGCTTGCGCGTGGCAAGACCGGCCGCGTAAATGGCCACCTGATCGGTTTGCTGACCCTGATGAAAGGCCAGCCGCTTGCGTACAACAAGGACAATCAGGAAGACAAGGAACCGCTGTTCGATACGGTCGATACCGTTACCGATACGCTGCGCATTTTCGCCGACATGGCGCGCGGCATCACGGTCAAGCCGGAAGCAATGCGCGCCGCTGCGCTGCAAGGCTACGCGACAGCAACCGACCTGGCGGACTACCTGGTCAAGAAAGGCCTGCCGTTCCGCGATGCCCATGAAGCGGTAGCACGCGCTGTACGCGCATGCGAGCAGCGCGGCTGCGACCTGACCGACCTCTCGCTGGATGAAATGCGCGCCTTTTCCTCGCTGATCGAACCGGATGTCTTCAATGTGCTGACACTTGAAGGCTCGGTGGCAGCCCGCAATCACGTCGGCGGCACAGCACCGCAACAGGTTCGCGCCGCCATCGCGCATTTACGCAGCCAGTTAGGGTAAAAGACCATATGAAGCCGCCGTCTTCGCCATTTTCAGCATGGGCGGCGAGGACGGCGGCTTTGTCGTTTTCATCCAGTTGTGTGATGCCCGCTTCTGTTAATTCCGGTGCGAGTCTGATTTGCCGGCAAAACCGGGCCACGACTCGGGATGCGCCATTACGGTCTTTTTAGAATCGTAATGGGCTACGTGGCAGCCGCCACCCGACTGCAATACGTGTTATCCCGTATGCAGAACATATTAAAAATCGATCAAACTTCTGAAAATATTTCATCTTTTGCTGCACAACATGAAAAGAATGCGAAGGCTGGGGTAAATGCGCGTTCGCATTATGAAATGACATATACTGCGGCAAATTAAAAAGAGCTCCTCGGAACGAAAATACGCGCCTCAAAAAAGGCCACCGGGACCGGTTCCAAGATTTTTCATTATTGGAGACACAAGCATGTCTTTACTTCTCTCGCTATCGAGATTCATTGACGCGCTCAATGAAAAGATAGGACTCACCGTCAGCTGGGCGCTGCTCGTCGCGGTGCTGATCTGCACCGGCAATGCCCTGGTCCGCTACATCCTTCATACCAGCTCCAACGCCTGGCTCGAAATCCAGTGGTACCTGTTTTCAGCGGTCTTCCTGCTGGCGACTTCCTATACGCTGCGTCGCAACGAGCATGTGCGTATCGACGTGGTTGCCGGCAGATTCTCCAAGCGCACACAGGTCTGGATCGACATCTTCGGCTTCCTGCTGTTCCTGCTGCCGATCACGCTGATCATCCTGTATTACGCCGTTCCGTATGCATGGCAATCGATCCAGAACCAGGAAGTTTCCAGCAATGCTGGCGGCCTGATCATCTGGCCGGCAAAACTCCTGATTCCAATCGGTTTCCTGCAACTAGCGCTACAAGGCTTCTCTGAACTGATCAAGCGCATTGGCTACCTGCAGGGCAAGGTGGATGCCAGCGCCTTCGAGAAGCAGGCTGCCACGCCGGAAGAGGAAATCGAGGCGATCAAAGCCGCAAACAAACTTAACTGATCGTCGGAGAGAAAAATAATGGAGCAATTTCTGATTGCGAATATGGCGCCGGTCATGTTTGGTGCCCTTGTAGTATTCCTGCTATCGGGTTTCCCGGTAGCGTTTGCATTGGCCGCAAACGGCTTGTTCTTCGGCCTGCTGGGAATCGAACTCGGCTTGCTCAAACCGGAGTTGTTGCAGGCTTTGCCGAATCGCATTTACGGCATCATGTCTAATGACACCTTGCTTGCGATTCCGTTCTTTACCTTCATGGGCCTGATCCTGGAACGCTCGGGGATGGCAGAAGACCTGCTCGACACCATCGGCCAACTATTCGGCCCGATTCGCGGCGGCGTCGCCTATGCGGTGATCTTTGTCGGTGCGCTGCTGGCAGCAACTACCGGCGTGGTGGCAGCATCGGTGATCTCAATGGGCCTGATTTCGCTGCCCGTGATGCTGCGTTACGGCTACGACAAGAAGCTGGCGTCGGGCGTAATCGCCGCGTCCGGCACGCTGGCGCAGATCATTCCGCCGTCGCTAGTGCTAATCGTGATGGCCGACCAGCTGGGCCGTTCCGTCGGTGACATGTACAAGGCGGCTTTCGTGCCCGGCCTGCTGTTGACCGCGATGTATGCGGGCTATGTGCTGGCGCTCTCTATTTTCAAGCCGCATGCAGTGCCGGCACTGCCGCTGGAAGCACGTAACCTGCGCGAACCCAACGGCAAAAGCGGCATCGTGTCGCTGCTGGCAATCATCGCATTGGCTGTAGGCGCATCCTTCGCCTTTGCCGCCTACTATGGCTCGACCCATCCGAATGCCGCTTCCGATGAAGTCGGCATCTATTCAGCATCGGTCGGCATTATCGGTGTATTCATACTTGCCATCGCCAATCGGTACCTGAAGCTGGGACTATTGTCGCGCATGGCTGAAAAAGTCGTGTTCGTGCTGATTCCGCCATTGGCGTTGATTTTCCTGGTGCTCGGTACGATTTTCGTCGGCATTGCAACACCGACCGAAGGCGGTGGCATGGGAGCGTTCGGCGCTCTGGTTCTGGCAATGATGAACCGCCGGCTGTCCTGGTCGTTGATGAAACAGGCCATGGACTCCACCTCCCGCCTGTCCTGCTTCGTGGTCTTCATCCTGATCGGCTCCAGCGTATTCGGCCTGACCTTCCGGGCCGTCAACGGCGACCTGTGGGTCGAGCATCTGCTGACCTCTCTGCCGGGCGGCCAGATGGGCTTCCTGATCGTGGTGAATCTCCTGTTCTTCGGACTGGCATTCTTCCTCGATTTCTTCGAGCTCGCCTTCATTCTGGTGCCGCTGGTCGGCCCGGTTGCCGACAAGCTCGGTATCGACCTGATCTGGTTCGGCGTTCTGCTGGGTGTCAACATGCAAACCTCGTTCATGCATCCGCCGTTCGGTTTCGCCCTGTTCTATCTGCGTTCGGTAGCACCCAAGGAAATCAAGACCTCCGACATCTACTGGGGCGCGGTACCATTTGTCTTGATTCAGGTAATCATGGTCGGCCTAATCATTGCCTTCCCGGAGGTCGTTTCGATCGCTGAGAAGACCGACATGAAGGAGCAGCTCGAACTGAAGATCGAAATTCCTACGACGGATCAGGGCAGCGAAACGCCCCAGCTGGATTTCTCAACCGGTGGAGAAAATAAAACGGATGAGGCGCCGCAACTGAACTTTTCGACCGACGACGAAAAAAAATAGCCGGCATCCCGCTACACACGAACCCCGCACGGCTTAGCCTGCGGGGTTTTTTATTGCCGGATTCACTTGGCTGGCTCCATTACCGCGAGGCTGGCGGCATTCCGCGTTCTTCAATTTAATCCGAGAGCCTGTTTGAAAACCGTAGCGAGCGGCCCGAGTTTTGTCCGGGTAGCACAATCGTACGTAAGGGCGGGAAGAGCATCACAGGAAGGAATCAGGAGGCGCAGCAGGTATTCAAACAGGCCCTGAGCAGGAGCACCGGCAAAAGCGACGCTATGCAATGCGCCCCATCACGGCAAGGCACAAAAAAATCCGCCGGGCTTGCGCGCGGCGGATTTCAAATTCAAGGCAGGCTTATTATTTGTGGTTGATCATGAAGTTCTGCATCGTTGCTTCCGCCACCGAGGCCCACTGATTCTGATCCTGACGGAAGCGCTTCCACGGCTCATAGATCTTCTTGAACTTGGCGTTCTTGCTTGCTTCTTCATCATTCACTTCATTGGTCGCCTTGTAGCAGGCTTCCATGATCTCCTTGGAGAAGGAGCGCAGTTTGACACCGTTGCGCAGCAGGCGCGCAAGGGCCGCCGGATTCTTGGCATCGTATTCGGCCTGCATGGCGACATGCGCTTCATATGCAGCGGCCTCGATCGCATACTGGTATTCCTTCGGCAGCTTTTCCCATTCCTTGATGCCGAGGTAAAAGGAGAACTGCGTGCTCGGCTCCCACCAGCCCGGCGCATAGTAATTTGGCGCCACCTTGTACAGGCCGAGTTTTTCATCGTCGTACGGACCAATCCACTCGGCGGCATCGATCGTGCCTTTTTCCAGTGCCGGATAGATATCGCCGGCAGCAATCTGCTGCGGCACCAGGCCCAGACGCTGTAATACGCGGCCGCCATAGCCACCTACGCGCATTTTCAGGCCCTGCAGATCGGCTACCGACTTGATCTCCTTACGGAACCAGCCGCCCATCTGCGCGCCGCTGTTGCCACCCATGAAATTGATGATGCCGTAATCCTTATAAAACTCGCGCATCAGCTCCTTACCGCCACCATATTCCATCCATGCGGTCTGCTGGCGTGAATTCATGCCAAACGGTACGGAACAGTCAAATGCGAACGTCGGATCCTTACCGAAGAAATAGTAGGGAGCGGTATGCGCCATTTCGATGGTGCCGTTTTGCACCGCATCCATTACCTGCAGCGCGGGGACGATCTCGCCGCCGGCGAACAGGCGGATGTTGAGCTTGCCGTTGGTCAGCTGGGCAACGCGCTTGCAGAAAATTTCGGACGCGCCATAAACGGTGTCCAGCGTCTTCGGAAAGCTGGAGGCCATACGCCAGTTAATTGTCGGCAGCGATTGCGCCAGTGCGGGAGCGGCCACTGCGCCTACCGACGCACCGACTGCTGCTTTTTTTAGAAAGGAACGACGTTCCATTTTGTCTCCTTGGATAAAAGATCAAAAACCATACAGTCTTATGGGTACGGCACATATAGATTTGCTATATGTTGCCAACGATTGTATGAGGTGAAATATCTCATGGCAACCCGTGCCAGGCCCACGATACGGCATGGCAGGCAGCCTCAGGAAAAACACATGAAAATTATTGATGCGCCGTGAAAAAGCTGTAAGCGTTGCGTAAGTTACGCGACAGTTCGGAAGGAAAGGAGCCGGTTTCAGCGGCTTTTAAGATTTTGCCCGAGGAGCTTTGCTGAAAAAAATTCAACGAGAAAAGCAAGAGGTCGATTGCCCTGAAACCGCAGGTTTCAGGATACGGCGGGCCTGCAATACGAATGCGTTGCAGGCCTCCCCGTTCAGGTATTACTTACGTGTACCCATGAAGTTTTGCATCGGCATTTCCGCGACCGAGTTCCATTGGTTCTGGTCTCTCTGGAAGCGTCTGTAGGCGTCATACACTTTCTTGAACTTGGCATTCTTGGAAGCTTCTTCATCCATGGTTTTTACTGCCTGCTTGTAGCAGGCTTCCATGATTTCCTTGGAGAAGAAGCGCAGCTTCGCGCCATTCTTGATCAGGCGTGCCAGCGCAGCAGGATTCTTGGCGTCGTATTCTGCCTGCATCGTCACGTGTGCCTCGTAGGATGCGGCCTCAATTGCAGCCTGATATTCCTTCGGCAGCTTCTCCCATTCCTTGCTCCCGACGTAGAAAGATAGCTGCGCGCCGGCTTCCCACCAACCCGGTGCATAGTAATACGGGGCCACCTTGTTAAAGCCGAGCTTCTCGTCGTCATAAGGCGTGGTCCATTCGACCGCATCCAGCGATCCCTTTTCAAGCGCCGGGTAGATATCGGCGCCGGCCAGCTGCTGCGGCACCAGTCCCAGCGGTTGCATGACTTTGCCCGCAAATGCGCTGATGCGCATTTTGAGACCCTTGATATCGTCCAGGGTCTTGATCTCCTTACGGAACCAGCCGCCCATTTGCGCGCCCGTATTCCCGCCCAGGAAGTTGATGATGCCGTAATCCTTGTAGAACTCGCGCATCAGCTCCATGCCGCCGCCCTGGTTCATCCATGCCGTCTGCTGGCGGGAGTTCATCCCGAACGGCACTGCGCAATCGAAGGCAAACGTCGCATCCTTGCCAAAATAGTAGTATGGCGCGGTATGTCCCATTTCGACAGTACCGTTCTGTACTGCGTCCACAACCTGAAGCGGCGGAACAATTTCGCCGCCTGCGAATACGCGGATGTTGAACTTGCCGCCGGTCAGTTGAGCCACGCGTTTGCTGAACACTTCAGCCGTACCAAACAGCGTATCCAGTGACTTTGGAAAGCTCGATGCGAGACGCCAGTTGATGGTTGGCTGCGTTTGCGCCAATGCCGGCGCGGCAACAGCGCCTGCGGAGACGCCAGCGGCTGCTTTTTTTAGAAAGGAACGACGTTCCATTTGTTCTCCTCAAGGATCAAATTATTAGACACGCCGGCATCACGCCGCCTTCAGTAAAACTGCCGGCGGGAGCGCCACGACACCAGGTTCATGAAATCGGCAAAACTGCTGCAGCGCAAAAGAAAACTACAGCAGCGGGATAACATGCCAAACAAAGTTTTTAATATTGTGAACTTTGCCTAGAATTTTGATTGTACTGCGTACAGGAAATTTTCGTCCATGCATAACAATATTGGCGCCGGCAGGCAGAAAACGCTTTAAGCGCCCTCAACAGGTTGCATTCTTGAAAGTGCGTCCAGCAGCAAGGCAGGGTCGCCTGCAGCGAGTTTTTTTGAATCGGACAGCGTTTGCCGGAATGCTCGTGCTCCCGGCAAGCCAGCCATCAGCCCCAGCATATGACGGGTAATGCTATTCAGCCGTAGCCCCCCGCCGGCCGCTTCTTTTTTTCCGTATAGCGCCAGCTGTTCTTTGATATATGGCTGCATTGCCTGCAGCACTTCCACGCGCGATTTCACTTGCGTAGCATCGCCGTAATAGCGCTCATCGAATGCAGCCATCCAATAAGGATTGTGATAAGCCTCACGGCCAATCATCACGCCATCCACATGCAGCAGATGGATATCGATCTCTTCCAGTGTCTTGATGCCGCCATTGATGATGATTTCCAGCCCTGGAAAATCGCGCTTGAGCCGGTATGCATAGTCGGCCTTCAAGGGCGGAATCTCGCGATTCTCTTTCGGGCTTAGACCTTTCAGAATCGCATTGCGCGCATGGACGATAAAAGTGCTGCACCCGGCTTCGGCAACAATGCCGACGAAGTCGCGTACGAAATCATAAGATTCGATATTGTCGATGCCGATTCGATGTTTAACAGTAACGTCGATCGATACGGCATCCCGCATCGCCTTGACACAATCCGCAACCAGTTGCGGCTCAGCCATCAGGCAGGCGCCGAATGCGCCCTTCTGAACGCGCTCGGAGGGGCAGCCGCAATTGAGATTGATTTCATCGTAGCCCCACTCCTCACCCAGCTTCGCACTTTTGGCAAGATCTCCCGGTTCGCTTCCACCCAACTGCAATGCAAGCGGATGTTCTTCCTGATTGAAGTCAAGGTGACGCTTAACATCTCCGTGAAGCAATGCACCAGTCGTGACCATTTCCGTGTAAAGCCATGTATGCCGCGTAATTTGACGGTGAAATTTACGGCAATGACGATCGGTCCAGTCCAGCATAGGGGCGACAGAAATCCGGCGTGGTGGCAGGGTCTGCAACTTGGCGTTTTTTTGCGTGCGGCTCATAATAGGCCGGTATTTTACCGGTACGGCTTACGGATCGCGCCCGCCTTAAATAAATGAGCGCTTAGTCATCCTCCCAACCAATTCTCCACAAGGGAAAAGAAAGATGCCCAGCACCATAGATACCTCCCATTTCTGGATGCCTTTTACGGCAAACCGCCAGTTCAAGACAAAGCCCCGCCTGCTTGCCGCCGCGTCGGGTATGCATTACACAACCGATGACGGCCGCAATATACTCGACGGCACTGCCGGCCTGTGGTGCGTCAATGCCGGGCATTGCCATCCGAAAATAACCGAGGCAATACAGAAGCAGGCAGCAACGATGGATTTCGCACCCACTTTCCAGATGGGCCATCCAAAAGTATTCGAAGCGGCGAGCGCACTGGTTGCGATTGCACCGGAAGGCTTGAACCGTGTCTTTTTCTGCAATGACGGTTCGGAATCGGTGGACTCTGCGCTAAAGATCGCACTGGCGTATCACCGCATGCGTGGCGATGGCCTGCGCACACGCCTGATCGGACGCGAGCGCGGCTACCATGGTGTTGGTTTCGGCGGCATCGCAGTCGGCGGCATCGCGGGCAACCGCAAGCATTTCGGCCCGACGCTGGCCGGCGTGGATCATCTGCGCCATCCGCTGGATATTGCAAAAAACGCCTTCTCGCGCGGCTTGCCGGAACATGGCGCGGACATGGCCGATGAACTCGAACAACGCCTGCTTGCCCTGCACGATCCGGCTACGGTGGCTGCAGTCATTGTGGAGCCGATCCAGGGGTCGACCGGTGTGATCCTGCCGCCCAAAGGCTATCTGCAGAAGCTGCGCTCGATCTGCGACAAATACGGCATCCTCCTGATTTTCGACGAAGTCATTACTGGTTTTGGCCGGCTGGGTGCTGCGTTCGCCGCCGACTTTTTCGGTGTCGTACCGGATATGATTACTTGCGCCAAAGGGCTGACAAACGCTGCTGTACCAATGGGCGCAGTCATCGTGCGCCAGGAGATTCATGACGCGTTCATGAGCGCAGCGCCGGAAAACGCCATCGAGTTTTTCCATGGCTATACATACACCGGCCATCCATTAGCAGCAGCTGCATGTATCGCAACGATTGATGTTTATAAGGAAGAAGGCCTGTTTGACCGTGCTGCGGCGATGGCGCCGTATTTCGAGGAAGCCGCGCATGCGCTGAAGGGCCTGCCTTATGTAAAAGACATTCGCAATCTCGGCCTGGTATGCGGCATTGAACTCGAAAGCGCGCCGGGAAAACCGAGCGCCCGGGCGTTTGATGTATTCCAGCGCTGCTTCTGGGATAAGGGCGTCTTGATTCGCACCACTGGCGACATCATTGCACTCTCCCCCCCGCTCATCATCGACAAGCCACAGATCGACCAGTTGTTTGCCGCAATCGCCGATGTCCTCAAAACCCAGAAGGCATTGCCGCAAGCAGAACCGATCAGTGCCTGAGGCGATTTTGGCCTAAAAGAAACCGCCGGATTGCGATGCGATCTGGCGGCGTGATTAATTGATACGCTTGCCCACACTGGCAGGCATGGGTCGTATCGCCGCCAGCTCATTGAACACCAACGCAGCCAGTACCACAGCGCCACCGATCAGAGTTTCCTGTGCTGGCACTTCGCCTGCGCCCAACCAAGCCCACAAGGGGCCTAACAACACTTCCAGCAGCGCCAGCAGCGATACCTCCGGTGCGGACAGGCTTTTTGCCGCATGCACCATCAGCATGCACGGCAATCCCAGCTGAAAAAAACCGAGTACCGCCAGAATGCCGATGTCATGCAGCGACGCCTCCAGCGGCCATGCCAGCGGAAACATCAGAAGCGCAGAAAACACACTCCCCAATAGCACCGCCGGTATCAGGTCGACACCATGTCCTGCACGTTTGATTGCAATCAGATTGATAGCTGCTGCTACCGGCACCGCACCGGCGATCAGCATGCCGAGCAAATGCTGGCCTCCCACACTGCTCATGCCACTCACAAACATCCACAGGATGCCGATGAATGCCGCAAATATCGCCAGCCAGGTGCGTTGGGCGATTTTCTGCTTGAGAAACAGCCAGGCAAGAAATGCGGTCAGCAAGGGCGACACGCTCATCACAATCAGCGTGTTGGCAACAGTGGTCTTCGTTAGCGCGATCATGAAACACACAAACATCACGCACCACATCAGGCCACTGAGGATGCCAAGGGCACCAACTGCGCGCACCATGCGAAATGCCCTGCCGCCGCCTTGTTGAACGATTAGCGCGACTGCCACGAAAATTGCAGAGAAAAAACTGCGCCAGAAAGTAATTTCAAAACCGCGTGTGGCATCCAGATGCCGCGTCAGTACCCCGGCCATGCTCCACAAGGTTGGCGCAATAATCATGAGCAGGATCGCCCGCCTATGAGTAGTCAGAAGTGACATAAATAAATCAGACAATAAAAAGCCCGGCTCCTTTTTACAGGCAGCCGGGCCTTGAACCATGACTGGGGTTAGGCTTGGCAGCCTGCCCCGGCTCGTAATTACGCAGCCTCGCGCGACGCCTTCTTGCGCTCATGCTCTTTCAGGAAGCGCTTGCGCAAACGAATACTCTTCGGAGTAATTTCAACCAGCTCATCGTCTTCAATGAATTCCACCGCATATTCCAGCGTCAGTTGGATCGGCGGTACCAGGCGTACTGCCTCGTCGGTGCCGGAGGCACGCACGTTGGTCAACTGCTTGCCCTTGATCGGATTGACCACCAGATCATTGTCGCGCGAATGAATTCCGATGATCATGCCTTCGTACACGGGGTCGTTATGGCTCACGAACATGCGGCCGCGATCTTGCAGTTTCCACAGTGCGTAAGCAACTGCTGCACCGTCGTCCTGCGAAATCAATACGCCGTTGCGACGACCTGCGAGTTCCGGCTTGTTGATATCGACTGGCGAGTATTCATCAAAAATGTGGCTCATCAGGCCTGTACCACGGGTGAGCGTCATGAACTCCGACTGGAATCCGATCAGGCCGCGTGCCGGAATCCGGTATTCGAGACGCACGCGCCCCTTGCCGTCCGGCTCCATGTTCTGCAAGTCGCCGCGACGACGACCCAGTTCTTCCATCACACCACCCTGATGTGCATCTTCAACGTCAACAGTCAGCAACTCGTACGGCTCGCACTTCACACCGTCAACGTCCTTGAACACTACGCGCGGACGCGATACGGCCAGCTCGTAACCTTCGCGGCGCATATTTTCCAGCAAAATTGTCAGGTGCAACTCGCCGCGACCGGACACTTCAAAAGTCGTGTCGTCGCCAGTATCGGTAACACGCAGTGCGACATTGGATTTCAGTTCGCGATCCAGACGGTCGCGAATCTGGCGGCTGGTGACGAACTTGCCTTCACGGCCGGCCAGCGGCGAATTGTTCACCAGGAAGTTCATTGTCAATGTGGGCTCGTCCACCTTCAGCATAGGCAATGCATCCGGCGTATCAGGCGCGCAAACGGTGGTGCCGATGCCAAGCTCTTCGATACCGTTGATCAGCACGATATCGCCAGCGATCGCCTCATCCACCAGCACGCGCTCAAGACCTTTGAACTTCAATACTTGGTTAACGCGGGCTTTCGTCGGCGTTGAGTCCGGACCATTCATGATGATCACGTCCTGCAAGGCTTTCACACGGCCACGGCTGATGCGGCCGATGCCAATCTTGCCGACATAGGAGGAGTAATCAAGCGAGGAAATCTGCAATTGCAACGGGCCATCCGGATCGTCGTCGCGCACAGGCACGTGTTCCAGAACGGCATCAAACAGCGGCTTCATCGTGCCTTCACGGACTGTCGGATCAAGGCTCGCATAACCGTTCAGTGCCGATGCATACACCACCGGGAAATCCAGTTGCTCTTCAGTGGCACCAAGCTTGTCGAACAATTCAAACGTCGCATTAATAACCCAATCCGGACGCGCGCCCGGGCGGTCGATCTTGTTGACTACCACGATAGGCTTGAGGCCTAGTGCAAGTGCCTTGCGCGTCACGAAACGCGTTTGCGGCATCGGGCCTTCCACCGCATCGACAAGCAGCAACACGGAATCAACCATCGACAGCACGCGCTCAACTTCACCGCCAAAGTCGGCGTGGCCCGGAGTATCCACGATATTGACGTGCGTACCTTCGTACTCGACTGCGCAGTTCTTTGCAAGAATCGTGATGCCACGTTCTTTTTCCAAGTCGTTGGAGTCCATCACACGGGTATCGACCTGCTGATTCTCGCGGAAGGTGCCTGACTGGCGCAATAACTGGTCAACTAGAGTAGTCTTGCCATGGTCAACGTGAGCGATGATGGCGATGTTGCGCAATGCGCGTTTGGTGTTTGACATGATGATTCGGGGCCGGATTCGGAGAACCAAAAATTATAGCATGTTGCACCGCAAAGAAATCCGAAAATTCATGAATTTCAAAGAGTTGCAGATGGAAATATGAAGGGCGCAATCTGTTAGGAATCAGATTGCGAAGAAGTGAAAAACATTATTTCGAGATCTCAGTAGCTATGAGGCGCTCGGGTGCCAGCACACCATACTCCATGAGTTGCGCCGTTCCTAATAGCAGGCCGTCCTCTTTGCCATAAACACGTACCCTTCCTTCATAGACCGGGAACAACAATCCTTCTTTACCCAGGGCCAAGCGTTGCCCCTGAAGGAATCGTTTTGCGAGTACCGAAGGCAAGCTGATGGGTGGAAAACTGGCAAGTAAAGCATCAACCGGTGAAAGCAAACGAATGCGCTCCATCTCAGAAGTATCTGCAAGCGTATCCAGAGTAACTGCCTGATCGAGCGACAATATGCCCACCTGTGTTCGCCGCAATGCCTTCAAATGAGCTCCACATCCCAGTGCGGCGCCGATATCCTCGCCCAATACACGGATATACGTGCCCTTGCTGCAGGAAACCCGCAGGCTCAGGTAAGGTTGCTGATAACTTAATACTTCGAGCGCATGAATGATTACGCGTCGAGGCTCGCGCTCCAGCGTTATGCCAGCACGCGCATATTCATACAAGGGTTTGCCATCGCGCTTGAGCGCAGAATGCATGGGCGGCACTTGGGCGATCTCGCCCCGAAACCGCTCAAGCACAGTCTCGATCTGCGCCCGGGTAACACCTACCTCAGAAGTCTTCAGCACTTCACCTTCGGTGTCTCCGGTAGCAGTGCTTATGCCGAGATGTACGACTGCTTCGTATGTTTTGTCAGCGTCAAGTAAATCTTGAGAAAACTTGGTTGCCTCGCCAAAACACAAGGGCAAAAGCCCGGTTGCGAAGGGATCGAGAGTGCCGGTATGTCCGGCCTTTTGTGCATTCAACAGCCGCTTTGCCTGAATCAGAGCATCATTGCTCGAATACCCTGCGGCCTTATCAAGCAGCAATACGCCATGGACAGGCACACGAGATTTCTTGGGCGAAAATTGCGCCATATTGAACAGAGGGGAGGTGCGCCGATAAGACGCATGTGAATTCAGCCTTCGGAATCCCGGGCCCGCGAGGCATTCGCCTCATCGATCAGTTTTGACAGTTCGATGCCGCGTGATGTCGACGTGTCGTAGACAAAATGCAATTCAGGAATCGTATGGATAGTCAGACGCCGGCCTAGCTGGCCGCGAATAAATCCAGCCGCCTTGCGTAGGCCGGTCAGTGTATTCTGTACCGCCTCCTCGTTATCGACCAGCGTTGTGAAAAACACTTTTGCATGAGCATAATCCGGCGTGACCTGCACTTCAGTCAGCGTGATCATGCCGACGCGCGGATCCTTCAGTTCGTACGCAATAATTTCTGCCAGATCGCGCTGTATTTGATCGGCAACGCGCACTCCGCGGCCTGGAATTGATTTGCTGTGTTTAGCCATGATGAGAATCGCATCGCCTTATTCGGATAAAGTGTAGCGGACGACTGCAGCAATGCAATCGCCCGTCCACATCATCAGAGCGTACGCGCGACTTCCTGTACCTCAAAGACTTCCAGTTGATCGCCTTCCTTGATGTCGTTAAAGTTCTTCAGCGATAAGCCGCATTCAAACCCGGCCTTCACTTCCTTCACGTCATCTTTGAAGCGCTTGAGCGAATCGAGCTCACCGGTCCAGATCACAACATTGTTTCGCAACAGACGTACGGAGGCGCCACGTTTGACCAAGCCATCGAGCACATAACAGCCGGCAATCGCACCGACTTTGCTGACGAGGAATACCTGGCGAATTTCCACCAGACCGAGTGCCTGTTCACGCTTCTCGGGTGCCAACATGCCGGACATTGCCGCCTTGATCTCGTCCACCGCATCGTAAATGATGGTGTAGTAACGGATATCAATGCCATTAGCTTCGGCCAACTTCCGTGCGGAGGCATCTGCGCGTGTATTGAAGCCGATAATGACCGCCTTGGATGCCACAGCAAGATTGACGTCCGATTCGCTGATGCCGCCAACTGCAGCATGTACGACCTGCACTCGCACTTCGCTGGTTGACAGTTTCTGCATTGAATGCACCAGCGCTTCCTGCGAACCTTGCACATCAGCCTTGATAATCAGCGGCAGGTTCTTCACCTCGCCTTCGGCCATTTGTTCGAACATGTTCTCCAGCTTCGCAGCCTGCTGCTTCGCCAGTTTCACATCACGGAATTTACCTTGTCGGAACAGCGCGATTTCGCGCGCCTTGCGTTCGTCCGCCATCACCATGACTTCTTCGCCAGCTGCTGGCACTTCGGTGAGGCCTTGAATCTCAACCGGAATCGACGGACCCGCTTCGGCAATCGCTTTGCCATTTTCATCAAGCATGGCGCGCACACGTCCATACGAGGAACCTGCCAGCACAACGTCACCGCGCTTCAGAGTACCCGTTTGAACCAGTACCGTTGCAACCGGGCCGCGGCCCTTGTCCAGCTTGGCTTCGATGACAAGACCCTTGGCCAGTGCATCCACCGGTGCTTTCAGTTCCAGCACTTCGGCTTGTAACAGTACGTTTTCCAGAAGATCATCGATGCCTTGGCCGGTCTTGGCAGACACTTCGATAAATGGCGACTCACCGCCATATTCTTCCGGCACAACCTGCTCAGCGACCAATTCCTGCTTGACGCGCTCCGGGTTGGCGCCTTGTTTATCAATCTTGTTGACTGCCACGACGATCGGCACGCCGGCGGCCTTCGCATGAGCGATAGCCTCCTTTGTCTGGGGCATTACCCCGTCATCGGCCGCAACCACCAAGATTACGATATCAGTCGCTTTCGCGCCACGTGCGCGCATTGCGGTAAATGCTTCGTGACCTGGAGTATCGAGGAACGTAATGATGCCACGCGGCGTTTCAACGTGATATGCGCCGATATGCTGGGTAATGCCGCCGGCTTCGCCAGCTGCGACTTTGGCACGACGAATATAGTCGAGCAGTGAAGTCTTGCCGTGGTCGACGTGGCCCATTACGGTTACCACAGGGGCCCTCGGCAGAGTCTCGGCATCAGCGTGTTCACCGGCTTCCTCAAGCATCGCTTCCGGGTCGTCGAGTTTGGCTGCAAATGCCTTATGGCCCATTTCCTCGACCAGAATCATTGCAGTTTCCTGATCAAGTACCTGATTGATGGTGACCATCTGGCCAAGCTTCATCAAATGCTTGATAACCTCCGACGCTTTCACGGCCATTTTATGGGCCAATTCGGCGACCGTGATGGTTTCCGGTACGTGCACTTCCTTGATTACTGCTTCGGTCGGAACCTGGAAATTACTCTCGCGTTGATCATCGCCGTGAGAGCTGCCGCGACGGCCTTTAGGACCACTTCGCCATCCATCTCGTCCACCCGTCGGAGCAGCAGCACCGTTACCGCGGGTTTTGATGCCACCGCGTTTTTTCGCAGCGTCGTCCTGCCACGTAGAAGATACATTGGCAGACTTGATCGA
>DATFAZ010000020.1:0-5183 GCA_035254105.1 Noviherbaspirillum sp. | reverse complement strand
GCTGGCATGTCGTCCTTGTTAGCAAAAGTCAATCCCCGATTTTAATTCCGCGCGGTTCAGTCTGGTAAAATACCGGGCTTTGCACCCTCTGGTTCCAAGCCGGACCGGAGTCGGCACCAAGACCCGCCACACACCTTGATTTGACATGACTCCCACTCTCCCGACCGACAAGATGGCCAACGCAATCCGCGCCTTGGCAATGGACGCAGTACAGAAGGCGAACTCGGGCCATCCCGGCATGCCCATGGGCATGGCGGAAATCGCCGTCGCGCTATGGACCCGGCACTATCGCCACAACCCGACCAATCCGCACTGGATCAATCGCGACCGTTTCATTGTCTCCAACGGCCATGGCTCCATGCTGCATTATGCGCTGCTGCACCTGAGCGGTTACGACCTGCCGATGGAAGAAATCAAGAATTTCCGTCAACTGCATTCCAAGACCGCCGGCCATCCGGAAGTGCATGTAACGCCGGGCGTCGAGACCACCACCGGTCCGCTCGGCCAAGGCCTGACCAACGCGGTCGGCATGGCGCTCGCGGAACGCCTGCTCGCGGCCGAATTCAACAAGCCAGGCTTCAATATCGTCGATCACCACACTTATACCTTTGTTGGCGATGGTTGCCTGATGGAAGGCATTTCGCATGAGGCGTGCTCGCTGGCAGGCGCCTTGCGTCTGAACAAGCTGGTTGTGCTGTACGACGACAATGGGATTTCGATCGACGGCCATGTGGAAGGCTGGTTCATCGACGATACCCCGAAGCGCTTCGAAGCCTACAACTGGAACGTCATCCGCAACGTGGATGGCCACGACGTTGCCGCTGTGGACGCCGCCATTGCTGCCGCAAAGAAATCCGACAAGCCGACCCTGATCTGCTGCAAGACCGTGATCGGCAAAGGCAGCCCCAACAAGGCTGGCACACATGACGTGCACGGCGCCGCCCTGGGCGACAAGGAAATTGCCGCCACCCGCGCAGCGCTCGGCTGGGACTTCCAAGCCTTCGAAATTCCCGCTGATGTCTATGCGGCATGGGATGCCAAGACGTCCGGCCAGAAGCTCGAAGGCGAGTGGAGCGAACTGTTCAAGGCCTATGACGAGCGCTATCCGCAGGAAGCAGGCGAGTTGTTGCGCCGTATGAGGGGCGAATTGCCGGGCAAGTTGAACGATGCGATCGATGCCTACATCGCCGCATGCGTCGAGAAGAAGGAAAACATCGCGACCCGCAAGGCCAGCCAGAATGCCATTCAGGCGCTGGCTCCGGTCCTGCCGGAATTCCTCGGCGGTTCGGCCGACCTGACCGGTTCCAACCTGACCAACTGGAAAGAATGTGTTGCGGTGCGTGCCGACCATGCGGGCAACCACATCAACTACGGTGTTCGCGAATTCGGCATGAGCGCCGTCATGAATGGTATTGCCTTGCACGGCGGCTACATCCCGTTCGGCGGCACCTTCCTGACGTTCTCCGACTACAGCCGCAATGCGCTTCGCATGGCGGCGCTGATGAAGATCCGTTCGATTTTCGTCTTTACGCACGACTCGATCGGCCTGGGCGAAGACGGCCCGACGCACCAATCGATCGAGCATGTGTCCAGCCTGCGTCTGATTCCGAACCTGGAGAACTGGCGCCCTTGCGACACGGTCGAATCTGCAATCGCATGGAAACATGCCGTCGCGCGCCGTCATGGCCCGACCACATTGATTTTCTCGCGCCAGAACCTGCCGTACATGGAGCGCACGCCGGAACAAATTCTTGCCATCAACCGTGGCGGTTATGTTTTGCGCGATGCGCCGGACGCCAAGGCCGTGCTGATCGCAACCGGCTCCGAAGTCGAGCTGGTAGTGAAGGCGGCTGACGAACTGGCCAAGCAGGGCACGCCGGTGCGCGTGGTTTCCATGCCGTGCACGGATTTGTTCGACCGCCAGGATGCCGCCTACAAGCAAAGCGTCCTGCCGAAAGGCTTGCCGCGTGTTGCGGTGGAAGCCGGCGTTACGGACTTTTGGTACAAGTACGTCGGCCTGGAAGGCGCCGTGGTGGGTATCGACACCTTCGGCGAGTCCGCACCGGCGGGAGTTCTGTTCAAGCACTTCGGCTTCACGACTGAAAACGTGATCGCCAAAGTGAAATCGGTTTTAGCTTAATTACTACGTTCAGGAGAAAACCATGACTATTCGCGTCGCAATCAACGGCTACGGCCGCATCGGCCGCAACATCCTTCGTGCTCACTACGAAGGCGGCAAGAAGAATGACATCCAGATCGTTGCCATCAACGACCTCGGCAATGCACAATCGAACGCCCACCTGACCCGCTACGACACTGCCCATGGCAAGTTCCCGGGCACCGTTGAAGTCGACGGCGAATTCATGATCGTCAATGGCGACAAGATCAAGGTATTTGCCCAGCGCAACCCGGCCGATATTCCGTGGGGCGAGCTGAACGTTGACGTGGTGCTGGAGTGCACCGGCTTTTTCACTTCCAAGGAAAAAGCATCGGCCCACCTGAAAGGCGGCGCCAAGAAAGTCATCATCTCCGCTCCGGGCGGCAAGGATGTTGACGCCACCGTCGTTTTTGGTGTTAACCAGGGCGTGCTGAAGGCTTCCGACACCGTTATCTCCAACGCATCCTGCACCACCAACTGCCTGGCACCGCTGGTTAAGCCGCTGAACGACAAGATCGGCGTGCTGAACGGCTTGATGACCACCGTCCACGCTTACACCAATGACCAGGTGCTGACCGACGTGATGCATGAAGACCTGCGTCGCGCCCGTTCCGCAACCCAGTCGATGATCCCGACCAAGACCGGTGCCGCTGCTGCTGTCGGCCTGGTACTGCCGGAACTGAACGGCAAGCTGGACGGATACGCAATCCGCGTTCCGACCATCAACGTCTCGATCGTCGACCTGTCGTTCATCGCTGCGCGCGACACGACTGTGGATGAAGTCAATGCGATCATGAAGGAAGCCGCTGCAGGGTCTAAGGGCATCCTGACCTACAACACCGATCAGCTGGTATCGGTTGACTTCAACCACAACCCGGCATCGAGCAATTTCGATGCTACGCTGACCAAGGTCTCCGGCCGTCTGGTGAAGGTGTCGTCCTGGTATGACAACGAATGGGGTTTTTCCAATCGCATGCTCGACACCACCGTGGCACTGATGTCTGCCAAGTAATCGCAGTTTTTTCTTTGGTTTGCAAAACGCCCCGGTTGTCGGGGCGTTTTTTTTGCCTGATACACAACGGAGCCGAACTGTGCATTGGCTACCGCATTCTTACCACTGCGGCCACGAGGCGATCAGCGCCTCCGCTGCCCTGCTGTCGAGCGGTTTCGAGAAGTAGTAGCCTTGCGCGAATTCGATATTCATTTTGCGCAGTTGTTCGAGCTGGCTTGCCGTTTCAACGCCTTCAGCAATCGCATCCATGCCGAGTGTGTGTGCCAGCGCGACAATGGTCTGGATAATGTCCGCATCCTTGCCGCCGGAATCCATTCTCTGGACAAAAGATGCATCGATTTTTAGCGAATGGACCGGGAAGCGATGCAGGTAAGACAGGGATGAATAGCCGGTGCCGAAGTCGTCAATCATCAGCTGGATACCCTTTTCGCGAAGCTCGACCAGCACTGCTGCCGCTCTTTCCGCATGATCCATGATGACCGTTTCGGTGATTTCGAGTTTCAGGCTGCTGGTCCGCAGGCCGGTCTGAACGAGAACCTGTTCGATCTGCTGTACCAGATCCGGTTGCGCAAACTGGCGTCCGGCCAGGTTCACGCTTACTTGTAATTGTGCCCGATCGGGGAACATCAGCTGCCATGCCCGCATCTGCCGGCACGCCTCGGTAAGTACCCAGCGGCCGATATGCACGATAAGGCCGGTTTCTTCGGTCAGAGGAATGAAATCGCTCGGCAGCATCAATGTACCGTCAGCCCGGCGCATCCGCACCAGCGCCTCGAAACCGCAGAGGCGGCCGGTATTGAGCGCCACAATCGGCTGGTAGTGCACCTCGAATTCCTGGCCCCGGTTCACTGCCTGCCGCAACCGGGTCTCCATGTCGAATAATGCGACGGTGCGCTCACGCAGGTTTGCCTGAAACACTTCGCCGCAGGCACCGCCGCGCGTTACCGCACGATGATTCGCGGTTTCGGCATCGCGCAGGATATCGGCTGGATCCGTATATGACGCCTTGCTTAGCACAATGCCGATACTGGCCGTGGTATACACCTCGTAGCCTTCCAGCTTGTATGCCGTGATTAATTCCGTCTGCAACTGGTCGGTAAAACGGGTGACTTCATTTGCATCCCGCACATCGTTGAGCAGTATCGCGAATTCGTCGCTGCCGAGATGTGCGGCGGTGTCTCCAAGTCGCAGGCTGCTCTCCAGTCGCCTGGCGACGGCCAGCAGCAATTGGTCGCCGATGTCGCGGCCGAGGCTGTCAGTGATGATGCGAAACCGGTCCAGGCTTACGAGAAGCAGCGCAAAGCTGTAATCATTTCGTTTCCTTGCATGTTGCAGCGCTTCGTTCAGGCGATCCAGCAATGCCGCGTGATTGGGCAGGCCGGTCAATTGGTCGCGCAGTGATTCTTTTTCAATCACGGAAGCGATCATTACGCGTGCCGATGCCGATCCGATGACGCCAGCCAATTGTGCTTCGGATGCGCTTACCAGTTCGGCGTCGGCTTCTTGCGGCCAGCTAAGTCCGAGATTCTTCGCATGGGAAGAAAAAATCGAGATGGCTCGTGCCGGGCCGAGAAAGCGTGACAGCAGTGTTTGCAGTTCAGGCAGCGACCCGTGGGCCCGCCACATCCGTTCCGGTGCACCCCGTTCATGCTTGAATACGTCCACAAACAGCGCAGCCTGGGTCTTCTCGATGGCACTCTGGCCGGTCATTACGGACACACCGATAAAGGCGCCGATGTTGGCAAGCATGCTCCAAAGCACGCCATGCGTTATCTCATCCATGCCGGCTAGGCCGAATAACTGGTTCGGGCGCAGCAGGCCGATGCCAAACGGACCATTTTCCAGAAAGCTGATTGGCAGCCAGCCGGAACTGGCGAACGACGGCAGCATCAACGTATATATCCATACCAGAAACCCTGCGCTCAATGCACATAGTGCGCCGGCGCGGGTAGCGCCTTTCCAGTAGATTCCGCCTAGTATTACCGGAGCGAACTGGGCTACTGCAGCGAAGGA
>DATFAZ010000019.1:0-12471 GCA_035254105.1 Noviherbaspirillum sp. | reverse complement strand
ATATGCTATGATCCTTACGTTATAACGCGATTATAATGTTATTGTCATATGATGCAGTATAGAAAGACACGGCCAAGACGCTCCCCACCCATGCTTGAACTTCGGGTGAAGAAATGCCTCGCACGTCTGGCTGCCGCGAATAGCGTTGCAATGCCCTGCCCGCGCCTCTTGCCGCAAATGCGCGATTACGTCGAATCGCTCCTGCTTGCGGAGAACCTGCCGCCCACGCCTCATCACATCAAGATGCTCATAGAAGATTTCTCGCAAATGGTTGCTTTGTCGAATGCCGGCAAGCCGGTGATCTACAAAAAACGTAATACGCTGTCCTTGATGTTCGACGTGTGTGCGCTGCAAAGCGAGATGCGCCTGGAAAACCCCGATGACTTGGTGCTGGGCTACACGCAATCCATGATGGGTTTTTTGCTGTTCAAACCCGAGCCACGGAAAATCGGGATGGTCGGTTTGGGCGGTGGCTCACTTGCCAAATTCTGTTACCGCTATCTGCCGACCGCTTCTGTCGAAGTTGCGGAAATTGATCCGCAAGTCATCGAACTACGCCAGCAATTCCTGATTCCCGATGACGACGAACGCCTCCATGTGCGCTGCATGGATGGCGCCGATTTTGTCCGGGAGGCAGACGGCCGGTTTGATGTGCTGATGGTGGATGGCTTTGATAAAAGCGGCCAGCCGCCGCAGCTGTGCAGCCAGCGTTTTTATGATGATTGTTATCAGGCGCTGACGCCGGATGGCATCATGGTCGTCAATTTACTGGCTGATGTGCTGGAAACCGACATTTATATTGAACGCATGCAACGCGCCTTTAATGATGCCGTGGTCATCATCGATGCGCTGGATTCGCTAAACAAGATTCTCTTCGCCTGCAAGGGCGATACCTGGAACCTGGACCAGTCAATTTTAAAACGCCGGGTTCGGCAATTGGACTTGCTGCATCCGATGATCGTCAGCCTGACCGCGCAGAATATCCTGCTGAAACGGCGCGCTGCGAATTCGCTTGAAGGATTGCATCCAGCCGATGCTGTGTAAGGCTCGCAGGCCGATACAGCCCCGGCTGGAATAGTTTGGATTAGCCTCTATCCGATGGTGTATCCGCCATCGACCACGATTTCCTGGCCATAGATATTTTTCGCCGCTTCTGAAGCGAGGAAAACGGATGCTTCAGCAATGTCTTCCGGCTGGCCGAATTTGCCCTGCATCAGTCGCGCATTGATTTTTTCGGCGACCGTACCGAGTACGTCCTGCGGCAGTCCGACCGTTCCCCACAGAGGCGTGGCGATTGGGCCAGGCGCAATCGAGTTCACCCGTATGCCTTTTGGTGCGAGCTCCGCAGCCAGTGTCTGCGAAAGCGATTTCAACGCTGCCTTGCTGGCGCTGTAGATTGCCAGGCCCGGGAATCCCACCTGCGTGAGGAAGGTGGTAATGAACTGGATCGAACCGCCCTTGCGAATGTGCGGGACAAACAGGCGTGCTGTTTCGGCCGCGCCGAACAAATTCACTGAAAACTGTGTTGCGAATGCGTCGGCCGTGCTGTCCTCGAAAGAGACGACACGCGCAATGCCGGCGTTCGGCACGAGGATATCGATTTCACCGAACTGATCCACTGCGGTCTTGCGCAACCGCTCGAGGTCTTCCTGGCGGGTGACATCGCCGCTTACAGCGACGACCTTGCCCGGATTGGCGGCCTCCAATGCTTGCAGGCCTTCGTTATTGCGCGCAAAAGCAATAACTTTTGCGCCTTCGGCGACAAAGTGTTCAACAATCGAGCGACCGATACCGCTGCTCGCTCCCGTTACGACTGCAATCTTGCCTTCCAGACGTTTCATGTGTTCTTTCCGAAAAAGTTATTGCGCCTTGTGGGCGTCAGGAACGTCGTTTGACCCTGCGCCAGATCCTATGTTCAGGGTCAACCTGTAAAGCTTGCGACGGATGAATTAGCTACCGCAACTTCCGCAGCACATTCCGCCTTCGCCATGCGCCTTCTTCACGGCAAAACCGGCCTGATGCAATACTGCGCGCAGTTCCTGCGACGAGGTGATGTCTTCATTGAAGTTGATGTCCACGCTTGCGCCTGCCGTCGAAATGGCGACCTTGTTGACACCCTTGACGGTGTTCAGCACTTGAGCGACGTTCATTGCAGTCGCTTCATCCAGGGTTCCGGCCAGTTGGAGAATTTCCGATTTCATAATCTTCCTTCAGGTTTATAAATTGAGGGACTTATTAAGGTGCTTATTCAGGTCTTTATTCCAGAGACTTCGATACTTACTCTAACATAAGATTCATTTTAAATGAATCTTTGAGAGATGCTTTTCAAGGCGCCTCTTTTGTTGCGCTATCAAGGAATTAATACTCCTTTCAGCAGAAGGCCTGAATCTTGCTTATTTGCAACGCCTGACGTGTGCCAGTCTCTGTCCGGCTTCTGCCTGATTCCGAAAAGAACGTGCAGCAAGAGTGTAATTGTCCCGTGACACCCACATTTAGGGCGCACTGCACAGGCAAATGCATGCGGTGAAATTCCGGAATACGGTACGAGCGACCCGATCAATTCTCAAAACAAAGAAATAACTATGTCAGAAATGAATACCGTCCAGCAGGAAGTCGACGAGAGAACAAACCTGACCGGCTCCAACAAGTTTGAGCTCTTGCTATTCCGTTTGGGCGCTGCACCCGATGCGGACTGCTCCGAGCTGTTCGGCATCAATGTGTTCAAGATTCGTGAAATCGTGCCCATGCCGCACGTTACGACGCTGGCGGGTTCGCTGCCGCATATGATGGGTGTGGTCAATCTGCGTGGCCAAATCATTCCGGTGATCGATTTGCCGGCCATCGTCGGCTGCAAACCGACGACCGGCCTGAATATCCTGCTGATCACCGAGTTCGCGCGTACGACGCAGGCATTCGCGGTCGAGTCGGTAGAAGAAATCGTGCGCCTGGACTGGAGCCAGGTATTGTCTGCGGAATCGAATGCCGGAAGCGGAATGGTAACCAGCATCGCCCGCCTTGACGGCGATATCGCCAGCGCAAAACTGGCACAGGTGCTGGATGTGGAAACCATCCTGCGCCAACTGTCACCGGCCGCAGAAGTAAAAGTGGATACCGGTAGCGGACCCAAACTGTCCCTGAAGCCCGGCACCATCGTCCTTGCCGCTGATGACTCCGTAGTGGCGCGCACATTGATCGAACAGGGGCTAGAAGCGATGGGCGTGCCCTTCGTCATGACCAAGACCGGCAAGGAAGCGTGGGAGCGGCTGCAAACAATTGCCAGCAGCGCCGAGGCCGAAGGCAAAACGGTGCGCGACAAGGTCGCGCTGGTCCTGACCGATCTGGAAATGCCGGAAATGGATGGCTTCACTCTGACGCGCAACATCAAGAAGACGGAGCGCTTCAAGTCCCTGCCGGTGGTAATCCACTCGTCACTGTCGGGTTCAACCAATGAGGAGCACGTCAGAAGCGTCGGTGCGGACGGCTATGTGGCGAAGTTCCATGCCGAAGAGTTGGCCCTGGCGTTGAGACAGGCGCTGACGAAGTACGGCATCGAGCACGCCCGGGCTTGATCGGATAACGCCAGAAAAACAAAGAGGGACTGCAACGCAAGCTGCAATCCCCCTGCACCGCTTCTCCTCAAACCAGTCAGGCCAGCCGGCGCCGGTAGTTGCCCGGCGCACTGCCGGTCCATCGCTTGAATGCCCGATGAAAAGTGGTCGGGTCGTCAAAGCCAAGTTGCGCGCCGATCACGGACACCGGAGTCGTGGTCATCGTCAGGCGCTGGATGGCGACGTCGCGACGCAACTCATCCTTGATTGCCTGAAAACTGGTGCCTTCATCCTGCAGGCGACGCGACAGCGTGCGCAGTGAAAAATGCAGCGCGCTGGCGACGCCTTCGATGGAGGTCGGCTGATCGAGGCGCTTTTCCAGATATTCGCGCACGCGGTGGCTGACAATGCGCTCGGCCAGCGAGGCGAACATCCAGTCAGCCGGCGCGCGGCTGAGAAATTTTCCCAACGTGCTTTTGTCCTGGCGAATCGGCCCCTGCAGCTGTGCTGTTTCGAAATACATGGCGGTCAGCGGCTGATCGAAATGCGCAGGCCCGGGATACAGGAACACATACTCCGATGCATGCGCCGGCCGCGAGTACGTGAAATCTACACGCGCCAGCGGCAATTTGCGTCCGGCCAGCCAGGACGTCACGCCATGCACCAACTTGAGCATCATCTCCTGACCGAAGGTATTGTCGCTGGCTGCTGCCGTTCGCGGCACCAGCACCAAACGGGTCAAGTCAGCTTCGCGCGA
Organism: Noviherbaspirillum sp.; assembly: GCA_035254105.1. GTDB lineage: Bacteria > Pseudomonadota > Gammaproteobacteria > Burkholderiales > Burkholderiaceae_D > Noviherbaspirillum. The sequence goes on along the minus strand of DATFAZ010000019.1, from coordinate 8,166 downwards.
CAGTTCGAAGCCGAGGTCGTCGAGGACCAAGTGGAAAAACCGGGTGAAACGATAGAGCGCGGCCATCAGGTTGGAAGACTCCAGCATGCTCACGCACAGAAACTTCAGGGTGCCGCCGCGCAGTGGCCGCGAGAACAGGCCCGGCGTTTCATCATCCAGCTCGCGCACCAGCAAGAGGTAGAGCGCGGCGAACTGGTCGGTGGTAACCCGGGCGTTTTTTTCCTTCACCAGATCGGGCGCAATCCCGACCTGGCGCACGAAATCTTCCAGCCGCTCCGGTGCCAGCGGGGCCGCATTCAGCAAATGATGGATAAAACTGATCGGAACGGTGGTAGAGGTGATGATCATAAGACCGGAATGGTGCAATGCGGCAACTGTATTTCTACATAACAACAGAAATTTTGGCCGATTATGTCAGGTTTTCGGCACGTCCTGCAATCATGCAGCCCCTCAAGTCTCCGTAGAATCAGCCTCATGACATAGGGAAGACAATAGATTTTCCCAATCCGGACGATAAATATCCTTTAAATCATCAAGGGATTTTTGTCGGCAGATAAAGCACATGGCGCAGACCATGCGATAAGCAAGGAGACAGGATGAAGACCGATTCGTCCAATACCATTCTCGAGGTATCGGGACTGGGGCTGGCCTTTGGCGGCGTCAAGGCGCTCAACGGGGTCAGTTTCGAGGTGGCGCCAGGCACCATCACTTCGGTGATCGGTCCCAACGGCGCAGGCAAGACCTCGCTATTCAATACCATTTCCGGTTTTTACCGTCCCACCGCAGGCAGCATCCGCTTCAACGGCGCTGACATTACCCGCCTGCCGCCGCCGGCCCGCGCCCGGCTGGGAATGGGACGCAGCTTCCAGAACATCGCGCTGTTTCGCGGCATGACCGTGCTGGACAACATCAAGCTTGGCCGGCATTGCCACCTCAAGACCGGCGTGCTTGATGCACTGTTCTACTTCGGCCGCGCCCGGCGCGAGGAAATGGAACTGCGCCGCGAGGTGGAAGAACGCATTATCGATTTCCTCGAAATCGACCATATTCGCCACCAGCCGGTGGCCGCCCTCTCCTATGGCCTGCAAAAGCGGGTTGAAATGGCGCGCGCGCTGGCGATGAAGCCGCAGATCCTGATGCTTGACGAACCGGTAGCCGGCATGAATCGTGAGGAAACAGAGGATATGGCGCGCTTCATCCTAGATGTGCGCGAGGAATGGGGCGTGACGGTGCTGATGGTCGAGCATGACATGGGCATGGTGATGGATATTTCCGACCATGTCGTGGTGCTCAACTTCGGCCAGGTGATTGCCGACGGTACGCCTGCCGAGGTGCAGGGCAATCCGGAAGTGATCCGCGCCTATCTTGGCTCCGGCGACGTCAGCGAATTGCGCCAGCGCCTGCATCAACCACTGGCAAGCAAGGCAGCCTGATATGGATTACCTCTACCTGCTCGAAATTTCCCTCGCCGGCCTCGGCAGCGGCGGCCTGTATGCGCTGACTGCGCTGGCCTTCGTCATGATCTACAAGGCGACCCGCGTGGTGAACCTGGCTATCGGCGAGATGCTGATGCTGGGCGCTTACCTGTTCTTCGGCATGGCCGCCAACCTGGAATGGCCGATCTGGCTGGCGATTGTCGTTGCCATCCTCGGCAGCGGCATTGGCGGCGCCATCATCGAACGAATTGCGATCCGCCCCATGCTGGGCGAGCCGCCGATCTCGGTATTCATGGTCACGGTCGGATTGTCCTCGATCATGATCGGACTGGTCGAACTGATCTGGACCGCCGATCCGCGACGCCTGCCGGAGTTTGTCTCCTCCGATCCGATCATGCTCGGCGAAGCCTTTATTCCGCCCAAGGTGTTCTATGGCTTCCTGGTAGCCGCTTGCCTGATCGCGATTGCGCTAATCGTGTTCCGCTACTGGCGCGGCGGCGTGGCGCTGCGCGCCACGGCATCGGACCAGGCCGCAGCCTATTCGGTCGGCATCAATGTGCCGCGCGTCTTTTCACTGGCGTGGATCGCTGCCGCCATGATCGCGGCGATTGCCGGCATCATCGTCGGCGCCATTGGCGGCATCTCGTCGAGCATGGGCGTGTTCGGCCTGTCGGTGCTGGTCGTGGTGATCGTCGGCGGGCTCGACAGCGTGCTCGGCGCGCTGGTCGCCGGTCTCGGCATTGGCCTTCTGGAAGCGATTGCGGGAGGCTATCTGGGCGGCGAGTACAAGTTGCTCGTCACCTTCTCCACACTGATCCTCGTGCTGATGGTCCGTCCGTACGGATTGTTCGGCACCCATGAAATCGAGAGACTCTGATGCGTATCGGCACCGCGAAACAAAGTTATATTCACGACGAGTCGCTGTTCGACAGTCGCACCCAGTGGATCTGGCTGGGCCTGCTCGGCCTCAGCTTGGTGCTGTTTCCCTTCATGGCAGATGAGTATTGGCTCTACCTCGCCTGTCTGGTAGCGATCAATATTGCCAGCGCCACCGGCCTGAATATCCTCACCGGCTATACCGGACTGGTGAGCCTTGGCCAGGCAGCGTTCATGGGGCTGGGCGCGTATACGGTGGCAGTGCTGGAGCAACGTCTCGGCTCACCGGTACTGCTTAACCTGCTGGCCGGCGGCGGCGTCGCCATGCTGGTCGGCATCGTGGTCGGCATTCCGTCGTTGCGGGTCAAGGGCCTGTACCTTGCCATCGCCACGATTGCGGCCTCGTTCATCCTGCACTTCCTGTTCGCCAATTGGGCAGACGTCACCGGCGGTACCGGCGGTCTTACCGTGCCGCCCGCTTCCGTACTTGGCATCGCGCTGGATACCTCGTTTCGCATTTACTGGTTGATCGTCCCAATTACCCTGCTAATGCTGGCTGGAGCGGCCAACCTGTTTCGCACCCGCATCGGCCGCGCATTCATCGCCATTCGCGACCGCGACATTTCCGCCGAAGTGCTCGGCATTCCGCTGCTGCGCTACAAGCTGCTGTCGTTTGCGCTGTCGTCTTTCTATGCCGGTGTCGCCGGCGGCCTGTGGGCGTACTTCTTCCGCGTCGTCACGCCGGAGAGCTTTCCGCTGATGATGTCGATCTTCTTTCTCGCTGCCGTGATCGTCGGTGGCATGGGCACCATTCTCGGCGGCGTTCTGGGCGCGATCTTCATGACGATGGTGCCGGAAGTGCTCAAGCTGATCGTTGGCTGGCTGCCGCTGGGCAGCGAAGGCGCGGTCATCCTGTCGCCGGTGCGGACCATTGTGTTCGGTCTGCTGATCGTTGGATTCCTGATTTTCGAGCCGCTCGGGCTGCAGGAACTGTGGCGCCGCGTGCGCCGCTTCTTTCACCTCTGGCCCTTCCGGGCACAGGGTTAACCAAGGAGGAGACATAATGAAACGTAGAACCATCATCAAGGCATTGGGCCTGGCAGCGACCGTCGCAAGCATAGTGACAGCGCCGGCAGCCCATGCAGCGGAAGACATCGTCATCGGCGGCTCGATTCCGATGACGGGCGTGTTTGCCTTCGCCGGCATCGGCATCCATGCCGGCATCGGCGACTACCTGAAGATCGTCAACGATGCTGGCGGCATCAACGGCCGCAAGATCAAGTACGTGCCGGAAGACACCGGCTACAAGGTCGATGCCTCCGTCGCCGCGTTCAAGAAGATCACCAGCCAGAACAAGGTAAACCTGTATTACGGCGACTCCACCGCCTTTGCCAAGACCATCAATCCGGAGCTGGATCGTCAGGGCATCCTGATGGCAGGCGCTTCCTTTGCCACGGAAATCAATGATCCGAAAAAATATCCGTCGCAGTTCCTGGTCGGCCCCGACTACACCGAAATGTTCGGCATCCTGATGCGCTACATCGCCAAGGAAAAACCGGGCGCGAAAGTGGCCTTCGTCTATTCCGACAGCGAATTTGGCCGCGATCCGATCGATGAGAGCGAAGCACTGGCCAAGAAACTCGGCCTTGAAGTCGCCGCAAAAATCATGACGCCGCCGGGCAGCGTGGACGTCTCCACCGAAATCATCAAGCTGCGTCGCGCCAATCCTGATTACACGATTTTCCACGGCTATATCCTCGCGCCGATTCCGGAGTTCATCACGCAGGCACGCAAGACCGGCATGAAGAGCCATTTCATGGGCACCTTCTGGTCGATGGACAACTCGATGGTCATGAAGATGGCTGAAGCCGCCGACGGCTTCATGGGCGTGATGCCGTTCCGTTACTACTACGAGAATGATGCCAAGGCACCGATGCTGGACACGATCCGCAAGATGCGTCCGGAGTACCAGTCCAACGCATACATGCAAGGTTTCCTGACCGCGATGCTGATGACCGAGGCTGCGAAGCGCACGCTGGCCGCCGGCAAGCCGCTCGACGCCAAGAACCTGAAGGCCTCGCTCAATACCATCAAGGACTTTGACACCGGCGGCATCATCGGCACGCCGATCACGATCCGCGGCAACTCCATTCCGGTGGGCCGCATCTACCGATTCGACGCCAAGCAGCAAAAGATGCAGCCGGCTTCGGACTGGATTCACCTGAACTGAGCATCGAATGACTACGCCCCTCGTGCTTGACCTCAACAACATCGAGGTCATCTACAACAACGCAGTGCAGGTGCTGCGCGGCCTTTCGCTGAAGGTGCCGCGCGGTGAAATTGTGGCTCTGCTCGGTTCCAACGGCGCCGGCAAGAGCACGACACTGAAAGCAATCTCCAAGCTGCTGGCGCTGGAAAACGGTGATCTTACCGAGGGCAGCGTGGTCTTCGACGGCAAGGACACATCCGGCCTGCATCCGCACGATCTGGTGCGGGCCGGATTGTTCCATGTGATGGAAGGCCGGCGGGTATTCGAAGACCTGTCGGTGGAAGAAAACCTGGTGGCGGCAACCTATGCGCTTTCAGGACGCAGCGAACTCAAGCCGGATTTCGACCTGGTGTATGAATACTTTCCGCGCCTGTTCGACCGCCGCAAGGGACTGGCCGGTTATCTCTCCGGTGGCGAACAGCAGATGCTGGCGATCGGCCGCGCGCTGATTGCGCGGCCGAAGCTGATCCTGCTCGACGAACCGTCTCTCGGCCTGGCGCCGCTACTGGTGGAAAACATCTTTTCGATCATCGCCCGCATCAACGCCGAACAAGGCGTGTCGATGCTGCTGGTGGAGCAGAACGCATCGGTCGCATTGGCCGTTGCGCATACCGGCTACATCATGGAAACCGGCAAGGTGGTGATCGATGGGCCTGCAGAAAAACTCGCGGCCGACCCGGACGTGCGCGAGTTTTACCTGGGCATGGGCAGCGGCGGCGAGACCAAGAGCTTCCGCGAAATCAAGCATTACAAGCGCCGCAAGCGCTGGCTCTCATGAAAATTGAACTCGAAGAATTGACTTTGCCCCAGATGCTGCGCGAACGCGCGCGGCGTGAGCCGGAACGCGTCGCCATCCGGCAAAAGGATTTCGGTATCTGGAATCCGATCAACTGGGCCGACTACTACCGCCGCGCCGGCCATTTCGGCCTCGGCCTGCGTGCGCTCGGATTGCCGGCTGGCGGCCATGTGGGCGTGCTGGCGGAGAACCGCGTCGAATGGGTACTGGCGCAAATGGGTGCCGGACTGGTCGGTGCGGTAACGGTGGGCGTGTATTCCACCAGCCCCACCGCCGAAGTAGCCTATGTGCTCGAACATGCCGATGCCGATATCGTGGTCTGCGAGGATCAGGAGCAGACCGACAAGGTGCTGGCTGCGCTCGACAGCCTGCCGCGCCTGAAGAAAATCGTGGTGATGGAAGAGAAGGGCTTGCGCAATACGCCCGAACAGTATGCCGACATGGTGGTACCGTTTTCGCGCGTGGAAGCACTGGGCGTGGAATACGAGTCGCTGCACCGCACGCATATCGAGGACACGCTGCGCACCCAAAGCCTGGATGACCTCGGGCTGATGATCTACACGTCTGGCTCCACCGGCAAGCCCAAGGGCGCGATGATCACTTATCGCAACATCCGCGCAATCGTGCCCGGCATCGTTGACCGGCTCGGACTGAACCACGAATCGAAGCATCTTTCCTACCTGCCCTTGTGCCATGTGGCGGAACAGATGCTTACCACCTTCACGCCGATCTATCTCGGCTCGCAAGTCAACTTCGGCGAATCGATCCGCACCGTGCAGGAAGACCTGCGCGAAGTGGCGCCGACGCTGTTCCTCGGCGTGCCGCGCATCTGGGAAAAACTGCATGCATCGATCAGCATCCGCATGCACGAAACCGGAAAGCTGCGCCAGCGCCTGTTCCACAAGGCGATTGCCGCCTGCGAGCCGTTTGCCTGCAAGGCCGCGCACCAGCGCAGCTTGGGCGAGAAGCTAGTGTACGGTTTCTATTACTGGACCATTCTGCGGGCGCTGCAGAACTTCATCGGATTACGCAACACCAAGGTGGCGCTCACCGGTGCGGCACCGATTTCTCCGGCGATCATCCGCTTTTTCCGCGCGCTCGGCGTGCCGCTGGTGGAGGTGTACGGCCTTACCGAATCGTCCGGCATGATCTGCGGCCAGCGCCTCGACCATGTGCAGCTGGGTACCGTAGGCCCGCCAACGCTCGGCGTCGAACACCGCATCGCCGAAACCGGCGAACTGCAGGTGCGCGGCGACTTCGTGTTCGCCGGCTACTACAAGAACCCGGAAGCCACGGCCGCGTCGATCCAGGATGGCTGGCTGCATACCGGCGACGTCGTGACCGAGCAGGACGGCGACCTGAAGATCGTCGATCGCCTCAAGGACATCATGATCACTGCCGGCGGCAAGAACCTGACGCCGTCCGAGATTGAGAACAGCATGAAGTCCAGCCCGTACATCAAGGAATGCATCATCGTTGCCGACGGCCGCCATTTCGTCTCGGCGCTGATCCAGATTGATTTCGAAACGGTCGGCAACTGGGCGGAGCGCAACCGGATCGCCTTCACCCATTTCCGTTCGCTGGTAGAACATCCGAAGGTGCGCGAACTGGTGAGCGAGGAAGTGAACAAGGGCAATGCCGGGTTGGCGCAGGTGGCGCACGTGCGCAAGTTCCATCTTCTGGTCAAGGAACTCGATCACGACGACGGCGAAGTCACCGCAACCATGAAGGTGCGCCGCAGCAGCGTCTACAAGACGTATCAGAAAGAAATCGACGCCATGTACGAAGGGAAAGCAGCCCATGCCTGAGCCATCCATTTTCGTCAGCCGCCACGACGCCGTGGCGACCGTCACCATCAATCGCGCCGACACGCGCAACGTTCTCGACATGGACATGGCTGTAGCACTGCGGGCCGCCATGGACCAGGTCGCCATCGATCCCGACGTGCGCGCGGTGGTACTCCAGGGCGCGGGCAAGCATTTCATGGTGGGCGGCGATATCCGCTGGTTCCGTGGCTTGCTCAACGAGGAAGCGGGAGCGCGGCGCCTGCAGCTCAACCGGATGATCGACGAGGTGCATGGCGCAATCGCACGCATTCGCACCATGGACAAGCCGGTGCTGGCTTCGGTGCGCGGTGCCGCCGCCGGTTTCGGCCTGTCGCTGATGGCAGCATGCGACCTTGCAGTAGCGGACGACACCGCCTTCTTTACGCTGGCCTACAGCGGCCTGGGCACATCGCCCGATGGCGGTTCGACCTACAGCCTGCCGCGACTGGTCGGGCCAAAGGTGGCGATGGAACTGGCCCTGCTCAACGAGCGCATTGATGCGGCGCGCGCCCGTGAGCTGGGTTTGATCAATCGTGTCGCCGCGCCCGACGCGCTGGAAAGCCTGACGGCTGAACTCGCATCCCGCCTGGCTGCCGGTCCCACGGCGGCATTTGCACGCACCAAGGGATTGCTGAACGAGTCGCTGGAGCACAGCCTGTCCGACCAGTTGCAGGCCGAGGAACGCGCATTCCTTGCGTCCTCGATGACAGAGGACTTTGCCGAAGGCGTACGTGCCTTCGTGGAAAAGCGCAACCCGCTATTCAAGGGGCGCTAGCACTGTCGCCGTCGCAGGCCAAGAACCTCGCGACGGCTTTCCCTTCTCGCATCAACCCCGGCTGCGACGCGCGCCGCGATAGCCCGATTTTTGGAGTTTCTGATGGACTTTCAACTTACCTACGAACAGCGCATGATCCAGGATCTGGCGCGACAATTCGCCGACCAGGAAATCATCCCGCGTGCCGC
>DATFAZ010000018.1:0-3596 GCA_035254105.1 Noviherbaspirillum sp. | reverse complement strand
CGAAGCGTTACCCGGCACGGCAGACGCTGGAAGCCAGCCAGGCAGTGGCGCGGCTGCATCGCCTGAACGAAAGGCGAACCATTTATGTGCAGCAGAATCCGGAAACGATCGACCATGGCGTATTCCACAATGATGTGATCGCGGTCGGCAACGGTAATGTGCTGTTCTATCACCAAAGCGCCTTTCTCGACGAGAGCTCCGTGCTGGCGTCGCTGAACAGCGCTATGGCTAGTGTCCAGACGGAACTGTTTGCCGTTCGGGTGAATGACAGCGACGTATCGCTCAATGATGCTGTGTCGAGTTACCTGTTCAACAGCCAGCTGTTATCGAAACCGGATGGCGGGATGCTGCTCGTGGTGCCGCAGGAATGCCAGGAAAATCCGGCGGTCGCCCGCTATCTGCAAGGCCTGATTACCAGTGGCGTGCCGATCGACGAACAGATCAGCTTTGACCTGCGCCAGAGCATGCGTAACGGTGGCGGACCGGCATGCCTGCGGCTGCGCGTTGTCCTCACTGATGCAGAAGCGGCGGCGATGCATCAGGGCGTGATCATGACGGAGGCACTGTATGCGCAATTGGTCGCGTGGGTGGCGAAACACTATCGCGACCGGATGGCGCCGCAGGATTTGTCCGATCCTGCTCTGGCAAACGAAATCCGCACGGCGCTGGATGAGTTGACGAAAATACTGGGCTTGCCCGGGCTGTACGAGTTTCAGAAAAGTTAGGCCGGGCAAGATCAGGTTTTACTCATGCTCCGGCTTGGCGATGGCGCGCCAGAGCATTTTGAAGAGCACGTTTGCCTGGTCGGCCAGAGGCTCTTTTTCTCCGCGCAAGATTCGCATGTGTACCAGTCGCTCCATTACCCCCATGAAGTAGTCAAGCAGCACCTTCTCATTGACTTCATCGGTCAGTATGCCGTTGGCGCGACCCTCGGTGAGGGTATGCATGAGCACGCCCATCAGTTTCGGCTGGCGGAAGGTCTGGTTGCGGCCCCAGGTATTCAGATAAACCGAACTCATGATGAGCTGTGCAACGCGCGGGTTGCGGTCGAAGAAATCCAGCACGACCCAGAATACCTTGCGCAGCTTGTCCTGATAGGTTTCGATGCCCTGCAGGTGATCTACCATGCGCACGGCAAGAATGCCCAGCCATGTATCGAGGCAGGAGTACAGCAGGTCTTCCTTGCTGTGGTAGTACTTATAAATCGTCTGCAATGACACATTGGCAGATTTGGCAATTTCGCCGAATCCGACGCGATGGAATTCGCGTTCCGAAAACAGCTGGAGCACAGCATCTTCGATGCGCGCACGGATGCCGGCATCGAGCAGCGCCCGATCCAGAACCGGCTGGTTTTTTTCCGATTTTGACTTCATTGATTCCTTATGGTGTAACGAGTATTACGCTTGAATAACGAAGCCGCGTTTAGAGTGAAACATCAATTGACTGAGTGGTAAGCGTTCGTATAGTGTGGCGAGAGCTGCAATTTCTTGCATATGAAGATGGCAGTGTAAATTTTCTTACACAGAAACACAAGCTGGAGTGGACATGACTGAAGCTTATATTTTTGATGCCGTGCGCACGCCGCGTGGCAAGGGCAAGAAGGATGGAAGATTGCATCAGGTAACGCCGGTGCATTTGCTCGGCAATCTGCTGCAGGCGCTGCAACAGCGCAATCAGCTCGATACTTCGCTGGTGGATGATGTGGTACTCGGCTGCGTCACGCCGGTAGGCGAGCAGGGCGCCGATATCGCGCGCACTGCCGTCCTGTATGCCGGTTGGGACGAATCGGTGCCAGGAGTCACGCAGTCGCGTTTCTGTGCATCCGGCCTGGAGTCGATCAATCTCGCTGCTATGAAAGTCATGTCCGGGCAGGAGCAGCTGGTGGTGGCCGGTGGCGTGGAGAGCATGTCGCGCTGGACCATGGGTTCGGACGGCGGCGCATGGTTTATGGACCCGCGCGTCAACCAGACCACCGGCTTTGCGCCGCAGGGAATCGGCGCGGACCTGATTGCGACACTGGAAGGATTCTCCCGTACCGATGTCGATAATTTCGCTTTGCGGTCTCAGAAAAAAGCCACGCTGGCACGGGCGGAGGGCCGCTTCAGCAAGTCATTGATTCCGGTGACCGACCTCAATGGCATGGTCGTGCTCGATCATGACGAATACATCCGCCCCGATACGACACTGGAAACACTGGCCGGACTCCGGCCCGCCTTTGAGCAAATGGGGCAGATGGGATTTGATGCCACCGCATTGCGCAAATACACCACCATCGAAAAGATCAATCACGTCCATCATGCAGGCAACTCGTCCGGCATCGTCGACGGCGCGGCACTGACGCTGATCGGCAGTGCGGCAATCGGAAAGCAACTGGGCATGAAGCCGCGCGGCCGCATCGTCGCAACCGCAGTTACCGGTTCAGAACCGACCATCATGCTGACCGGCATTGCGCCGGCTGCGCGCAAGGCACTGGCCAAAGCCGGAATGAAGGCGCGGGATATCGATCTGTTTGAAATCAACGAAGCTTTCGCCGCAGTGGTCATGCGCGCCGCACGGGATCTGGATATCGACGAGGCACGCATCAACGTCAACGGCGGCTCGATTGCGATGGGCCATCCGCTGGGTGCGACTGGCGCCATCATCCTTGGCACCGCGCTCGATGAACTGGAGCGAACCGGCAAGTCTACGGCGCTGATCTCGCTTTGCGTGGGTGGCGGCATGGGCATTGCGACCATCATCGAGCGTGTTTAATTCCATCGGGGACCCCATATCATGAGCGTAACTTTTCATAAAGATGCCGACAACATCGTCACATTAAGCATCGACATGCCGGGCCGTTCGATGAACGTGCTCAACGACGAACTGACAGGACCCTTTGTTGACGCGATTGCGAAAATCGAAAGCGACAAGTCAATCGCCGGCATCATCATCACTTCCGGCAAAAAGGAATTTCTGGCCGGTGCGGATATCGAACGGCTGTACCGGATCACCGAGCCGCAGCAGGCGTTCGATCTGGCGCAGGAATTCAAATCTTTCCTGCGTCGGTTGGAACAATGCGGCCGACCGGTGGTCGCGGCCCTGAACGGCACCGCACTGGGCGGCGGACTGGAACTGGCGCTGGCTTGCCATTACCGCATTGCGATCAATAACCCCAAGGCCAAATTCGGACTGCCGGAAGTCAAGCTAGGCCTGTTGCCGGGCGGCGGCGGCACGCAACGCCTGCCACGCCTGATCGGCATCCAGAGCGCATTGCCCTTGCTCCTGGAAGGCAAGGAGCTGCGCGCGGAACAGGCAACGCAGCAAGGCATCCTGCATGAACTCGCCGCCGACCGTGAAGAAATGATGGCCAAGGCCAAGGCATGGTGCCTTGCGAATCCAAAGCCGGTGCAGCCCTGGGACGACAAGAAATTCCGCTGGCCCGGCGGTGACTCCCGCAGTCCGGCCAATGTGCAGCTGTGGTCGATCGCGCCATCGATGGCGAGCGCGAAGACCTACGGCAACTACCCTGCGGCAACCAACATCATGAGCTGTGTGTTCGAAGGCGGCATTGTGGACTTCGATACCGGCTGCGAGATCGAATCGCGTTACTTTGCCAA
>DATFAZ010000017.1:0-3799 GCA_035254105.1 Noviherbaspirillum sp. | reverse complement strand
CACCCAGAAAGGGCTCGAAGAAGGGAGAAACAGGACCAACGACCGACGACTTATCCACAGCAGCGTAGTCATCTACGCATAAAAAGGGTGGGTCAAAATTCGATGAAAATCGTGGGTCACTTTTACATGAACATCAACAGGTCACGACCGTCGAAGGCGCCAGGATGCGGCGGTATTTCGTGCCTATTCTTCTTTACTTCGACAATTTTCTCTCACTGGTGCGGGTGTGCGGGCATGCTGGCGCCAGCGCTTCTTCAAAGCGCCAGTGCTTTGCCGCAACATCAGAAAAGGTTGGGCTGACGCCCCCATATCAAACCATCGCAAGCGAACCCATTCGACATTATGAGCATAATGTCATCGAACGAAGATGCTTCTAACAAGCAGGGCAGGAGAAATCAGGTGGTGTTTCGGAAATCGACCTTCTTCGGCAGCTCTGTTCCAGAAATTGGGCAATAGCTCGAAGTTTGTCATGTGCAACAATTAGCCTTGATCGGTTACTTGAAGTATCTAGCTGACCCTTGTTGGAACGTCTGTTGGCACATGCTATTTCTTCGCACGATGCCTGAATGATGATCGGTGACTTCGTATTCACGCGGCTTTTTTCCTTCCGTCAATAATCCACAAGGTTGTCTTTACTCGATCTTCAATAATTTAAGAGATTGGGGTGTATTGTTAAAAGCCTGAATTAACCGCCATAAACGCGGAGCAGCAGCCACGACAGCAAGCCGAGATATAACGCCGCGAGCCCGAAGCCTTCAAGCCAGTGCCGCACTTCGGTCGCCCATACGGGGCGCAGAAGCACTGCCAGCAGGGTGCCGGCTTCAATCGCCGCGCGCAGCGCGGCGGCGCTCAGCACGACAGCAATGGCCCAGGAGGCCCACCAGAGCGAGAAGGCAGAGAGATACGCTTTCAGGCCGAAGGTGTAGTACTCGCCGAGACCGCTGCCATAGGCAATGTGCTGGTGCAGGTGGAACGCGGGGATGGCGAGCACGATGGGGAACAGAACAAACTTCACCAACGGATGACCGAGGCGACCGCGCCGGATGCAAGGAGAAGTTCATGCAGTTGCTGGCATCCGGTCTTAATGGTCGAGAGCGTCTGTGGCCCTTTCCATCGGAGGTGAACGTAATTGCCATTCTCAACGTAGCTCAAGTCGAAGCTGGGGTGATTGAGAAAAGATAATTCACCTTCTGTAGCAGTGCACGAATCACTCCATTGGTTCAACATAAAATAAAGACAATATTTACGGCGATGACAAAATGCTTGGTGCGGGGCCGGCAGTTGCTACTCACGCGATCCGTTCGGTTCGAGTAGGGTACCCCGGTTCTCTTCGGGCGACATGTTCAATGCCACCCAAGTCGCAGGGCGGCGATCATCGCAGCGCTCTGTCAACGTGGCTTGGCTGTAGTTCGGTGCAATGCCGGCAAAGCGTAAATGGGATGATGCCTGCATCAATTCCATTTTTTCGCTGATAAAAGTCTGCTTTAAACACTTCGAGGTAGGGCTTTATTACGAATCCACTCTAGGCAAGTTTCGTCAGACATTCTTCAGAAAACGCCTCTAAACTTCGCAACTTGCGCCACACCTCAAGGATCCTCTGTTTACGGGAAGGCCCTTGTACGGCGATCATTTCTCATAGGCTGGCAGCCGCAATTGTTCCAGTGCGTCGAACATGCGGTTTCTTAGTTCGGCAATAGCAGCCGCATCGTTAAGCGATGCACGTGCGCTTAAATATTTCGCAACCCGCTGTTTCCATTGCGTTTCTTCCCGGTCCACGTCTGCCATGCGTGCGGCGGCCTCCGGCGACAAAGCGGTAGCCCGCAAACGATAGATGTCATCGTCGCTGGCGCCTTTGGCGCGCATTTGCTCCGCTTTTTCCTGCAGCTTCACGATCTGCAGCGGCAACTCCCGCGCTTCCCGTAATTGCGTCGGCAGGGCCGCGTCTAACGCCGCCAGCTTTTCCTTTTTTTGGGCGTCGTTCAGCGACTTGTCCTGCATGACTTCCATACGCGCTACTGCATCGGTATCGCGCGCATCGTCCAGGCCGAACAGGGCGTTGCTTTCTGCTTCGCTGAAGAACCGGGCGCGCGTCTGATGCATCGCTTCCATGCGGGCACGAATGCCTGCCAGACTGTTTCCTGCCGCTTGCGGATTCTTTTCCACCTCTACCAGCGCTGTCTTGTAGTCGATGTAGCGGCCCAGCAGGTTCTTGGCTTGGACCGCCGCACCAGGTTTCAGGCGCTGGTCGAGTTCTTTTTCGATTTGCTGGCGGATGACATCCAGTGGCTTTTCCCCGATCGTGGCGAGGTAATAGTCGAACAGCTGCACCAGCGAGGCATCGACGACCAGGACATCGTCACTCGTCGTTTTGACGTTCCCGTCGGGGCGAGTGCCGTCGAGCGAGCGAACAAACGAAAAGTAATTCTGGTCGGCGGGTTTATCCGCCATCGCTTCAGGTTCATGCCGCATGAGCATGGGGATGAAAAAAGCGGCAGCTAAGGCTGCCGCTCCCATCCACACAACAGGGTGGGTGAGTTTCATACGCGATTACAGTCCCAGCAGTTGCAAACGGTTCGCGTGCTGGCGATACACGGTCTTCGGATTGGTTTCGAAGATGTTCACCAGGCCAGCGGTCTGATTGACTTCGTCGAGGTGGTTCATGCCATAGTTGTCGCGGATCACCTGGCCCAGGTGGCTGGAGCAGCTGCCGACCATGCCATCATTTTTTGCGCCAAGGAATGCCGCTGAGGTGAGAACCAGGTTGCCATCCATCGGATCAGCCGCATTGGTAGCAGGCTGCGCGCCGCTCCATGAGAAATAGCGCACACCGTTCACCTGGTACGCCCCTTCGCCGCACGCCGTGGTCGGCACACCTTCCGGATGGGCTTGGTTGAAGGTCGCCATGCCAGTTGTGGTGAGCGAATTGAGCGCGGCATCCGACTTCTGGGTGGAGCTGTCCCCCGACATGAATGCGACCATTGCCGCAAACCCATTGACGACATTGGCCAGCACAGTGTTGGTGAACGACCCGGCAGGTGCTACACCTTGAATGATGTCGGCGACCGGGGAGCCTTTGTTCACGCCGCCGACAGTGGTCACCGAAGCGACCAGGTTCGGCGCCACCGACGCGACGTAGCGGGCAGTCGGGCCGCCGTGGCTATGGCCGATGAGGTTGACTTTTTGCGCGCCGGTAGCGGCCAGCACCTGCTTGACGTAGGACAGCAGCTGCTCGCCGCGCACTTCGGTACTATTGGAAGCCGTCACCTGCGACACATACACGTTGGCGCCGTCGGCGCGTAGCGCATCGGGAATGCCATACCAGTATTCGTACGTGCCGATATTATCGAAGCCGAAGAAGCCATGCACCATCACGATCGGATATTTGGTCTGCGTATAACCGGCGGCCATCGACGACGCCGGCAGCAGGGCGGACGCGGCGAGCACTGCTGCACCCATATATTTCAGGAATTGCCTTTTCATTTTGTCTCCTCATAAGTTGAAGTTCTTAGTGCTGCTCCATTTTTGTATTTAGTCACGCGCCTGCGCTCTTCATTCATTGAAACCAAGTCCCATTTACGGGATGAAAAAGCGTATGAAGAGTTCAGTCAATCGTATTGATCGCGCGTGCTATTTCTTTTTTTTAAGGAGATTAAAGATACGAGATTGATGTCGTCTGTCGGGAAGGCGACACAACGTCTATTCCTGCATTGGCGCAGAGTCTAGGTGTTGTCCCCGTAAGGCGAAGCCGCAATGTGCGGACCGTTGAAGTCGCGAATATCAATCGCGCGCCGGTGCAGGC
>DATFAZ010000016.1:0-12749 GCA_035254105.1 Noviherbaspirillum sp. | reverse complement strand
CCGACCACGTTGCTACCCTGGACCGTGATGCTCTTGCCCGACAGAATGTTGACCTGGTCGCCGCTGATGGTGCTGCCGTTGGCAATGTTCTGCACCACGCGGTCGTGGCTATCGGACGACGAATGTGACAGGAAGCCGCTGCTCTCGTCGTGGGCAGTGCGCTCGTAGTCGGTGCTCGTGCGCGATTCCGCGATCGTTACGTTGTCCTTCGCAATCACGTCGATTCTGCCGTTGCTGCTGACGTTGCTGCCGATGATGTCCAGCCGGCCGGCATTGCTCGTTCCCTGCGCCACCAGGGTCACGCCCTTCTCTCCGCCAATGGCGCTGCCGATACCTTCCACCGACTTCTCATCGGTCTTGATGCGTGCATCGCCCCCGGCCTCGTATAGGTCGTTGCTGCGGCGCCGCGTATCGCTGCCGATGGTGAGCGAGCCTGCCGCGGCGACGATAGTGCTGCCTTCCCTGCTGGAGAGCGTGCTGGCGCTAATGTTGACATCCCCGCTGCTGCCGTTTTTCCCCTGAGCGACCACCGTCAGGCCCTGGGCGCCCTCGACGCTGCTGCCAACCACCGTTTCGTTGTAGCCCTTCGCATCGAGATAGTAGCTGTCGCTTCTGCCGGTGACGTGGCTGGCGGTGATGTTCTTGTCGGCACCGATGTCGACCTGGCCGCTGGCCACCAGCGTGGCCTGCCCTTCCGCCGCCACCTTCGATCCCTTGATGCGGATGTCACGGCCAGCCGCTGCCACCAGGCTGCCGCCGGATTCCACGCTGCTGCCTTGCACCTGCGTCCAGTTGGCAGCAACGCCGCCGTCACGCATGATGCCGTGATTCTCGGCCAGGTTGCCGGTCTTGCCCCAGGCGAAGGAAGCCGAGCGCTGCGCCGTGGCACTGCCGATCGTCAGGTTGTTGTCTGCCATCATGGTCAGCGCTTCGGCGGCTGCCACCTTCGCTCCCGCAATAGTGATGTCGCCACCCTGCAGGCTAACCTCGCGGCCCTTGACACTGCCCTGCCGGCCGGCGGCCTGGAAATCGGTGCCGACCATCAGGTGCTGGCGACCCACCAGGTCAACGCTGTCGCCACGGATTTCGCCGCCGATGTTGTCAAGGACATTGGCCCGCGCGACGACCGATTCCTGGGCGCGGATGATGCCACTGTTGGTGACCGTGTCGCCCGACAGCGCGACGTTTTGCCCGCCGATGAGCGCGCCACTCGGTTTCAGTTCGGCCTGGTGCGCCTGCGTCAGGTAAACCACCGGAACCAGCACGCGCTCCCGTCCGCCGCCGGGTACGGACACTTCCTGCTCGACCATCCAAACGATGTCGCTGGTCAGCGCCGCCATTTGCTCCTTGCTCAAGGCGATACCTGGCGTCAGCTTGAATTGCGAAGCGGCGGCCACCCCGTTGTTCATCAGAGACCGGAATTCGTCTTCCGCGCTCGCATAGCCGTCCAGGAAGCGCTTACCGGTCAGGCCGGCGACTTGGTCATTGATCAGCTTTTGCTCGTAAAAACCATCGCCCAGGCGCTTCTGGATCGCTGTCGGATCCATGACCAGCCGGCTCAGCATGTAATCGCTGCCGAGGAAGTTGCGGTAGTTGGTGAAACGCGGGTCGGTTTCAACGAGGTAGTGCTGTTCCGGCCCGTGATGGATCGAGAAGAGCCCGTTCTGTGGCAGCGTTAGATCAGGCAGGGGCACATTGGCCGAGCCCACTGTCTGCACGTTCCCCTGGAAGCTGGCACCATCGCCGGCGCTGCCGCTTGCTGCCGCCGTGCTGCGCGGCTTGCCGCTGGCACTGACGCCGTTGTTCTGGCTTGTGCCCAAAGAGCTGCCCGACACGGCCGGCTGCGCGGCATTGACCGTGGTGTTATTGATCGTCGGCGCATTGATGACCACGCCCTGGTTGGACTGGATGTTGGCGTCGATCGTCGAGAGGGCCGAGACGATGGTGTCGTTGAAGGTCGCGTACGAGTGATTGCCGACATGGCGGTCGTAGTGATCCACCGTGACGCCGATCTCAGTCTTGTTGATCGAATATCCGCGGTTGGTGACCACCCCACTGCTGCCGTCGGTCGTGCCATTGATGGCAATCGTTCCACCCGCGGTGATATTACTTGCATCGTTGAGCAACGCGCCGGTGCTGATCGTGATCTTTCCGCTTGCGCTCATCTTTGACGCGGCGCTCGCCGCAATCAGCTCGTCATGGTAGGTCGATCCATTAAAGCTGCGCTCGCGGAAATCGTACGCGCTTTCACCGTTGATGCCGATGCGGTCCAGTTCGGCCGGGCTGGTATAGCGGCTCGGGTCGAACTGGTCCAGGACCAGCGAACCGGAATATTCACGCCAGACCATCTGCTGATACGGACACAGCTCGCCGTAACCAGGGCAGAACTTGCCCTCGTAAAAGGTCATGTCGTAACTGTTGCCGGCATTTTTCTTGATGCTCTTGTAGTAAACCCAGAGCTGGTTGTTCCCCTGGAACTGGATCAGTGCGCGGTTGTTGGCGCTATCGACTTGCAGGATGCTGCCGTACTGCGATCCGAATGCGGTGGAATCATTGAACGGCAGCGTCTTCGTGACCGGGGCCATCAGCCCGGCCGTATCCGGGCCAGTCATGCCAGGGCCCCAGCTGCGCCAGTAGTAATTGTATTTGGACCACGACACGGCACCGTCGTAGATGTCGCGCTGGATTTGCAGTGTGGTGCGCTTGTTGATGATATTGTCCGCGCTGACGGTTAGGTCACCGTCCGTTTCGATGGTCGCTGACGAGTTTGTGACCTGCTGGCTCCTGTGGAGGTAGTTCCCGAATGCGTCCTGCGCATTGTCTGCGGCAATATTCAGTCCGCCGAGGCTGTAAATCGTTGCACCGTCCGCATTGAGCAACGAGTTCCTAGCAAACAGGTTGATCTTGTTGGAGGCGGCAATCACCGCTGCCAAGCCCTGGTTAGTAATGGCGTTGGCGTTAAGGGTGATGTTCTCGCCAATAACCGCAGCCGTATTGTCAAAACGGTTGCTGGATGTGGTAACTATATCCCCACTGATATTTCCGGCATTACTGATATCACCATAGCCGTTACTTGCGACGAGATTGGTATCGCCGGAATTCAGCATACCGCCAGATTGGTTCGTGATGCCGGCAGCGTTGATCGTCAGCTTGTTTACCGCTTGAATCGTGCCGGCGTTCGACAAATTGCCGGCAGCATTAAAGGTCAAATCATTGTTAGCTTGCAGGGTAACGCCGGCCGCTACGGTGTAACCGCTGCCCAGGTTGAACGTTGCATCGTGGCCTGCCGATATCTGGCCGGCAGCGCCGAGCGTATTGGTTGAAAGCCGCAGGTCATGGTCAGCCCCGATGGTTCCGCCAGCGTTGGCGACGCTGTTACTGGCCGCAATAACGACATTGCTGCCGCTATGCGCCAGCGTGCCGATTTGGCCATTCGTGTTGTCCAGGTTGGATGCCGTCAAAGCGAGATTGCCGGATGCCTTGAGGCTGGAGCCGCTGTTGTTATTTACAGCGTCCCCCACATTCAGCACCAAGTCGCCTGCCGCGATCACTTGGCCGTTCTGGTTATTGCGCAGCGTAGCCGTCGTGATACTCACATTGCCGTTGCCGCCGATGATGCCCATGCCCGCCGTTCCGGTGGCATTGCTGTTACTGATCTGACTGCCGCCGTTGACCTGCGTCTGCCCGCTACCAGAATTGACGATCCGCCCTGCCGTATTGTCGATGCTACTGCCCGACACCGTCAGGATGCTGCTGACCCCGCTAGCATCGATCCGGCCGCTGTCGTTGCGCAATGGGCCGCCTGCAGCAACACTCAGGTCTGCTTCGCCCTGGATCGCGCCGCCGGTGTTAGTTAGCAGCCCGTTGGAGAACAGGGTTAAATTGTCCGCGCCATAGATCGTGCCACCCGCATTATTGACCGTGGCGGCCGCCACATGCACTGTTCCGGCACCGCCGATGAATCCCCCACTGCCTCCGGCAACCGTGTTGGTAATGTCCTGGCTCGCACTGACGATAAGTGCCGCCGCCCCGGTGTTTTGCACCTTTCCGCCGGCATTGCTCAGGCTGCGCGTCTGGATTATCACGCCGTTCGCAGCTTCGATCAATCCATCGGTGTTATCGACCTGCCCGCTGTTGGCAGTGATTGTCAGTATGTTGCCACCCAGGTAGCCACCACCACGGTTGGTTACGTCACCCTGCGTGGCCGTGATACCAACTTCATTCTGACCATACACGGCACCTGCCTGATTGTTCACCGACGCGCCGGCGACATCGACCTGCCCGTTACTGCTGATCGATCCAGACCGGTTGCTCACGCTGCCCGTGCCGCTGCCGGCATTAATGGTCAACCTGCCGGCACCCGCATGCGCAATAGTGCCACCATCGTTATTGAGGAATTGCGGTGTCAGCGAGAGATCCGTACTGTTGGTCTGAATCAGCCCGCCATTGCTGTTGTCCAGTGTATCGGAGACAGCAAGCGTCGTTGCTTGCGTGCCGTACTGCGCGATCAGGCCGGACTGGTTGGTCAGGTTAGTTGCCGTCATCGTCAACTGGTCGGCACTGATCTTGCCGCCGCTGTTGTCCAACTGCGGAATGATCAGATTAACCTTCGCCGCATCCACTACACCGCTCGTGTTGCTCAGTCCCGTCGCAGCAACGCGGAGATCGTTGCCTGCCACCAGTTTCCCGTTATCGTTCGACAGCGCGCCGCCAACCGTGGCATTCAGACTGCCGGCCGCCGTGATGCTACCGCTGTTGCTCAGCCCTGCCGCACTCACCGTAACATCACCGTTGCTGCCAATGACGCCGCCCTCTGATCCGGCAGCGGTCGTCCCCAACGCATTGGTCAACTGCCCGGAACTGGATAGGGTCAGGCCGTCCACGTTGATCGACACCATGCGTCCGGCGCTATTGTCCACGTTAGCAGCCGTTACGGCGAGCGCTGCCCCCGCCTGGATACTTCCTTGTGTATTGGTCAGGTCACTTGTGGCAGTGATGATTGCGCGCCCCGCTGCATACAACCCGCCGCACAGATTGTTCAAACCAGACGCCGTCACCTCGAGCGCGCCGTTAGTGCCGATGCTGCCATCGGTGTTGTTGACACTGCCTGTATGCACCGACAGGACGCCTGTTCCCGCGTGATTGATCTGGCCGTGAATATTGGAAAGTTCGGTTGATTGGATATTCAACCGGCTCCCGTTTGTGGAAATTGTTCCGCCACTATTGTCGATTGCGCCTGTGGTGACAATAGTGGTGTCACCGTTCCCGGCCTGAATCAGGCTACCCGCCTTATTGGACAGGCTGGCTGAACTGCTGTTGATCTGGGTTGCGCCGAGCGTTCCCCCGTCGTTATTGATTGCACCTGCAGCCTGCAAGTGCACCTCGCCTCCGGCCTGCAGGTTACCAGCGACATGATCAATGTCGCCTGCCGTGGCGTTCAGAGTTGCGTTACCGCCAGCTCGGGTCTGCGCACCTGCCATGTCAACACTGGTTCCGGTCAGCGTTATGTCGCCACCGGCGGCATTCTGCCCAGAGGCGGTAACTGAACCCGATGCCGAAACCTGTAAATTTCGTGCATAACTTGCGCCTCCATTGGCGTCAATACCCGCTCCCAATATGCCTGTTGACTTGATCGTCGTACCGGATACAGAAAGGTCTCCCTGAGCAGCAACGGTTCCACTATTGCTGATTGCTCCCTGCGTGCTAATCGAAACGTCCTGCTGGCCGTACAACGTACCGCTGTTGGATAGCCCACCATTTCCGGTCACAACCAAACCATTGGAGGCCGTCGTTTTCCCCGAAAGGGAGATCCGGCCCTGACTATCGATCATCAGGTCGCCGGCCTGGGCGGCAATATTGCCGAGGCTATTAACGCCCACCCCGGCTTCCGTTCCGATCAGTCGAATCTTGTTTGCGTACATGCCTCCCAATTGGGCGACATCAATCCCCACCGTGGGCGTATTTCCCTCGCCTTGGATGACCTGCACGCCAAGGTCTGCATAGCTGACCAAATTCGGGCCGGCAATCACGTTAAGCCTGTTGGCCCATAGTTCACCGTTGACTGCGACGCTACGCGCGATCAAGTCCAGCTGATCAACATTTGACGAATTCAGCCCATTCGGGCCAATCTGGATCTGCCCTTTGGTGACACGAAAAGCATCCAGGCTTCCATCGCCGCCAAAAACCGGCGTGCCCGTGGTCAGCAGGCCTCGACTAGTATTGATAAAGCCACAGCCGTCGCAGGAAATTCCGTTGGGATTGGCAATAACAACTTCCGCACGTTGGCCTGCGACCTCCGTGTAGCCGCGTAACTGACTGACGGATGGCCCCGTCACTTCGTTCAGAATGATACGTGCCGAGCCGTTCGCCAGGTTCGGGTTAGCGCCCACATATCCACCGAGTTGTGTCGACACCACCGACTTGGCGTTGTTGAGAATTGTGCCGCCCGAATCGACGTTAAACTGGTTATACAAATTGTGAGAAACGCCGGCTGCATTAGGTGTGGTGATTTGTACGAGCGGTCGCCCATTGGCGGACACGTCGACGAATGGGCGCTTGTTACCGGTGGCATTTGGATCGGCGACAATTTGGGCATGAACAATTGCCACGCTTCCGAATAATGCGGCAATCGAAATGGCCAATCGATTCAGGCGCATCAGCGCCCAAATGCTGAGCACAGTCGAACCGCCGCCCCCGCAATCCTTCCCGCGTGAGTTTGCCGTTTCAGCGACGGCCATCATCATGCCGCGCTTCTTGTTAAAGATAATGCGATAAATATTCTTATTCATCTTCCGCCCCTAAGAATTGCGCTCAGTACTGATATGTCAAGTTAAAGCCGGCAGCAGGCGTCTCGGTGCGAAAACCGTCCGGCTTGTACAAGGCCCATCCGACAAATACGTCGTACGTTAATTTCTGGAACGTGCCACGCAAACCCAATGCAGCACCCGCAAGTTTGTCTCCTAGCAGATTCTGGACGCTGGGCCCGTATACCCGGCCGAAATCGATTCCCGCATAGGCGGAATGTGGGCTATTGGGGATCGGGATAACAAGCTCGTTGCGCATAAAGACGCCGCGCTCAGATGCAAGTGCCATATCACCGTCAAAGCCACGTACGGTATATCGGTTGCCGATACTGAATTGGTCAGAGACGAAGAGCGGCGACTTGGTCGTTTGTGCCCGTACGTTGCCAATGTAGGTCAGCGGTCGATCAGCAACTTTGAACGGGAAAACGAAGGTGGCGTCGACAGTCTGGAGGTTGTAGATGAATGTCGGGGCGTCCGGCTCACGGCCGGGCAAGTCGCCCTGGCCATTGAACCAGTCCACGCCGCGGCGGTCAGCGACGGTCAGATCAAGCTGCGCATTGCCGAAGTAATGCTTGTGCACCCATGCCAGTTCGGCAAACGTAGTATTGCGCCGCTGCACCTCAATTTCTGTCCCATCGATAAACGCATGGCTCCAGCGTTTTCCAACCCTGAACTGCAAGGTATTTTTTTGTACCTGATCGCGCTGGAACAACCGCTGGATTTTGAGTTCGACATTGTCTGCATTGCCACTTGATACAAAGGTTTGATTGCGGCCCGCGATTTCCTGGTGATAGTTGTAACTGCTCGCCGCTATCCCAACCGTCCAATATCCGTAGGGGGCTGAATAGGTCAGGCTGCGCCCGCTGGTTCCACGTTGCGCGCCTTTACGGTCGGCATCCATGTTCAGGCCTGCACTGAACAAGTCATTAATTCCAAATAAGTTGTCTACGCCCAGCGTGAGGCCGGCCTGGTATTTTCCCGTGCCCTTTGCACCGCTGTCGTCCAGACTCACAATGAACTTCCAGGGCTTGTCACGCTTTACGTCAATGACGACGTCGCTCTCACCAGGCTGCGCTCCGGGGACAATCTGCATATCGACATCTTGGCTTGCCACCCGCTTCATCTGTTCCAAGCCTTGCTCGAGGTCGCGCAGGTTCACGAGCTCGCCGGGACGCGCTGGGAACGCGCTTTTCCAGCTACCATGTATCGCGGGGTCGGAAAACCGGATAGCGTGGATTACCCCGGGAACGAGGGTCACCGTAAGTACGCCCTTGGACATGTCTTGTTCAGGGATGCCGACACGCGTCGTTGTATATCCTCGCGCGAGAATCTGGTTTGTCAGGCGCTTTACGATCAAGCCCAGCCCCTCGCGCCCGATACAACTGCCCGCATATCGCCTCAAGTATTCCTGTGCGAAGAAAAACGGGTCCAGTGGTAAAGTGTGCGCCCCCGCGTCACGCACATACGGCGGAAGATATGCGGGAACATCCAAAGCAATATCCCTGACCGTGAAACAAAGCGCCTCTGCAGGCAGCGTTACGGAAAAATCATCGCCCGTAGCGAACACGGATTGCAACTGGACGTTCGGTGCTTGCTGCCGCTGCTGCCGCTCTTGGGCTTCTGCCTGGCTGCGGCGACGCTGTTCTTCGGTATCGGGGGTCTGAAGTACTTGAGCGAAAGCGACTTGTGCGTGCAACAGCGCGAGCAGCACAGCATATAGCGCTGAAACGGAGCGGGCAAAACTGCAAATTCTGTTTAGCGCCGCTGCCGCAGGTCGATAATAAATGGCCAAATGCTCGCCACAGCACCTGGGGTGTCCTATAACTTTCGCGATGCCCATCTTAAAAAACTTGCTCCCTGTAGTCGATCCCACTGCGATATCGATAAACACGTATTGAATGCGTCTTACATAACGCGAATGTCGCTGGCGGCTCCGCGCTTTTTCACGTTGCTGGAACCAGCTAAAGTTCCATATGGAATCGAAGATCGATGTACTCGATGCGGCACCGAGGCATGATCATATTTAGTCGAAAGTGCTGGCTTGGCCGCTAAACGAAGTAAGAAACTGCAGCCAACGACATCACGCCCCAGCCTGGAAGTAATGCAAATCAGCCTGCGAACGCCGTTTCGAAGTACGTCGCTTACGATGCATGTGTCGCCGCGAAATCAATGCATTGCGTAAATTCAACACGCACATTTATTTGCTTACATTCATGAAAGCCGCATGCTATTTGGACGCTTTCTTATTGGCAATACCACATTTATGAGAGCTGACTAGAGCGTCGTCTCGATTGCATTTCTTGAAAAATGACAGGGATAGGCAGGAGCGACAGTCACACGATGCCCTAGTTACCGATGAAGGGCCTGTGACCAAACACTCGGCACGACATACACACGGAAGCCATGAAATGCAGGGCATGTACCGACATGCTGCAGTGAAAAGCTCTTGATTCCTATGCGCAGCAGGTCGCCCAACTGAAATTGCGGGAAAAGGATCAAACGTTCTTTCGGTGGAGCTTTTCGGCCACGATCTTCAGGCCATGTTTTTCCAACACTAGTCGAGTACTCGTGTAGTACTGGTATTCGGATGGCAGGCAACGTGGATTGCGCAACAGTTGTCGGACCTGGTAAGCATAGAGCTCAAGCAGTTCCATGTAGGTTTTTTCTGGGGGATGGTGACTGCCAGCACAGAGCAGTCTTCGCTTTTGAAAAGCGTCCTGTGCCAATTCCCGGATTGCTGCATCAGGGATCTTCGAAGCGTCGACACCGTGACGTTGCAGGTAGCTGCGAAAAGCCACTTCGCCAGCAGCCTCCGGATTTTTTCTTCGGGTGAATATGTCGGCCAACCGGCACAGAGTTTTAATCAACATGGTCGCGCTTGTTCAGTTCAGAGACTGGATTTTCCGCGGTCCAGCACGTTTCGTGCATCCCATTGATATGGGAATATGTTTTGGTGACCTGAATTAATCCATGGTCTAGAAAAAGAATAAGGTTACAAGAAGCGATCAGCGCCATCGTCAATGGCCGCAATCAGGCAGGCTCGACGATTCCCCGCACGACCTCGAACGCAGGTAACCGACATTAAGCTGTCATTTCTGTGTACCGCGCAGCCGTAGCCGTCTTCGTGCGGACAATTGCGGACAATCAAGTATATGGCGAAGCCGCATGCTAACGTCTATTGGAGATACTTGCGACACATGGGTGACGGGGAGGAAATTCAATGATTAACATCTTTCATGGTAGCGATGAGAAAACCCATCAAAGGTTTCAGGCATGGCGTAGGAAAAATGTCGACGGCTTCCACATGGCAGAAGGTGTCGGAGGGGTTTTTACGATTCACTACACTCAGGATCAACGTGAAAATCCTGCCGGACGAGGTTGTATGCACCAAGGATGCAGCGATATTAAGCACCGCGGAGACAAGGGCAGTTGTTACACAACTTCCAGAAAAGTCTGTTCAATCAATCTTGATGAGCTAATAGGATGGGCAGCAGAGAATGGTTTTACGACCAAGAACTGTAAGCATTGCGACACAAAACGCTTTCCATTTCCTAGTGTTACCTCAATTTCAAGCCAGCCACTAAAAATTGGGGGGGAAACGCTCCGATTAACGCCCCCAATCAACGCTATGGAGCACTTCATTGCTTACCACAGTGCTCCAAAAATGGGCTACGAATTGAAAAAATCCACGGGCAAGCTCCGATTTTCAAGCCGGAAGCAGGCCATCCTCAATAAAGCAGTTGGAAATACGGTATGGGTTATACAAGGTGTACGCAATAGCAGCAAAATGACGTATTTTCTTCGAGGCAAATACATCGCAGATCAAGTGAACGTTGATGATCAATCAGATGATCTGTACATCATTTCGGGGCGTCTAGTGCAAGAATTCGCGCCACAGGTACCGTTGAATGATTTTGACTGGTTCCCCGCACTATTTGAGTCCCAACGCAACTTCAGTCTCGGCTTTAATCGAATCAACGACGAAAAAGTCATCCAAGGCCTTACGGCTATTCAATCCAAGGTTGACCGTGCGTTTGAAGAAACCGAGATTCCCGATATCGACAGTATTGGGAACGAAGGGAATGCACATCTTGTTTCTCACCTACTGCGCGAACGAAATCGCATGATCGTCGAAGCAAAGAAAACAGCCACACTTAAAGTGAAAGGTCGACTTTGTTGCGAAGCATGCGGTTTTGATTTTGCAGTTTCTTATGGAGCTCTTGGCAAGGGCTTTTGTGAAGTCCACCATCTATTACAACTATCGGCATCCCAGGCTACGGTGCAAACCAGAATTGATGATTTGGCTATCCTCTGCTCCAATTGCCATCGCATCATTCATCGCTCAACGCCAATGCTTTCGATTGGAGAGCTAATTGATTTAATTAGACATAATCGTCGCTCTTCTCCGTTATCCACATCGACGAACAGCTCCAACATGTTTGGGAACAAACGTTACTTCAAAAACCGAACGACGGATTGCTGATTTGCAGAGCGTGGAAACTGCCCGTTGCAAATTAGAATTTCATGTCCTACGTTCCACCATCTAGGCTTTAATGAAGAAGCAAATTAACTCATCATTATCCCTGCGTGGCGGTTGATAATGCCGATTTCTTTTTCAATGCCCGTTGGTCGGCGCTGATGGATTTTCAGCATCATTGGATGCTATGGCCACTTGGTAGCATATTGCGAAATATCTTCCGCCAACGCCGCAGCGAGCATCAGTATATATGGGCCTGTCGAGTGCAAGACTGCGAGCCCCAGTCAATCCACCTGTGCTTCAGCTGTCGTCCAATACTCAAGTGAGCAATTTTTATTGTAGGGGATCAGCGAATTTTCATGAATAACGAAGGTTCTATAGCTTCTCTCCTTCGCCATTACAGCAACGATCATCTGATAGTTCGATCCAGATACACCAGAAAAGCTTATGCGCATAACTACTGAGCCCTCGGCGCCAAACTTGTTTTGCTCGCGCCATGGAGCGCCAAGAATATCAACACCTCGAAAACGGGCACTCTTGTGATAACAATGTAACGTTTGGGTTGCAAAGTCTGCAGCGCTTCCTTCCAGCTTCGCCGCTTCAACATGCCCCGGCTCGTTGTAATTATCGATTGTGCGTGTGGTTGTCTGTGGATTTTTCAACGCAAACGCCAGGATCATAGAAACTGGATCCATGTCAGCCTTTCCTTTAAATGCGGAAGCGCGATTGATATTGACGGCGCATGTTGCCAGAAGGGAATGATCTAAGCAATATCGAATTTATGGGAGGTGAATCGGATTCAGGAGCGACCTGCTTTTTGCGCTGAAATTTATTCAGCTGACGATCAAATGCAGCGCATTAATGGTCGATGCGAGGGTGAAGTTCATCGGATCATCATCTGTGCGTATTTCACTGTTCGTGCGCACTGTGTTCATTGACAAGGCGATCATGTTCGCTGAACATGATCACCGTTACGGCGACGGATCGATCAGACTTGGTAAGTTTACAGGTTACGACTTGAACCGATCTCTGAACGATAAACTGGCGAAAGTGTGGCTCCAAGCAGTCATTGACTTTGTTCAATTGAAAGTTGGAAAACGACCCAAACCAGTCAGTTGGCTTCCTCGAAAGCGGACACAGCCGTGTCGTTTTTCGACGATTAAGCTGTCACATGTAAAGCGCCGGTGTCGAGCAACAAGTTGTGTCCGGAACGGTTTCTTCCGAAGGTGTCCAACGTTTTGTGTGCGGAGATCAATCTAAAAATCTCCGTGCGGCTCGTTCGTAAAACGGTCGTCAAAAACGATAGTGGACTGATTGACCGCCTGCTTCCATGTCGCAGGCGGCTTCTTCCAGTCTTTCTTATGTTGCGCAAGGCATAAAGGCGTTATCGGTAAAAAGGCTCGACCTTGCCTTTTACCTTGATCGTCATCGGATTGCCCTTGCGGTCACGCGCTTTGCCGGCCGCAACC
>DATFAZ010000015.1:0-22178 GCA_035254105.1 Noviherbaspirillum sp. | reverse complement strand
TCGGCAGATGTTCCTACTTCATCTTGAAGTTGGACAGAAGCGCACGACACAAGGAAAAAGGCTGCTAGTACCAAAGCCAGGCTGCGTTGAATGATCATAGGAATTCGTGTGTTAGGGCTAACGAGGCTGTAGAAAAAGGGGCGACGAAATGCGCAGCATTTTGGCGGTCCGCTGGAATGATTGGTTAGGCTCTACCGGCATGTGTTTGAATCGCGATGATTAATATCAATGTGCTTAAGCGTTTCAAATCCAACCGACGAAATCCAAGGGCCGGGCATGCCCTCAGATGGCTTCCCCAGTGCAATCAAAGCATCGCCAAATTTGAATAAGGCCGTGACTTCCTGATGAACAGGAAGCGTCTTGTAACGATCGGGATACTCAGAAGGGAGCAATTCGGAATATTGCTTCTTAAGGATCGATAGTAGTTTCTCGTGAACCGCTGTGGAATATTTAAAATAGTAGCCGTAAGAAATGATCTCTTCTGTATCCACAAGTGCCGAAAAACCAGCAGTCATTGCGGGAACTTCTTCTCCAAACAAGCAAAGGGGTATTCCAAACGCGATAGTGCTGAAGGTCTTTGGAGCGCAATTATCTGATTCGGAAGATTCAATTTTAAGTGGATTGAGCGCTTTAAGTAGACCTATGGTTTTGTTGGCGTTCTTGAAGCTCTTGAAGTCGTCTGGACAAACTCCAGTTGCGCGGCCGGATGTTGAAGCCAAAAGGAGAAATATGAAAATGAGATTGCGCATAGGTGCGTGGTAGCTCAAGGCTTAACTGTACATTTAACAGGACAGCTCAAGCCGCTATGCACGACCGCGAGCCGTTATGCAATTCGTTGGATAACCCGGAAACTGCACGGGGCTTGGCTTTGGCCCAGCAACTGCATATTTATGCAGTATTAAATAAACGTGAAACAAGGCCTGCCCGAGACGATACCAGAAAGGCAACGCCGGTTACTCGGTCAGTTGCGCCGTTGCATCAGGGACAAGCATTATTCGTTCAGCCCCGAGCGCACCTATGTCTATTGGGCGAAATGGTACATACGCTTCCACGACCTGCGCCATCCCGCGAATATGGGAGTTGATGAAATCCTTCGAAGGAAAACGCTGTGAAGTCAGGCCACTCTGACGATGGCAGGCTGGCGCTCAAGCGCCTCATGCACCAGCGTGCCGAGCAAGCGCATCGCGTTTTCGATTTCCGCGCTCCACATGTTGCCGCAGTTCAGGCGCATGTAATTGCCGAACTTGCCGGAGGCGGAAAACAGCGACCCCGGCATGAAGGCAATATGCCGCTCGATGGCGCGCTTGTGCAGCGCCAGTGCATCGACTTCCGGCGGCATCTGCACCCACAGCACGAGACCGCCCTGCGGCGTAGATACCGAGCACTCGGCGGGAAAGTATTTCAACACCGCATCCGACATCCGTGCAATCCGCTGCGCCAGCGCGCGTCGTACTTTCCTGAGCTGGTTGTCGTAGCTGCTGCTGCTAATCACATCGGCCAGCACCGCCTGGAAGAAATGATTGGTGCCGCCGCTGGCGACATTCTTCAGAAGCGCCACTTTTTGCGCATAACGGCCGGCAACGATATAACCCACGCGCGCCGACGGGCTCACGCTTTTCGAGAACGACGAGCACAGCAGCACATGCCCGCTGCTGTCATACGCCTTCACCGGCCACGGCCGTTCGGCGGTGAAGCACAGGTCGCCATAGGCATCGTCTTCGATCAGCGGAATGTCGTATTGCGAAAGCAGGCTCGCGAGGCGCTTCTTATTTTCTTCCGGCATGATGCAGCCGAGCGGATTGTTCGCATTCGGCACCAGCATGCAAGCCTGCACCAGGCCTTCGCGCATTGCCAGTTCCAGCGCATCGATCGACAGTCCGGTCTTCGGATCGGTCGGGATTTCCAGCGCCTTCATGCCCATGCTTTCGATCAGCTGCAGCAGCACGAAGTAAGTCGGCGATTCGATCGCGATGGTGTCGCCCGGCTTGGCCACCGCGCGCAGCGCTACGCTCATCGCTTCGGTGCAGGAGTTGGTGGCTATGATTTCGCGTGGATCGATACGGCCCCAATCGACTGCGCGGCGGATCACCTGCCGCACGAAGTTCGGTTCATTCGTGTCGAAGCAGCCGTCCTGCGTCAGCATGTCCGGTCGATGGCGCGCGACACTGCCCATCACCTGTTGCAGGCGTCTGATCGGCAGCAGATCGTCCGGCGGGCACGACAGTGCGAGCTGTACCGTGCCGGGCGACCGGTTGGCATGCAGCACCTGGGTCAGCAGATTATTAATGCCGACATAGGTCGATTCCTTCAGGGATTGCGAATCGCCGGCGGCAACCAGGCTGCGTGCGCGGTGCCGCACATAAAACCCCGCCTGCGGCCGCGCATCGATCAAACCCCGGTCTTCCAGCAGGCGCAGCGCCTGCATCACGGTGCTGATCGACAGCCGCTTCTGCTGCGACAGATGGCGGATCGACGGCAGCCGGTCGCCTGGTGCGAACACCCGGCTCGCGATCAGCGCACCGAGTTCATCGGCCAGATGTTCGTAGAGGTTGATTTGTGCGGACATGGATTTATTGTGCGGGCGGTGTCGATGCCTACAAAGATACAGTTCGATATTTTTTTGACCAGTACAGTTTAATGCGAGCTGCACTGTAACGATCACAATTTCGATTCGCTGCGCCTGTTTCGCGTCCGGCGATCCACGTACGCTATGACTTCATCAGACGAAAGGAGCGATGCGATGGAACCGAAAGTACTGACAGCAACCCGGAACCGGGTGGAATGCGAACTGGTGGAAAACCTTCCGCTGCGCCTGACCGGCGCCAAGGGCCGCCGGGTGCAGTGCCTGAGTGGCGTCGCATGGATTACCGCATATGATCAGCCGTTCGACGTTTTCTTGCGGCCCGGCAGAACCTACGTCATTCCGAACGGCGGCCTGGTGTTGGCCGAGGCGGTGGGCAACTGCACGATCCGCGTCGATCTGCCGCGCTCGTTCGACTATGCCGGATACCGGACGCGTCTGCCGGTCGCTGTTGCACGTGCACTCAACAGATTGCAGCTGGCACTATTCAGGCGCAAGCCCGCGCTGTAATCAATCGAGCGTCTGCCGGTAGCGTTTCAATGCAATCAGTCCTGCCACCAGCATGAACAAGGCAATCGGCCAGACGCTCGGTGCAATTTCGCTGATCCCATTTCCCTTCAACATGATTCCGCGCACGATGCGCAGGAAATGGGTGAGCGGCAGCGTTTCGCCCAGCATCTGCGCCCAGCCCGGCATGCCGCGAAATGGAAACATAAAGCCCGAAAGCAGCATCGAGGGCAGGAAAAAGAAGAAGGTCAACTGCATCGCCTGCAATTGGTTCTCCGCAATGGTGGAAAAGGTGAAGCCAACCGCGAGATTGGCGGCGATGAACACCACCAGTGCCACTGACAACAGCACGAGGCTACCGACCATTGGCACATCGAACAGCAGGCGTGCGGCCAGCAGGATCACCGCCACCTGCACATAACCGATCAGGATGTAGGGCGCGATCTTGCCGACCATGACTTCCAGCGGACGCACCGGCGTGGCCAGCAGGTTTTCCATGGTGCCACGCTCACGTTCGCGCGTCATCGCCAGCGAAGTCATCATCACCATCGTCATCGTCAGGATCACGCCGATCAGGCCCGGCACGATGTTGTAGCGCGAAATGCCTTCCGGGTTGTAGCGGCGCTGCGGCCGGATCTCGAACGGCGCTTCGCTGGCCTGTAGAGTGCGTAGCGGCCCGCTCAAGTCGCGCGCCAGCGCCTGACGGCCGATGGCGTTCAGCGCCGCAAGCGCATTGCCGGATGCGGCAGGGTCTGTCGCATCGGCTGCCAGCAGCACCGCAGGCCGCTCGCCGCGCAACAGTTGCCGCGCAAAGTCCGGCGGCACTACCAGCAGGAACTGCACGCGTCCTTCATCCAGCAGCCGGTTGCCTTCCTCCTCGCTGCGCGGACGCTCTGTCACGCGGAAATAACCAGAGTTTTCCAGGCTGGCAATGAGGCTGCGCGAGAATTCACTCTGGTCCGCCTGCACCACTGCCAGCGGTAAATGCTTCGGGTCGGTATTGATCGCAAAGCCGAACAGCACCAGTTGCAGGATGGGCACGCCGACCATCATCGCAAACGTCAGCCGGTCGCGCCGGATCTGGCGGAATTCCTTGATCAGGATGGCGAGCAGGCGTGACCAGCTCATGACACCTTCCAGTTATCGGTGGAGCGCTGCATCAGCGCGATGAACACGTCTTCGAGGCTGGTATCGACCGGCGCGATGCGTAGATCTCCGTCCCTAAATGGAGCGAGCGCAATATCGAGTTCGCTGGCCGACTGCGCGCTGACATGCAGCGCGGTGCCGAAGGACGCAACATGGATTGACTCATGCGTGCGCAATGCGCGCGCCACACCCGCCAGGCCGGGGCCGCTGATCGACACGGTGGTCAGGCTCGCATGCGCGATCAGGTCTTGCGCGGTTCCCTGCGCGAGCAGCTTGCCGTACGCGATGTAAGCAAGCTGGTGGCAGCGTTCCGCCTCATCCATGTAATGCGTCGATACCAGCACCGTCAGTCCTGCGGCGGTCAGTTCATGCAGATGATCCCAGAACTCGCGTCGCGCCTTTGGATCGACGCCGGCAGTCGGCTCGTCGAGTAGCAACAGTTGTGGGTCGTGCAGCAGGCAGGCGGCCAGTGCGAGACGCTGCTTCCAGCCACCGGACAGCGCGCCCGCCAGTTGCGTGCGGCGGCTGGCGAGGCCGAGACGCTCTAGTGCGTCCTCGACCTTGCGCCCCGGATCGGGCACTTCATAGACGCGTGCAACGAACGCCAGATTCTCCTCGATGCTTAGATCTTCATACAGTCCGAATTTCTGCGTCATGTAGCCGACCTCGCGCTTGATCTTGCGCGATTCGCTGCGGATGTCGAAACCGAGGCAGGTACCGCTGCCGTCGTCCGGCGTCAGCAGGCCGCACAACATGCGGATCGTGGTGGTCTTGCCGCTGCCGTTGGGGCCGAGGAAGCCGTAGATACGCCCGCGCTCCACCCGCATATCGACATGGTCGACCACGGTGCGGTCGCCGTAGCGCTTGGTCAGACCGCGCACATCGATGATGGCAGCGCCGTTCATTGCGCGCCCTTTTGTACTTTCTTCGGCGTTTCTTCCCGCTTTTCTGCCGCATTGACAGGCCGAATTTCAACCGGCTGGCCCGGATGCAGCGACCGTGCATGCTCCGGCGCGGGTCGCGCTTCGATCATGAACACCAGCGTCGCGCGGTTCTCCTTGCTGTAGATAAGCGGCGACGTGTATTCCGGTGCAGGCGACAGATAACTGATGCGGGCCGGGATCGCCGCCTTGCAGCCATCGCAGTTCAGAACCACTTCCTGCCCGAGGCGCAAGCTACCCAATACCGCCTCCGGCACAAAGAAGCGCACCTTGATGTTCTGCGGCGGCAAAAGACTGACAACCGGGCTGCCGGCCTGCACGAATTCGCCTTCGCGGTACAGCACATCGTTGACGTCGCCGTCGACCGGGATGCGCTGCGTCTTCTGCTCCAGCCGCCATTGCGCTTGCGCCAGTTGGGCTTGTGCCGCATTCAGCTCCTGTTGGGCGGCATC
Source organism: Noviherbaspirillum sp. (assembly GCA_035254105.1). Classification (GTDB taxonomy): domain Bacteria; phylum Pseudomonadota; class Gammaproteobacteria; order Burkholderiales; family Burkholderiaceae_D; genus Noviherbaspirillum. Next base: position 16,551 of record DATFAZ010000015.1, on the reverse strand, counting down.
GATTTCATCGGGGCGCGCGCCGAGTTTTGCGACGCGCAGTTGCGCCCGCAATTCATTCCTGCGTGCCTGGTCCCGATCGAATGCGGCACGCGCTTCATCCAGGTTGGCGGGCGAGATGAACTTGTCCGCAACCAGTTGCCTGCGTCGCGCCAGATTGTTCGCAGAAAGAGCCAGAGCAGCATCGGCCTGCGTCAGTTGCGCCTGCAGCGCGGCGATTTCGTCCGGGCGCCTGCCTTTTTTCAGGTTTTCCAGCTGTGCCTGCGCACGCTGCACGCGCGATGCCGCTTCTTCGCGCGCCGCGCGTTCGCTGTCCTGCTCCAGCACGAAGGCTGGCGCGTTCGCCTGCACCCGGTCGCCGCGTTGCACATGCAGCTTGACGAGGGTGCCGGCGATCGGTGTCGACAGCCGCACATATTCGCCTTCCGCATAGCCGGGAAAGTAATCGCCTGCTTTTTCGGCGCAGGCTGTCAACAAGACAAGAAGTCCCGGAATCAGCAGGGAGGGCATGCACTTCATGGAGGCTCCGGTGGAACGCGGCATTGCCGATGGTCGGCGCCTGACGCACGATGCGCAAGGCCCGACGGACAATGACTATTGTACAAAACGCATTGGCAAAGCCTCGATGCAGCATGTTGTTTAGGCACACAGCGGCGCTTGCCGATCTTGCAAGGGCGCGAAGAGCAGGCACTTGCACTGATACAATGGCTCGCTTTTCTTTTCTGCGTCTCCTTTCCATTTCTCCCGCATGTCTCACGCTCCGCATCACGCAACGCACGGTATGAATCGCCCGCAAAGCGAAGCCGTCAACTACATGGAAGGCCCGTGCCTGGTACTGGCCGGCGCCGGTTCCGGCAAGACGCGCGTGATCACGACCAAGATCGCGCATCTGGTGGAGAACTGCGGCTACGACGCGCGTAATATCGCCGCCGTCACGTTTACCAATAAGGCTGCGCTGGAAATGCAAGAGCGTATCGCCAAGCTGCTGAAAAACCCGAAGGAAGCCAAGCACCTGACGGTCTGTACCTTCCATTCGCTCGGTGTGCAGATCCTGCGGCGCGAGGCGAAGGAGCTGGGCTTGAAAGACCGTTTCTCCATCATGGACAGCGACGACTGCTTCTCGCTGGTACAGGATCTTGCCTGCACAACCGACAAGCAGATGATCCGCCGTATCCAGACCGCGATGTCGCTGTGGAAGAACGGCCTTATCGATCCCGATCGCGCCATCAAGGAAGCAGTCACCGAAGACGAAGCGCAGGCTGCGCGCATCTATCGCAATTACGTCGCCACGTTGTCGTCCTATCAGGCGGTCGATTTCGACGACCTGATCCGCTTGCCGGTGGAACTGTTCCGTCACAACGAAGCCGTGCGCGACAAATGGCAGCGCAAACTGCGCTACCTGCTGGTCGATGAATATCAGGACACCAATACCTGCCAGTACGAACTGGTGAAACTGCTGGTCACCGGCCTCGGCAAGAAGCCGATGTTTACCGCGGTAGGCGATGACGATCAGGCGATCTACGCATGGCGCGGTGCGACCATCGAAAACCTGAAGCAGCTACAGGTCGATTTTCCCGATCTCCGAGTGATCAAGCTGGAACAGAACTACCGCTCATCCACCCGCATCCTGCAGGCGGCAAATGCTGTTATCGGCAACAACCCGAAGCTGTTCGAAAAGCAGCTATGGTCCGAACACGGTCTGGGCGACCCCGTTAAGGTGCTGGCAATGCCGGATGACGAGCAGGAAGCCGAGCAGGTAGCGATCATGATTTCCGCGCACAAGTTCGAGCGCCGCGCGCGTTTTTCCGACTATGCGATCCTGTATCGCGGCAATCATCAGGCGCGCGTGATCGAACAGGCCTTGCGCAAGGAACGCATCCCGTACACGATTTCCGGCGGCCAGAGCTTCTTTGACCGTGCCGAAATCAAGGACATCGTCAGTTACCTGCGGCTGGTGGCCAACGGCGACGACGATCCTGCGTTCATCCGCGCCGTCACCACGCCCAAGCGCGGCGTCGGCCAATCCACGCTGGAAGCGCTCGGCGCATTTGCGGGGCAATGGCAATGCTCATTGTTCGAAGCGGTATTCAAGGGCGGCATCGAAGGTAAGCTCGCCGACCGCCAGCTCAATCCCCTGCGCGAATTCTGCAACTTCATCAACGGCCTCGAAGCCAGAGCCAGCAAGCGCGGTGAGAATGCGGCCGAACTGCTGGATGAGATGATGAAGGCGATCAACTACGAAGCCTATCTGTACGACACTTTTGACGACCGGCAGGCGCAAAGCAAATGGCAGAACGTGATCGACTTCACCTCCTGGCTGAAAGAGAAGGGCACCGGCGGCAAGGACGGCAACGATGAAGAAAAGAGCTTGCTGGAACTGACGCAAATGGTTGCGCTGATGACCATGCTCGAAGGTCGCGACGAAGAGCCGGATGCGGTGCGCATGTCGACGCTGCATGCTTCCAAGGGCCTCGAATTCCCGCACGTATTTCTGGTCGGCGTCGAAGAAGGCATTCTGCCGCACAAGGGCGATCCGGATGCGCCGATCGACACGCTGGCCGCTCGCATCGAGGAAGAGCGCCGCCTGATGTACGTCGGCATCACACGTGCGCAGCGCAGCCTGCACATCACCTGGTGCAAGAAGCGCAAGCGCGCGCGCGAAAGCATCAACTGCGATGTATCGCGCTTCATCAAGGAAATGAAGCTCGACGAAGGCGATGCCGTGCCGAAGGAAGACGAAGTGATGACCCCGCAGGATCGATTGGCGAATCTGAAAGCGTTGTTACAGAAACCCAAAGTCGCCTAAGAGCCTGTTTAAAAACCGTAGCGAGCGATCCGGGTTTTGTCCGAGAAGCGCAATCGTACGTGAGGGCGCAGCAGGGGTTTCGGGCAGCATGCTGCCCGCCTGCGCAAATTACCGCCGATATCCCGCTGGAGGAACTCTACTGCTGGCCATGCAAATTCAAGCGGTTATCGAGAATTTGGTTCCGAAAATCTGAGGGTTTGGCCGGGATGAATCCTGTTCGGATCCTTGATGTCATTCCACCGGGCGAGGTCTGCACGATTCACGCCATGGTCCCTCGCAATGCCGGATAAGGTGTCGCCTGCAGAGACGGTGTATTCGCCGGAACTGCCCGAGCTTTTTTCGGAAGCGCCCGACGGTTTCTTTGCAGCGCTGGTGGATGCGGATGGCTCGGACGAAGGCGCTTGGCCCGCTGCTTGTGATGGAGGCGACGCAGGCGGCTCGGAGGCGGTCGCTGGCTGCTGGGCAGATTGCGCCGTGCCCTGGTTTCCGGCTTCAGAGGGGGAGGATGCACTTTCTTGCTTGCGCTCACAGGCAAGCAGAACAGGCAGAAGCATCGCAACAAAGATCATGCGTTTCATGATTAAGTGCCTTTCCTTATGCAGCGGATTTGGGTGTGGACAGTGCCAATAACCTCAAATTACAAGCTACTTTAGCTCACCGCATTCATATTGTCGGGAATCAAACGTATTTGCATCGTCCCGTTAAAAAACGGCCTGTTTAAAGATGCGCGCGATGCTGAAAAAATAGGCAGCAGCATGTCATCGGCAGGTCATGATTCTCAGGCATGCTTTACCCGTCTTCCCAAATCTCCAAAGGTTGACTTGGCCCGCAGCCGCAAGGCAACGGGCCTTTTTTTATATTCGTTTTCTGCAATATGTTGTTGCAAAGAATAGGGTGGTATTTGCGCCACACTCTCCTCCATGTCATCAACTTGTCACGTACACTAAGCACAATCTTGTTCGTCTGTTTAGTTTCTTTTCGATGAGTTCAAGCGCAGTTCAACTACCTGCAGTTTTATTCATATAGCAGAAACTTTCCGACGGAAAAAATCATATCGACGCGCTTGAAAGCGCATTGATTTATGACAATAAATAAATAAGAGGGGGAGGGACTCGGGTTTGCAACCTTTGCCCGATTAACTCTGACCGGTTGTAGCAGACGCCGGTTCTTGGTTCAACAACTTGGGAATTTCAAAAATGAAAAAATCACTTCTTGCACTTGCAGTACTGGGCGCTTTTGCTGGCGCAGCATCTGCTCAAACCAATGTGACGATTTACGGTGTTGTTGATGCGGGCGTTTACCGTACCGACAATGGTGTAGATAGTGTTACCGGCCTGGGAAGCGGTCTGCAATCCGGTAGCCGTATCGGCTTCAAAGGTACCGAAGACCTCGGTGGTGGCCTGTCTGCGATCTTTACGCTGGAAAATGGTTTTAACGCAGATACTGGCACGCTGGCTCAAAGCGACGCTGCCAATACTCGCCTGTTCGGTCGCCAAGCATGGGTGGGCCTGCAAGGCGGCTTTGGTGCTGTCAAGCTTGGTCGTCAATATGCCCCGATCCGCGTGGCTGTAGAAAGCATCGATCCGTTTGGTCTGGGCTTGGCTGGTAATGCTGCCAATATGTTTAATGTGTACGGCGAGCGTACCGATAACACCATCAACTACACGACCAATAACTTCGGCGGTTTCGTGGGTCAGGCTGCATACTCTTTTGGTGAAGTCGCGGGTGATACCAAAACTGGTCGTCAAATTGGCCTGTCGGGTGCTTATAACAATGGCCCGATCCGTGCAGTCCTCGCTTATCACAGGCAAGAGCTCGCTACCGGCGCTGTTCAAACCGGCAACGCAGACACCATCATGGTGGGTGGCGCTTACGACTTCGGCGTAGCAAAGCTGCATGCTGCTTATGCACGTAACGATGGCGAGACAGCAGCTGGCGTAACCAGTGTTGACAGCGACGACATGATGATCGGCGTCAGCGCTCCGATCGGTGCTGGCACTGTCCTGGCATCTTATACACGCCGCAGCAATGATATTGGCACAAACACCGATTCCGACATGTGGGCTATTGGCTATACCTACGCTCTGTCCAAGCGCACGAACTTCTACACCTCGTATGCACGGATCAAGAACGATGCTGGTGCCCGCCAAGCGTTTGGTACATCTGGCTTTGGCAGCACAACCACAACTGCAGGTGCAGGCGGAGTTGTTGCAGGCGAAGACCCGTCGACCTTCAACGTCGGCATTCGTCACACGTTCTAATGCCTAGCGGGCGTAAGCCCGCAGCAGCAGACCAAAGAAAAGCGCGCAGTTTCGTACTGCGCGCTTTTTCGTTTATGGTTTCAGTTTTTCTGGTCGCCGTTGCGGTTGCCAAGCTGCTTCTCAAACGCGGCATCGTATTTACTGACTTTTACTTTCTTCTGCGGTCCGGTTTGATTCACAAGCTGCACGAACTCGTCCAGCGGCAGGTCGCTGCTGACTCTCTCCGGTGCCGCGCCGGGCGAGGCACGTAAAAGATGGAACAGGCCGTTGCCGGTCATCCCGAGGGAATAGCGGTATTCGCTGTCGCGTGCATTAAGCCGCATGATCGCGGCACTGGCTTTGGTTGATCGCATGGCTGCACTTTAATCCAAGGCGCAGAACAGGTGAACCCTTTTATTCTCCGTATCCGCATTCCTCAGTAGAAGATGCTCATCCTGCAGTTCCAGCTTTGCAAGCTGCCTATCTTCAGGTAAATGTGAATATCCTTCTCCCTTTCGAATCAAGCAATGGAGCTTTACTGTCAGCAAGCTTTAAAATACGCGGTTGCGGGATAACGCATTGGAAAACTCAGTTATGACAACCGAAGACCGCTTGGTCGATATCGAAATCAAGCTTGCGCGCCAGGAAGACCTGATCGACGCACTGAACCAGACGATTTACCAGCAACAGAAAAAGCTCGATGAGCTGGAAGCGCTGTGTACGGCGCTGGCACGGCACATCAGGGAAATGCGTGATGCCGCCGGCAGCGGCGGCCCGGTGAACGAAAAACCGCCACACTATTGAATATGAGTCAAAGCGATAAACAGGGCGACCTCCTCCGCGCCAAGCTCAATGGAGAAACTTCACGCATGCAGTGGAAGGAGCTGCTGCGTTTTTTTGCATCCGGCACCGTGATCGCGGTCAGTGAACAGTTGGACATGATCGAGGTGGCAGCGCGCATTGCCGGCGATGACAAGAACGCGGTTGCGCAATGGCTGGCAGAGGGAAGCATCGCCAAGGTCAGTGACGCGCAGGCAAGCGCATGGCTAGAAGCTGAGGCCGAATTGTGGACCGTGGTGGTCAAACCATGGATCTTGGTGCAGCCGGACAAGGCCCATTAGTCGCGTCAGCTTTTGAAATTCTTTGGCCGAACCCGATATGCCGCGCGGGTAGAATGGCGGATTCGTTTTTTCATTTTCTTCCATGCGCACAAGCTTTCGACACAATCACTGGCTAATACGCACAGTCGCCATTGTGGTGGTCGTGCTCGCAATCGGTTTTGTACTTGCCTGGTTCTACCTGCAACATCGCGATCAGCTCGCAAAGAATATCCATTACGTTTCACTGCCCCCCGTGGCGATCAGCCGCGATGGTCACTCCATGTCCGCTACGCTTGTTGTCAGAACCAGCGAGGCCGACGCGGATTGGGCGGCTGCCAACAAGCACGCGCTGCAACAGGTGGCGCACCGGGTATTGATGGAACTCGATCCGCAACAGGTACTCGGTGCGCATGCGCGCAATGGCCTGCAAACGCTGCAGAATACCCTGCGCGCCGCAGGCAATGAAACACTGCAAACCACCAGAGTGCAGGAAATGCTGCTGACGGATTTCCTGGTGTCCGAAGGCGATTACTGATTCGCGCTACAGACGTTAGCGCCGGTGCTGGCGGTTTGGATGCCGCGTGCGCGGCGCCAGCATGTCAGGCATGGCATTGTACGGTTCATCTTCCGGGTTGATGTAGTCGATCCGGTCAACGTCAATGTCGCTTCCCATTTCTATATCCGAGTCGCGGCCCGCCGTTCCGACTTCGCCGGTGCCACGCGCATCGGTGTCGCTGTCGAGTTCCGCGTCGCCGATATCCGGGCCGGCGCTTGCGTCGCGCGGCCCGCTGTCAGGATCTTCATACGTCCCTTTGTCCAGGCCGATATCGGCTTCCGCTCCCCACCTCAGTCCGCCTTGCACGTCGCTGCCGCTGTCCGAAGTATCGCTCGGCCCGAGTGCGCCGGTGCCGTGTCCCTTGTTTAGCCGGCGATCCGGCTCGGGTGTGTTTTCCGGGTCCAAAGTGCTGGTTGCCATGATGTGCTCCTGAAGCAATGTGGAAAATAGCCGTGTCGGCAAGCATGTATACGTTCTCCTGCCATACCGGCCAACTCGAAAGTCGGCTGCAATATCCATGCCGCTGAAGTCGTCATTGCAATTGCCGTTGCACGCCCGGGGAATGTACAGGCGCGTGATTGTTGACAAAACATCCTGGAAATTCCTGCGCTCGCGACGGTAAATTTTGCGCGTGCCCTGACTTGCCTTCAGGCATAAGCCCGGGGCTCGCCGTACAATGCATTCTTCCCCTTCGTCGTACTTGTCATCGTGAGCGTGCCGCTTCGAAAAATTATCCATTGCGACTGCGACTGCTTCTATGCCGCAGTGGAAATGCGCGACGATCCGGCTTTGCGCGGGCGTCCGCTGGCGGTCGGCGGACGGCCTGATCAGCGCGGCGTCGTCGCCACCTGCAACTACGAGGCGCGGCATTTCGGTGTGCGTTCCGCCATGCCGACATCACAGGCGCTGCAGCGTTGCCCTGACCTGATTGTGCTGCCTCCGGCAATGGAAAAATACCGCGTGGCGTCGAAGCAGATTCTCGCGATATACCGCGACTATACCGATCTGGTGGAACCGCTGTCGCTGGATGAAGCGTATCTCGACGTCACCGATTCGCCGCATTGCAAGGGCAGTGCGACACTGATTGCGCAGGAAATCCGTGCGCGCATTGCACAAACCGTTGGCATTACGGCATCTGCCGGTATCGCACCCAACAAGTTCCTTGCAAAGATCGCCAGCGACTGGAACAAGCCGAACGGCCAATTCGTGATCCGCCCGCAGGATGTCGATGCCTTCGTTGCTGCATTGCCGGTCGATAAACTGTTTGGCGTCGGCAAGGTCACGGCGATGAAACTCAAGAAGCTCGGCGCCTCCACCTGCGCCGACCTGCGTCTCTGGTCGATTACCGAATTGCAGCACCACTTCGGCAAGTTTGGCGGCAATCTCTATGGCCTGTGCCGCGGTATCGACCGCCGTCAAGTGAGCGCCAGCCAGGAGCGCAAATCGGTGAGCGTGGAAGAAACCTATGTCACCGATCTTCCCGATATCAACGCCTGCCAGCGTGAATTGCTGCCATTGATCGAGCTATTGCATAAACGTATACAACGCGCGAACGCCGAGCGTCATATTCGCAAGCTATTCGTCAAAATACGTTTCGCCGATTTCCGCCGCACTACCGCCGAATGCGTCAGCGCTACGCTCGATGCGGATTTATGTCGCAAGCTGCTGGAAACCGCGCGCAGTCGCAGCAAGCGTCCGGTGCGTCTGCTCGGTGTCGGCGTGCGGCTTGAAGAGGATGACGATGTTTATCAGCTGGGCCTGTTTGGCGAGGAAACAACAAACTTGTCCTCCTGAGAATCGCACCTGACGCTGCAGCGCCGTGCCGGTTAAAATGGCTCTCCCATTTTTTCAGGTACGCATCATGTGGTTCAAGAATCTGCAAATCTATCGTCTCACCGCACCGTGGACGATGACTTCCGAACAACTCGAAGCAAGCCTCGCGCCGCAGACCTTTGCGTCCTGCGGCAATCTCGACATGCAAACGCAAGGCTGGGTGTCGCCACGTGACAATGGCATGCTGGTACATACCGTCAACCGCCAGTTGCTGTTGCAACTCGCAACCGAGAAAAAGCTGCTGCCTTCCACGGTGATCAATCAGGTCACGAAGGCGCGCGCCGCGGAAATCGAAGAACAGCAAGGCTTCAAGCCGGGCCGCAAGCAGATGAAGGAACTCAAGGAGCAGGTCACCGATGAGCTGCTGCCGCGCGCCTTCTCCATCCGTCGCAGCACGTTCGTGTGGATCGATCCGGTCAACGGCTGGCTGGTTGTCGATGCCGCAAGTCCGGCCAAGGCCGATGAAGTATTCAAGCTGCTGCTGAAATCGCTGGAGACGCTGCCCTTCGCATCCTTGCGCACCGAGCGTTCGCCGCTGTCGGCAATGACCGACTGGCTGGCTGCCGATGAAGCGCCCGCCGGCTTCACCGTCGATCAGGACACGGAACTGCGGGCAACAGGCGAGGGCAAGGCCACCGTGCGCTACGTGCGCCACACGCTGGAAGCCGAAGACGTGCGCCGCCATATCGCCGCCGGCAAGCAATGCACGCGGCTGGCGTTGACCTGGAGCGACCGCGTTTCTTTCGTGCTGACCGAATCGCTCGCGATCAAGCGTGTCGCTGCGCTCGATGTGCTGAAGGAAAACACCGATTCGACCATGCAGAACGAGGACGAGCGTTTCGATACCGATTTTGCATTGATGACCGGTGAACTGGCAAAGCTGATCGGCGACCTGGTGGAAGCCTTGGGCGGGGAAGAGCAGCAGAAGAAAGCGGCTTAACTTCACTGTCATGCTGGCGCAGGGCGAAAAAAAAGACGAACCAGATGGTTCGTCTTTTTAATTTTGGCGGAGTGGACGGGGCTCGAACCCGCGACCCCCGGCGTGACAGGCCGGTATTCTAACCAACTGAACTACCACTCCTGAAAGCTGCTCATATTCCGGCATGCCGAAATATGCGACGTATTGTTCCCACGTCTGAAGGGGGCGAAGTCTACAGGAAATTTTTGTGTTTGGCTAGCATTGGAGCACAATGGCCGCATGTGGAATGCACAGGGCCCGCACGATGACCGACCTCAAAACCGAACTCTCATTGTTCCCGCCGATCGAGCCTTACCGGCACGGCATGCTGCCGCTCGACGACATCCATACGCTGTACTGGGAAGAATGCGGCAATCCCGAGGGCATGCCGGTGTTGTTCCTGCATGGCGGGCCCGGCGGCGGCTTGTCACCGCGACATCGGCGCTTTTTCAACCCGGCGCACTACCGCATCGTGCTCTTTGACCAGCGCGGTGCCGGCAAATCGACGCCGCTGGGTGAATATCACAACAACACCACGCAACTGCTGATCGACGACATCGAACGCCTGCGCCAACTGCTCGGCATCGAACAATGGCTGGTGTTCGGCGGCTCCTGGGGAGCGACGCTGGCACTCGCGTACGGGCAGAAACATCCGGACTGCTGCCTCGGCTTTATCCTGCGTGGCGTGTTCCTGTGCACATCGGCCGAGATCGACTGGTTCATGAACGGCATACGCTGGTTTTTCCCGGAAGCGCATGCGGATTTCATCGCGCCGATTCCGCCGGAAGAGCGCGGCGACCTGTTGCAAGCATATGCGCAGCGACTGTTCTGCGACGATCCTGCCATCTATATGCCGGCGGCGCGCAGCTGGAGCCGTTATGAAGGACGTTGCCTGTTCCTGAAGCCGGATCCGGAAGCCATCGATGATTCCAGCTCCGATAGCGTCAGCCTGGGCATTGGCCGGCTGGAAGCGCATTACTTCCTGCATCAGGGATTTTTAGGCGAGGATCATTTGATACGACATATCGAACGCATCCGTCATTTGCCTGCGGTGATCGTGCAGGGCCGCTACGACGTGGTATGTCCGCCATGGTCGGCGTTTCGCCTGCATGCAGCATGGCCGGAGGCGCGTCTGCAAATGATTGGCGATGCCGGACATTCAGCTTACGAACCCGGCACCGTTGCAGCGCTGGTTGCGGCCACCGAGCGGTTCCGGTTGCAAAGGCATTTTGATTAAGAGACAAAACAGCGGCAGAACGTAAGCTAAGCTATTGATTTGTAACGACAGGTAAGATTGCTTCAAGGCATAAATCGATCTGCACTATGTTGATAAGGGAAGGTTCCATTCGACAACTTTCCGTGCGTCCAGCGCCTCTGCTGCGCACGCCAAACCAATAATTTGACGGAGACATTCATCATGCAGATCAGACTCGCCACTGCTCTCATCGCCAGCATTCTGGCCGGCTGCGCCAGCCAGTCACCTGATACGCCGGTTCAGCGTTCAGCGGAAAAAAACGGCCGCGCCGAAAGCAATGCGCAGTCACAGTCGAATGCAAATACGCTCGATGGCTACAAGCGCGATCTGGCAATGCGTATCTCCCAGATGAATTCGAACAAGGTATATTCCGGTCGCCCACAGGCGCTGCTGCGCTCGGTGGTGGTGTTGCGTTATGCGGTCGATGAACACGGGCAGCTGGTTCGCAGCGAAATCATGCGTTCCAACCGCGACCGCGAAACCGAAAAGATTGCTCTGGCAACCCTGCAAAATTCGGCGCCGTTCCCCAAGCCGGCGTCGCATCTGGTGCGCAATGGCCGTCTGGATATTTCGGAAACCTGGTTGTTCAACAATGATGGGCGTTTCCAGTTGCGCACCATCGCCGAGCCGCAAATGGATCGGTAACCGACGGTTGAAATTGCTCTAATTTCCCGAAGCGAGCGCTTTCAGGCCAAAGGCTGGGCGCCCGCTGGTTTCAATAATGCGCTGGAAATGCGCAGAAGCGTTGCTCTTCTCCCACGACCCCTTTACCTGTCCATAATTTCCCCGCAAGCAGCTTTTTGCAGCGTCCCTGCGCATGCCGCACCTTTTGGTTACAGATTTTTACATTGATGAAACTCTTTTAAATTCAATAACTTGCAAAACTTTTAATAAGTAACCCGGGAATGCGGCTGGGCTCCTGCTGAACGCACGTACAGGCATCACATCCAAGATGCTGCATCGATGATGCTTTTCGTTTAACAGAAGGAGTCCCATATGCCATTGAAAACCACACTTCGATCATTGTCCTTTGTTATGGTCGCGTCGGTGTCCTCCGTTGTACTGGCACAAAGTGCCGGTTCTGGCGCAGATCCGCGTTCCGGCAGCAGCGCAACATCACCGTCCTCGCCCATGCCTTCGCAAAATACGCCGGGCGCCAGCGGTAGCAGCAGTTCAAGCACCATGCCGTCAAGCACTTCGGATACCTCGTCGGGCAGCAGCGGCACCTCGTCGTCGGGCGCGTCCGGTTCTTCCGGCTCCTCCGGTTCTTCGGCCTCCAGCCCAAGCGGAAGGTCTGGAGCGTCCAGCCCGTCTGCGGCCGGCACGGGCGATCCTTCCGGTACCCCGGGTGGATCCGGCTCCGCAGGCACGTCCTACAGCACACCGGGTACTTCCGGCGCTTCCGGCTCGTCCGGCAGCTCTGCCGATGCACCTTCCGCAGCCGGTGGAACTGACACGACCACTGACGCAAAACCAAAAGCCAAGAAAACGAAGAAGAAAGCCAAGGCCAAGAAATCTCCCGCGGCTTCTTCAGGCTCGTCGGCTTCCGGCAGCAGCGGTTCCGCTAACTCCACCGGAGGCACCAGTTCTGCACCGCCTCCCACCGGCAAGTAAGATGTAAGTAAGCGACCGCTTGCGCGGTCCCTCTTCCAAAGCGGCTCCTGGGCCGCTTTTTCTTTGCCTGTACCGACCAACATGACTCAATACCAGCCGAGAGCTGGGGGATTAAAGAGGCTGTTCCAATTCCGGCACAATTTCCTGTGCCGTCATTAAATGTCAGGCAAACGACAGCCGCTCATCATAGAATTGCCTAGCATCAAAAATGGAGCTTTTCCGCCTCAAGCGTCGGCGGCTTCCCTTTCTCCTTTTGTTCAACGCAAACGTTACTCCGGAGTACATTCATGGCAATTCGGTCGCCTTCTCTCTCTGCTTGGCGTAGTCTTTCAAGATTGGTTGGCGTCGCCGCCCTGTTCATGGGCTCCTTGCTGCCGAGCGCTTATGCCGAAAGCGGCGTCAGCGCCGATGAAATCCTTTTGGGCCAAAGTACTGCACTGACTGGCCCGCTTGCCGAACTCGGCAATGACACTTCCATCGCATCGAAAGCGTATTTCGATTACGTAAACGCACAAGGCGGTATAAACGGCCGCAAGATCAGGCTGATCACGCTCGACGACGGCTATGACACCGACAAGGGCGTCGCCAATGCCCGGCAACTCATCGAGAAAGACGGTGTATTCGCGTTGTTCAACGTGCTCGGCACGCCCGCCAATATCGCATTGATACCTGTCATCACACGGGCAGGCATTCCGCATATCGCACCGTTTAGCGGTTCCGAGTCCGTGCGCAAGCCGTTCAACCGTTTTATGTTTCATGTACGTGCGAGCTATGCCGATGAAACCGAGAAAATCATCGAACATCTGGGCGTGCGCGGCATCGAGCGTATCGCCATCGTTTACCAGAACAACGGGTTCGGCAAGGACGGTCTGGCCGGTGCAGAAAAGGCACTTGCCAAGCGCGACCTGAAGCCGCACGCAACTGCCGCTATCGAGAACGATGCCTCGGATGCAGCCAAGGCAGCCGCGACACTCGCGGAATCCGGGCCGAAGGCGGTATTGATGATCACTGCCGGCAAACCTTCGGCAGAATTCATCAAGGCATATAACAAGATTGCTCCCGGTATGCAGTTCTTTGCGCTGTCGGTAATGGGAACGCAGGCCTCGGTTACTGCCCTGGGCCGGGAAGGCATTGGTGTGGTGGTATCGCAAGTCGCACCGTTTCCATTCTCTGCCACCAGCAACATCGTGCGCGAATACCAGCAGATCATGACGAAGATGGGCGTGAAGAACTGGTCGTTTGCCTCGATGGAGGGCTTCCTGAATGCGAAAGTTGCAGTCGAAGGCCTGAAGCGGGCCGGCCGCGACCTGACGCGCGAGCGCTTCATGTCGGCGCTGGAATCGATGAACAAGCTCGATTTCGACGGCTATGCGGTTAACTTCAGCAAGACCAGCCATCAGGGTTCGCGCTATGTAGAGCTGACAGTGATTTCCAGGGACGGCCGTTTTCTGCGCTGACCGGCAAACGGATCGGTGCCGGATTGCTCGGAAAGCTTTACATTTCGTAACTTACCTGAGATAAATAAGCTTCTATTCTGTTGTCCGCTGCAGGAAGGACGGGACTGCTTCAGTCCTGCTCCCTGTTTATCGGGCAAGCTTGCATTGCTTACTTAAATTTCTCAGGAGTGCCGTCATGCTGACCACAAACATCAAAACTGTAAGAAACGATATGAAAACCCTCGTCAAGGACGCGCAGGACCTGTTCCGTGAAGCCGGCCTTGCCACTGGCGAAAAAGCGGAAGAACTGCGTACCAAAGGCCTCACATTGCTCGACAGCGCAATGGAAAAAGCCCATGAAATCCAGACGGTCGCCGTCGAAAAAGGCAAGGTCGCCGCGCAAAGCACTGATGAATTCGTGCATGAGCATCCATGGAAGGCGGTCGGCATTGCAGCGGGTGTGGGCTTGCTGGTTGGCATGCTCATCTCGCGCAAGTAACGCAGCCCGATGGAGCGACAGAACGCAGCGGAGCAGCAAGCGGGCGCGGATGAAGCACAATCCGAACAATCGCAGCCCAGCCTCATCAATGGTCTCGGCGGCATCCTGAAGGGACTGGGCGGATTGCTGATGAACCGCGCCGAGCTGGCTGCACTGGAACTCGGTGAAGTTCGCGACAACCTGGCCCGGTTACTGTTCATCGGTGCGCTCGGCATCGTTGCCATCTGTTTTGCCCTTGGTTCCTGGACAGCATTGCTGGTGGTGCTCGCCTGGGATACGCTGGGCTGGAAAATCCTGCTGCTGGTTGCCGCCGTCTATACGATCTTGGCTATTGCCATCCTGCGGTATGCACGCACGTTGCTCACGCAGGGCAAGTTATCGATGACGGCCACCATGGCCGAGTTGCGCAAGGATCGCGACGCATTGCTGTAGATCGCCCAGGGAAAAGTAAATGAATCGCGCGGACCGGAAAAAATACCTGATCGCCCAAGGCGCCGTCTACCGGGCCGAGATCATGCTTGCAAAGCAGGATGTGCATGCGGGTCTGCAGTCACAATCACTGGCCAGAAGCGCGCTGCAGCAGGTCGCGCGTGTCGCTTTTTCGTTCATCGCAAACAAGGGCAATGCCGGCCTGCCAGGAATAAGCCTGCAAACGGTGTTGCCGCTGCTGACGGCCGCTGCTTCCGTCCTGTCCAAAAGGAAGCCTTTTCTCAAAACGATTCTTCGCAGCACATTAATGGCAGCTGCTGCGGCCAGCATTGCTGCGCTCATTGCGAAAAGTAAAAAATCCACTTCCGAGAAACTGGACGACGCCAGCTGATAAAGCAGGGGCGTCTGTCCCAAACAGCGTCAGGCAAACAACCCTTAACCATTTGTAACTTGCCGAACTTGCATTTCTCCGGTGTGTCCAAGCACTGTTGAAACTCATATGGGGAAATGCATAATGCGCAAACATCTCACGGTCACCGCCTTAGCTACGCTCATCGCACTCGGTGGCTGCGCCAACATGAATGAAGTGCAGCGTGGTACAGCCACGGGAGCCGGCGTCGGTGCCGGTATTGGCGCCGTGCTGGGTGCTGCAACTGGCGGCGGTGGTGGACGCCGCACGGCAACCGGGGCGGTGTTGGGCGGTGCGGCCGGCGCAGTGGTCGGCAACATCTGGTCAAGTCGCATGGAGCAGCAGAAGCGGCAGATGGAGCAGGCAACCCAAGGTACGGGTGTGCAAGTTACGCAAACCCCGGATAACCGTCTGAAACTCGATATCCCGGCCGATATTTCGTTCGATACCAACCGTTCGGATATCAAGCCCAACTTCCGGCCGATCCTGGATAAATTTGCATCCGGCCTGGTGGAGAATCCTTACAGCAAGGTCACGATCACCGGACATACGGACAGCACCGGCAACGACGCCATCAACAATCCTCTGTCGATCAATCGGGCTGCCAGTACCCGTGATTACCTGACCGCGCGCGGCGTCGCATCCAACCGGATCAGCATCGATGGCCGCGGGTCGCACGAGCCGGTCGTCTCCAACGATACCGAAGCCAATCGTGCGCGCAACCGGCGTGTTGAAATCTTTGTCGCCGAACCGCAGGCAACCGCGCAGGCACCGCAGCCCGGACAGCAATCGGTCCAGCAACCGCAGCTGTTGCCTGCACGGTAGACAGAGGCAGATTCAGGAAGCAGCAGCTTTCTTATCGCCCAATAAAAAACGCCGACCCTTGAGTCGGCGTTTTTGTATTCGATGCAGCCTGCTTATTTGCCAGCAGCCGCCATGTAGTCAACCGCAGCCTTGACCTCTTCGTCGGAAGCATTGGAGCCGCCTTTCGGAGGCATTGCGTTCTTGCCCTTCAGCGCACTGGTGTACAGCACGTCGGTACCTTGCTTGATACGGGGCGCCCAAGCGGCCTTGTCGCCAAATTTCGGCGCACCAGCTGCGCCAGTGGCATGGCAAGCCGCGCAATTGGTGTTATAGACTTTCTTGCCGTCAACCTTGGCCGCAACGCCAGCATCTTTCATTTGCTCGGTCGGGGACGACGTCAGCGGTGCCGTAGCAGATGCTGCCGGTGCGCCCGTATCTTGCGCTGGCGCGGCCGCCGGAGCTGCAGCACCAGCCTTTGCTGCCGGTTCTTTCAACTTGCCGCCCGATTGATTGGCCATGAAGACCACGGCGCGTTCAACTTCGATATCGGCCAGATCCGGATTGCCGCCTTTGGCCGGCATACCACGGATGCCTTTGATCGCATTGTTGACCAGG
>DATFAZ010000014.1:0-27913 GCA_035254105.1 Noviherbaspirillum sp. | reverse complement strand
GCAAGGCCGCGATGCTCACAGATACGCGACAGGGCCCGTCCCAGCGTGCCGCGTGCCCCGGTGATGAGCAGTTTGCGCGCGGAACTGATAATTTGTGGCGCTGTAATGGCTTGGGTTGGCGACACGACAAAGCGATCGGGGCGCCGCCACCAGCCCGGTCCATCCAGTGCAGGATGGTCAAACGATCCTGTTTTTGCGAGCGAGGCGACAGCGCCGGCCAGCGCTGTCGGCCGCACCGATTTTCCGCGCACGTCAAACAGCCCGCTTTCATAAAAGCCGTCGTTCTGTATCAGCAAGGAATTCCAGTCGACGCAGCCGAATATCGACCAGGCAGTAACCGCGCGGATATCGACGCCCTCGCCGCACAGATTGCATGCTGCCTGCCACATCTCGTTCAGCCAGCGCAACTGATCGTCGCGCGAGCCTCCGAGGTGCGCTTCGGTGATCGCCATCGGCAGCCGGTATCGCTCCCACACTTCGCGCAACCTCGGCTCTGGGCCAGTCAGGCCATCGACCTCATGCACGCGGGTGGCATGGATATCGATGTACGGCGCATTTCCATTCTTGAATGCCGGTGGATAGGCTTCTATACGATGATCAAGAAAGCGCTCGCTCGTGACGTAATGGTTGATGCCGATGATATCGGGCACGCAAGGCTCCTCGATGAAGCATGCCATCTGCGCAGCATCGATGCCGGATTCGAGGAAAGTCCGGTACCACGGATGTGTTTTATCGATGCGCCCGCATAACAGGTCAAAGCAAAGCCAGCGCCGTTCATTCTCGTAGTCTGCCTGGTATTTCAGGCCGGAACAGCTAAAGGTCTTTCCCATATCCTCTGTCTGCACCAGTTGCGCGTCAGGCGTAATGCGGCGAATTGCTTGCATTGCCAAGGCCACGCCACGGCACTGCATATACAAAGCGCGCAACATGCTGTCGATATCGCAGGCATGCGGATACCAATGTCCGTACAGGCCGGAAAAACGGGCGGTGGTCAGCGGTTCATTCACCGGAGTGAAAAGTTTGATCCACGGGTAGCGCTCTGCGACACGCTGCGCATGCCGCGCCAGCAACTGCGGAAAGTGCGGGTCCAGCAGATTGGTATAGCGCGGACCGCTGCCATGATGCACCAGCCCCGCTATCGGTGCGATGCCAAGTTCGCGCAAGCGACCAAGGCGCTCATCATGCCAGCGCCAGTCTGCCTGATCCGGATGATCCGGCGAAATGGTTTCCCAGAGGACCGGATAACGCAGTGTTTTTATCCCGAGCGCTGCAATCGCATCGAGATCCTCAATACGATTGAGGTGGCCAGTTTCGGCAGTTTGATCACGGAAGTTGTCTTGCAGGCGGGCGATTGTGCATTCCACTCCGCCCCATAACTCCAACGCAGAGAGAGACGGATGGTCTTTTGATTTCTGATTCGTCATTGACGTGATGGCCTTGCACCGGAACAAGCACTGGGAATGAGGCCCGGCAAAGCACATCGAATGCGCAAAAATTATTGCGCGCAGAGACGGGTTCCTGCGTTTGCTCCTTCTGCTTACGCATAGAGTGTCCCTCCATACGTAATGCGGATGCGAAATAGCCGTTTGATTGTTTAACCAGTCTGGATGACCTGCCCCTTCCGCGAACGTTCCCTTATCGAGCTGTCAGGACGTAATCCCGCAAGCTTGTTGCACGAGAATGGCTAATGACTGCCCTATATCGGTCAGAAATGGAAAGATCGCCGGAAGGAAAATTGATGATGCATTGCCGTGAGGAGCGGCAACCTTTGGCAGCAATCAGGCAGCCCTCACGTCAGACGGACTGCCGATCGAAACATGGAAAGAATCTGATACTGGAGAAAGTGAAATTCACATGCGCGGCATAACGGAGATTCGTACCGGCAAGCGCTCACCCGGATCATACGGCATCACGCTGGTATAGGTGTGGCCGCGATATTCGTACGTCACCGCATAGCCGTTGGTACGTGTCTGCCAGTTATCCACCGTGCGGCATTGGCGTACCGGCTGCTGCTCACTTACCGCCCCGCCATTATTGTTCTCCATCCTGTCGCCTACAATTGCCCCGGCAATCGCGCCTGCAGCTGTCGCTACTGTCCTGCCGGTGCCACCTCCCACCTGATTGCCGATAATGCCGCCGGCAACCCCGCCAAGAATCGAACCGCCGACACCACGTTGCTGCTGGCGCTGGGCAGTAACATACTCAGTGTGGCATTCCTGTTGCGGATAATTGACCTGTTCTGTTTGGGGCGTCACGCTCACCACGCGCGCATAGTCTTCAAAGTCACCGGCTGCAGCCGCCGCAGCCGCAACGAAACAAACCACAGAAACCGCCAATTTTGGCCGCAAATTATTCATACCCTCTCCCTTATGAAACACAATCACATGTTGGTTGCATCACGTCAGTAAACGTGGCAACCGGAAAAACAGCATACAGTAGAAATGTATCGTTATGTTTCATCAGGAAAATTATTGCCGCTCCTGACGCCTTTATTGATTGCCCCTGTCAGCCGTACCAACAAAGCACCTTTTACCAGGGACATCGCTGCATTGTTGCCCATCCGGAACCCCTGAATTGCCGCCCCATTCATCAGGCTCAGCACTTGTTCGGAATTCAAGTGTTCAAAATCTTCTTGTCCATACAGCGCATCGCTATTGATAGCATTGAGATCAGTAAGAATTTCATCGAGTGTCATGGCGTGCTCCCGGCAATTACAGAGGGTGTCTGAATCAAGGTTGCCCTTAGCGAAGATTAATTATTAAGCAACATCATCAACACGGTTAGTGCAATCCGACATTTCATTGTCACGGCTCAATTGTGAAAATTCATTGCCTGCAGGCATGACAAACCAAAAAGCATGATGGCTTGGAAAAATCAGGGGCGGGAAGATATGTACCAGCAGGAGCCTGCTTTGTACTTTGTAGGCTTAAAGATGGTGAAGCTTCATGTCAGGCGAGCACTGCACTCATAGCAGCCCACTAGGCCGCAGGATTATTGAACGCTTCTTCTTCGATGCGGTAATCGTCGGCGCAAGACTTGCTGCAAAAGCGCCGGACATTATCCAACGGCTGATTGCAATACCAGCAAGCGCCCTTCGGCTTCAATGCAACAGTACTTTTCGCCTGTTGCACATCAGGCGGCGCGCCAGCTTCAGTACGTTTCTCAATATGGTCTGCATCACTCATGACTCAGCCGCTCAAAATATCAAGCCATACTTGGGCCTTGCACGCTACGGCGGGGAGAGGTAAAACCAGCGAGTGAACTGGCCGCAGCAATCTCAAGGTCTGAGAGAAAGTATAGATCGAACTGTCGATGCTTTGAAAAGTGTAATGAAAAATTTAAAGCACTTGCCACGCACACCACCATATATACCAGCAAGGTGACATAAAAAATCGCCCACAGACCTTACGATCTGCGGGCTAAATTCCCACCTTTGGAGCACTTTTGATAAGACTGCTCCTTACAACAATCGTTCGCATCTTGTTTCAGAGAGGTGAATATTTTGTTGTGCACGCAACAAGCTGCCGCAGATATTTCCAATGCAGTATGCGGCTGATACAGGATAAAAGCCCTCATTGCCCACCCATCTCTCAGGATAGGCGCGTATCCAATGTGCAGTCATTTATGCAGACGAGACGCGTCGCATGCGACTCCCGATTGCCAGCCCTGCGCAGACTAGGAAGGTCTCTGCAAAAGATTGATTGGTGTCAATACATTGCCAAAGTCGCTCATTACTATCAAACACAGGCAGCCAATTGCCATAACTAAAAAAACAGGAGACGACATGCATAAACTTATTGCGCCCCCCCGTGTGGCCGAAGAAGGAGTGACTTTTACAGTCGAAGTCGGATTTATTGATCGGGAGTGCCTGATATCGAAAAACGCGTTGGCGCATTTGCGCCGCATGAAAGGCGGCCAACTGGATTTCATGCAAACCTATCGCGCCTTCGAAGACCAGATTCACAGTGTCGCCAGGCGTCTGGTCGTTGCGGGGGCCAGCGGATCGCCGCTGATTCTCGGCGCTGCCTATTTCGTTTGAATTCTCACGCTGATGAAGCTGTTCTCGTGTATGAAAACGAGCCTGCGTCCGCTGTGCGCTGCTGGGCACTGCATGCCAATCGGTGACGGCGACCGCATCATCAAAAAAGAGCCGTAGGCGAGTACACACTTTCTCAGCCGGCGGCATAGAAATAAGCTTCTCTGAGAATTCTCAAAAATATATTCATACGATTATTCAGAATAAGCTCAGACCGAACCAGAAACGGGGGATACACAGATGAACGAGACCAAAGAGATGAACGCTTCCCAGCAATTTCAATACGATCCCAACAATCTGCTGGAGTCGCTCATTGAAAAGCTCAACCTGAAGAACGATGCAGCGCTGTCACGTGCACTTGAAGTTGCTCCTCCCCTGATCAGCAAGATCCGCCATCGCAGACTACCGGTTGGTGCTTCGCTGCTGATTCGCATGCATGAAGTCTCCGACCTGAGCATCAAAGACTTGCGCCACCTGATGGGCGACCGCCGCAATAAATTCCGCATCAGCGACAAACAGTTCAAGCCAAAAGCATCATCGGCTATCGCAGCCTGAACTTCTGTACCACCCAGGAACGACGCAGAATATCCGGAAAGTTGCCCACAATAACTATGGTCAACTTTGTGGATAAGTATGGGAAATAGTCGCTAAGTGATTATTTTATTTGCGTTTTCCGTCACCGCTTCAAAAGCAGTCACCGGCTATTTTCCGCGGCAATGCAACAGGAAATTGTTCGCTGTTAAGCTATGTTTGGCATGGTCTCGCATTCAAGTCGCCAAAGGAGTCAGGGAGCTGATTGTCGTTGCGATTGCAAGTTTTCAACGGTAGTCATGCCGTACCTCCAATAGCCATGACCGTCAGCCTTTGCACACGGCGACACCACGCATGATATGAGTCAAGGATGACCATTACGCGCAGCGTAGGATCGCAGCATATGCCTATCGGAGCGAAAGATGTCGATACTTGATGATCATCAGGTTCCGCCTGAACCGGCTCCCGGAGATGACCCCATACCGGAAAAGAACCCCTCACCGGACGAAGAGCCTATACCTGATCACAATCCGGTCAAACAAAAAGGCGCGCAGAAAACACAAAAACTGCACTAAGCTGCCACCCTCCTTATCGTGTCTGCCCAACCGCAGCGCCTTATTGACGCGCTCGCAGCTGCAGTTAGCTGTCCGCACGTCAGAAACAACCATATGCACTCCGATGCCTTTGGTCTCAGGCTCGTGTACCTCCCAAATGAGTAGCGAGGCTAAGCTGCTCACAGCCACGAATCCCTCTCATTGGCTGGCGTCACAAGCAAACATGCCGCCATGTCCGGGAACTGCATCATGACAGCCCCCACACCTGACTGGCTGGAGACACTCGCCTACGCGATCATGCCGTGGGTTGTGCTCATGAACCACCTGCCGTGGATCAGCGTTATCACCCAGATTCTGGCCGCCGGCCTGGGAGCACTAATCATCCATCGCAGCGGCACCCGTATCCTCCAGCGTTTGACCGTGCCGCTGCCCTTCTCCCGCAGCCTGGTGCAATACGGGCACCGGGCAGGAGGTCTTGTCATCTTCCTGCTTGCCGTCCAGATCATCCTGCGCAATGCACCGGATGATCTGGACGGTATGCCGGCAATTCGGCACCTGAACGCACTCTGCCTCATCAGCGCTTTAACCTGGCTTGCGGTGCGCTTCGTGCAAGCGGCGGAACACACGATCATCGAACTCAACCCATCCGACACGCCGGACAATTTGCAGGCACGACGAATACAAACCCAGGCAAAGGTATTAGCCCGCACAGTAATGGTGCTGATTGTTCTGATTGGATCCGGAACAGCACTGATGACACTGCCATTCCTGCGTGATATTGGCACCAGCATGCTCGCCTCGGCCGGCGTAGCGGGGCTGGTAGTCGGCTTTGCCGCCAAGCCGGTGCTCGGCAATCTGCTGGCAGGTATGCAGATCGCACTTACCCAGCCAATACGCCTGGATGACGTCGTCATCGTTCAAAACGAATGGGGGCAGGTTGAAGAGATCACCGGAACCTACGTCGTCGTACGCATCTGGGACCAGCGGCGCCTGATCATTCCGCTGCAGTGGTTCATTGAAAATCCATTCCAGAACTGGACCCGGACGAACGCAGACATTCTTGGAACAGTGCTGATCTGGGCGGACTATCGCCTGCCGGTGGCTACCATCCGAAAAGAGGCCGAGCACATTTGCGCGAATGCGCCAGAGTGGGACGGACGTCTGTGCCAGACCCAGCTCGTGGAGGTAAGCGACAAGGCAATGCAGCTACGCATCCTGGTGAGCGCAGGCGATGCAGGGCGCTTATGGGACCTGCGTTGCAGGATAAGAGAAAACCTTATTCAGTTCATTCAGCGTGAATTTCCTGATTGTCTTCCATGTCTGCGAGCTGAGATAACGGGCTCAGATAGCACGCGCCCGTGACAATCGATGCGAAGTGCGCCGGGCAGGCGCCACATCAAGCGCGGCTTTCAGGATGAAGCGCATCAACTCCTGGTTCGCATTCAAGTTTTCCTGGCATGCGTTTCGGGGTAGCAAGCCGGCCTCCACAGCCTTCTTCATTGCAGCATGAAGCATCTCGTTCGTTATATTCACGACGCGACTCCTATTCATCTCCCAATACACGGGTAGGGTCGGCGTAGTCTGCAGCAGTTTTATGACACCGGTATTAAATCCGTCGTTTTCCCTTCATGCGGCATCGGCGACATTGTCAATCTGGATGGGCATCTGGTGATTCGATCCGTTATGACCGGCCTCAATCATGATTCCCGAACTACTGGTAACATGCCTTGATGCGCAAAGGGTGAGCATGCAAATCGAAACGATCGGAAAATACCAGATTCATCTTATTGCGGAAGAACTGCCCGCATCGAATCTGTGGGAACCCTATGTTTCCATATTTAAATTTGACGACGAATTGCAAGACTTCTCATGCGTTCTTGAAAAGCGCCGTGTTTCGGAGCAGGGATTTTCCGAGTATGCGGAAGCTATCGAAGCGGCAAGACGCGCCGGGAACGCTTTGCTGGAAACAGGTCAAATACATTAAACGCTAGTGGCTTGACCGCTCCCAAGGCGGGTGATCACGCTGCAGTTTTGTAACGCAGCTTGATAAATTGCAATGGCAAACAGACATATCCTCCCTACCATACCGATATGAGTCTGCGTCTGGGCAACGAAGCAGCAGCATATTTATGTGCCGTATAGGAACTCATGCCTGTTAACAATCATTACCACCGGAATAGCGACTGATGGCACGCGTCCATACGCATTACGACAATCTGAAAGTGGCGCGCAACGCGCCACCTGAAGTCATTCGTGCGGCCTATAAAACGCTTTCTCAAAAGCACCATCCTGATCGCAATGGCAATAGCGAAAACGCCATTCGCATTATTCAGATCATCAATAGCGCATATGATGTTCTCTCCGACCCAGGAAAGCGGCGTGAGCACGACGAATGGATCGCCAGAGCGGAAGCGGAAACAATTCGAGTCACGGAAAAGAAAAACGTAAATCCATCACGCCCTACTTCGCCAAGGCAATCCTCAAAAACCACGCGCCGGAGATCTTCCTTTCACATATACCCCGCGCGACACAGAGAGCTTTCCAGTCTATGGCCGCTATCAGGCACCATCCATAAAATGCGAATGATGTTCGATCATTTCTCTCGAAAATTATTTCGAAAAATCTAGAGCAATACAATCCGTTTTTTACGCGCGAATCCCACAGCATCCTGCTTCGACCCGGCGCAGATATGGGTTGAATTTTCCGCAAACGATGTATCAGATGATGACTGCGGGCTTGCTTGCCTTCCGGCCTGCCAGATTAGTTGATGAACGTCCATCCTTAACTTCTGCCTAAGGAAAAGGAGGACGGCATCCGATGGACAAGATGGACAGGCGAACACCGAAAAAATTATTTTTATCGTTGCAATATTTCTGGCGCCTCGCCATTCCCTTATGGATGTTTCGCGATGCGGGCCATGGAACTGCCGAGCAGCGGATCGCTAATTACCGCTATAACCGATCCCGGCGAAAAGTTTTGCCTTTCTATCTCGGGAAATGGGTCGGTATTGCAGCCTGCATGATGCAACTGACTCAAGTGCTTTCCTATCTCATGTCGATCACCGCGACAGAAAGCACCAATCATTTATGTGCGACGCTGGCATGCATGAGCGCGGGCATCGGATTTGCCTTTTCCTGCATCGTGATTACCATTCTCCTCGCCAGCTATCTGTATCTAAGTTACGTAAAGAGATAAATCGGCAAAGCACGAATACGCCTGTTTTTTTCAAAGGCAGAACGCCACGAGTCCCCTCTATTTGCGTCCATGCCCGCCATTGAACCGGCGGCCATGGAATCAAGGACTGCAGCTTTAAATGCCAATCCCCTACTGCTTGCGACCGATAAAGCCGCCAATGAAGGTGGCACCGGATGTGGCAGTTAATCGGAATGCACCACCGATTTCCGTGGGGCCTGTGCCGGACGTGCCAGTGGAAATTACTGGACCGTAGTATCGGCCGCTCAGACCTCCTTTCATTCCGTTGTTATCTACTGAACCAGTGTAGTAATTGGCGACGTTTGTCCCAGCAGCGCCGCTCCATACCGATGTTGTGAGCGCAACCGGAACCGGCTGTGGAAGCGCCACATAAGTCATCGGATTTTTGAACTCCACTTTCGCTTCACGCGTGGAAAAGTCCACCGTCACGGTTGCTTCCCCACGAATGACCTCCGGGTCCACCTTCGAAGTAGCGGCATACCAGCCATGAACAATACCGGAATAAACTGCCGTGCCGGTTGTTGGGACATTTGCAGGCGGAGTGACGTCTCCAAAGGAAACAAATCCGCGGCGGTTTTTGTTATGTTCCTTACCTTGGAGAAGCGGGTCGGTTAACCATTCCGAGATGAGTACGGTGTCCTGAGACAACCACATACCAAGGTTGGTGTAGTTAAAACCAAAATTGGTTATGTGCCGATAGCCTTTCGAGCCTTGGAACGGAACACCTGCGGCAGTGCCAGCATGAATGTCACCGTCCTCATGCAAGCGCTCCCCTTCCATCGTATCAATAATGGATCCGCCAGTGCGCCAGTCGCTTGCATTCACCCCTGTGCTGTTATCGGAGAGGCCCTTGCTCATGCAAATGGTTGTTGCCGTTGTGCAGAAATATGAATTATTGGCATAGTGGCCCTGCGTGGCATTTGCGCCCTTGGTTGAAAAATCGTAGAAGCCAGTATCCGTATAAGGAGGCAAATTCACGACGGAGACAACGCGATTTGCACCAAGCTCAATCCGCCTCGGCACCGGGCGGAATGTCTCGATGGTTTGAGGACGTTCATCCTTGCCATTCCAGGAGATTCCGAAATTGCTTAGTAACAGTGCCGCACTCGCTACTGCTGCACTGTTGGGTGCCTTTGCCAGCCGAATCTCGGCAGTGCCCGGCGGTGTAGTCGAAGAGGGTAATGCGAAGCCGGATGCCGAAGCAGGGTTTGGATTTGATGGGTCGAGATCACTGGTAGAAATGCCATATACCTGGACGCCGGAACTCGTCAAGGCGACGCCATTATCGCTGCGGATGATGGACTCGCCGCTGCACTGGTAACCAGCGCCTTCCGGGCAAGTCATGACGGTTGAAGCAGAGGCATTAACAGGCGCTGGAATGGTAGTCGTGCCCGGCGTTGTACCGGGATTAGTCGGGTCCGGCGTTGTGCCAGGATTAGTCGTCCCGGGGCTGGTCACGCCGCCGTTCGGCGTTGCGGCAGTTTTGTCGCCACCTCCCCCGCCCCCGCATGCGGAAAGAATACCGGCAGCAATCAAAGCCAGGGCGAGTGGCTTGATGTTCAGGCGTATTGATGTATCCAATAAATTAGTCATCTCGAACCTTTCATTCCATACGTAGCGATTAATTCATTCCGGTAAGTTCTGCGCCCTGATTCCGCGTTGTTTGCACCGGATCATCATCGAAAGGCGTAGTAATGATGGCGGCCTTAATAGGCGATGTGGGGCGGCGATGAACCGAAGCGAGGGCCTCCTGCTTCGATATTCATATTGCAATCTTTCAGAGCGGCGACTTTGATTAGCGTTAAGTAGCCAAGGGCCGGATGCTAAAACCCAACAGCGGATACACAAAGTTTGTGAACGCACAAGATAGTTTTGAGGAAGAAATTTTTGATGGGAAATGAGGGATTCACTCTCTTTTCCGGGATGGTCGCTTGCTTTCATATCCGTTGGAAACACCGGCAACTCGATATATGATTGCCTTTCTTTACCGCTACTTTTTAATAGGCCCCACTATGTCGAAAACCAAGATCCTGCTTGACGAAGCCGATATCCCGACTCATTGGTATAACGTTGTGGCTGACATGCCCAATCCGCCGGCACCACCGCTTGGTCCGGACGGCAAGCCGATTGGTCCGGACGCGTTGGCTGCGATTTTTCCGATGAGCCTGATTGAGCAGGAAATGGCGACAGAACGCTGGATTGAGATTCCGGAAAAGGTGCGCGAGATTTATCAACTCTGGCGTCCGACGCCGCTGTATCGCGCTCACCGCCTGGAGGCAGCACTGGGCACGCCGGCGAAGATCTATTACAAGTACGAAGGCGTCTCTCCTGCCGGGTCGCACAAGGTCAACACTTCAATCGCACAGGCGTACTACAACGCCGAGGCGGGCATCAAGCGCATCGCGACAGAAACCGGTGCAGGACAATGGGGCAGCTCGATGGCATTGGCCGGACAGATGTTCGGACTCGAAGTGCGCGTCTACATGGTCAAGGTGAGCTATCACCAGAAACCGTACCGCCGCTCGATGATGCAGACCTGGGGCGCGGAAGTGTTCGCGAGCCCGTCGGAACATACCAATGCCGGACGCGCGGCACTCGCAGAAAATCCCGACAATCAGGGTTCACTCGGTCTGGCAATTTCGGAAGCTGTGGAAGAAGCCGCATCGCGCGCCGACACCAACTACGCGCTCGGCTCGGTACTGAACCATGTGCTGCTGCACCAGACCGTGATCGGCCTGGAAGCGAAAAAACAATTCGAGAAGGCCGGCGACTATCCGGACATGATCTTCGCGCCTTGCGGTGGCGGCTCCAATTTTGGCGGCGTAGCGTTCCCCTTCTTCGCCGACAAGGCAGCGGGCAAGAATGTGCGTCTGGTCGCGGTGGAACCGACTTCCTGCCCGACGCTGACGCGCGGCCACTATGCATACGATTTTGGCGATACGGCAAAACTTACGCCAATGACGCTGATGTACACGCTCGGCCACGACTTCATGCCGCCGGGTATCCATGCGGGCGGCCTGCGTTACCACGGCGATTCCGCGCTGGTATCCCAGCTTTACCATGAAAAACTGCTGGAAGCCGTCGCCGTGCCGCAGCTCGCAACCTTCGAAGCGGGCGTTAAATTCGCGCGCACCGAAGGCATCATTCCCGCGCCGGAATCGAGCCATGCGATTGCCGCCTGTATCGACGAGGCGCTGCGCTGCAAGGAAAGCGGCGAAGCCAAGACGCTGTTCATCAACCTTTCCGGCCACGGCCATTTTGATATGGGCGCCTATGACAGCTATTTCAGCGGCAAGCTGCAAGACTTTGCTTATCCGGAAGAGGCGATCCAGGCTGCGCTGGAGCGTTTGCCGAAGGTAGGTTAATCGGGCTGGTGCCGTGCTGGAGCAAACATCGCTCTGGTGCGGCTATAAAGCAAATCGGCAATAAAAAACCGGCTCGTGGCCGGTTCATGAAGTCCCATGGTATGGGTTTGGGGATGAGCCATACTACACCCGTACTAGAATTTGTGGCAATTAAAGAAATGTTTCCGTCCTGTAACATTTAGAGATTCCCCCACTCTTCGGGAACGCTGGAAGTCCGGGCGCGCTCCCATGGCAGTTAGCACAACATCCGGGCAGCCATCACTTCCATGGGTATCGTCAGCCCTGCAGCGCGGCAAATCATGAAACAGCCGGGTGCATTCGCACTGCGGACGCTCAAGGCATTTCGCGCCAACCAGGGTCTGCTGCTGGCCGGTGCAGTGGCCTATTACGCGCTGCTATCCATCGTGCCGCTTTTGATCCTCGTGGCAATCGCTCTCTCGCACGTCATTGACCAGGCGGAATTGCTGGGAACCCTCGCGCGTTATCTGGAATGGCTGATTCCGGGGCAGTCGCGCTCGATTGTGACGGAACTAAGATATTTCCTGGAGCACCGTGCAGTCATCGGATGGGTGCTGTTGGTGACGCTGATATTTTTCAGCTCGCTTGCTTTCACCGTGCTGGAAAACGCGATGTCGGTGATCTTCCATCATCGTGTCGCCATCCATCGTCGCCATTTCCTGGTCTCGGCGGTTCTGCCCTATTGCTACATCCTGCTCCTTGGAATCGGTTTGCTGCTGGTGACGCTGGTGTCAGGCACCTTGCAGGCGATGGGCCAGGAGAGCCTCTATCTCTTCGGGCAGAGCTGGTCGCTTGGCGGCGTTTCAGGCGTATTGCTTTATTTTCTCGGGCTTGGCGGAGAAATCTTCGTCCTCACTTCCGTCTATCTGGTGATGCCGGTGGGCCGCCTGTCGCTGCAGCACGCCTTGATAGGCGCCGTCACTGCAGCCTTGCTATGGGAACTCACCCGCCATGTGCTAGTGTGGTATTTCGCCACGCTGTCCCAAGTGACGGTGGTCTACGGATCGCTAACTACCGCTATCGTGGTGCTGCTGACGCTGGAAATCGCCGCAACCCTGCTCTTGCTGGGAGCCCAAGTCATTTCGGAATATGAACGGGCAATCCAGGGCGATACCGAGTCACCCACGAAGCCGTTTCGCACCACCTGAAATACCGCTTCCGGGTGCGCTATTCCAAACCCGGCTACCGGATTCTTTGCCTTCATCGCGCACTTATCCCTTCTACGACGGTCAGATTGGTTGGGACGAACGACAGTTTCTGTGTTCTCACATTGCCGGAGAAATGCTCATGGGCAGCACGCTAGTAAATATCTATGACACGCTCGCAAACGCTGAA
The DNA here is from genome assembly GCA_035254105.1 of Noviherbaspirillum sp. Classification (GTDB taxonomy): domain Bacteria; phylum Pseudomonadota; class Gammaproteobacteria; order Burkholderiales; family Burkholderiaceae_D; genus Noviherbaspirillum. Next base: position 14,861 of record DATFAZ010000014.1, on the reverse strand, counting down.
AATGCGCTCAATGCACTTCTCGCAGCAGGCTTTTCGTCCGACTGCGTCCACCTCACCGCCACCGGAGACGAAGCCGGACCAGCCGAAGGCAATTTTGCCCTTGAGTACAAGGATGCAGCCAAGGCCAATGACAGAAGTGTTTTCGATTCCTTGCTGGATCGGGACGATATCAACGAAGGTCTTGGTCGTCAGAAAGTAGTGTGGCGAGGAAATTTCCTGTTAAGTGTAGAGGCCAACGATGAGGAGCAGTTCAGCCGCGCCTCCGACATTGCCAGAAACTTTGGCGCGCTCGATGTGAACGAAGTGACCTCTGATCGTTAGGCCTAGAGACCGGTAGCCGGCCGGCTTTTGAGACTGTACTTTCAAGGTCTTGCTTTCCTGTGATCCCGTTTCATTGCTAGTCCTGAGAAGCCTTTGCAAGCATTAACCGGCTTCCGTCAAATCATCTATACAAGAAATACGGCAAAGTCGAATTCAATACGGCAATGCACGACACGCATCGGATGCGGGTCCTTCCGCAAGCACTCCGGTGAACCATCCGTTTTCGCGACGAATCTGAACTCACACGGACTGCGGTGGCCGCAACTTTCCCTCATGAATATTTACGCAGGGCAGGCAGCAGATGTGCATTTCCGCCCGCGGGTGCAGACCTTATCCGTCGCAATCCACAAATACATCAGGAGCAAGCAATGGCCGAGCCACAATCAAATCCGGAAAAAAACACCAACCCATCCTTTTTTAGGAGGATCGGTCTCGCGTTCGGCACTTTCTTTCGCACTTTTTCCGATGCGGCGTACGCTTCACGCATCGACAAGCTGCGTCATGGAGCAGAACAGCCTCCGGCGCCGGAAAAGCCACCCGAAGAGCCACTGAAAGCCGCCCCGCCTCCGCCTCCTCCATTGAAGGAAGCGACTCCCGATGCGGCCCTCCAATTGCTGAGCATCTTGCAAAGTGACGCGCGGCTGATCGATTTTGCGATGGAAGACCTGACCGGGTATACCGACGCCCAGATCGGGGCCGCTGCCCGCGTGGTGCATGACGGCTGTCGCAAAGTGCTTAAGGAGCACTTCACGATCGAACCGGTGCGCTCGGAAACCGAGGGCGCGCGCGTCACTCTGGCGGAAGGATTCGACGCAGCGGCGATTCGCCTCACGGGCAATGTCGTCGGCAAGCCGCCATTCCTTGGCCGCATTACGCACCGGGGCTGGCGTGCAACCGACATCCGCCTGCCGAAACTGGCCGAAAGCCATGATGCGAAAGTGCTTGCGCCAGCAGAGGTCGAGCTATGAGCACACCGCGTTATGCCATCGGCATCGACCTCGGCACCACCCACAGCGCCCTGGCCTATACCGATATCAGTGCCAGCGACAACGAAAAAACCATCCATGGCGTGCTGCAGGTGCCGCAACTGACCGCGCCGGGCGCAGTGGAGGCACAAGCACTGCTGCCCTCCTTTCTCTACCTGCCGCATGCCGATGAATTCGCAGCAGGCGAACTCGGCCTGCCGTGGAACAGCGAGCCACATTTCCTTGTCGGCGAACTGGCGCGCAGCCGCGGCGCAACGACGCCGATCCGGCTTGTATCCAGCGCCAAAAGCTGGCTATGCCATCCGGGCGTGGATCGACGCGGAGCGATTCTGCCCAACGACGCGCCGCCCGAAGTCGCGCGCGTGTCACCGCTGGACGCGTCCGTGCGCTACCTGACGCATCTGCGCGAGGCTTGGGATTACACCCACCCCGACGCGCCGTTCAATCAGCAGGACATCACCGTTACGATTCCAGCCTCGTTCGACCCGGCAGCACGCGAACTGACTGCGGAAGCGGCCAGAGCGGCAGGTTATGCGTCGCCTACCCTGCTGGAAGAGCCGCAGGCAGCCTTGTACCACTGGATACAGGCAAGTCAGGGGCGCTGGCGCAAGGAAGTTCAGCCGGGTGACATCATTCTCGTGATCGATGTCGGCGGCGGCACCAGCGACTTTTCGGTGATCGCCGTCGTCGAGCGGGAAGGTAATCTGGAACTGCACCGGGTTGCCGTGGGCGACCACATCCTGCTGGGTGGTGACAACATGGACCTGACGCTGGCCCATGTGGTGTCGAGGAAACTGGCGGCGGACGGCACGCAACTCGACCCGTGGCAAATGCGCGCTCTGACATATGCCTGCCGCAGCGCGAAAGAAAGTCTGCTATCTGCACGCGACGTGCACACCATGCCGATCGTCGTTCCCAGCCGCGGCTCGAAGCTGATCGGCGGCTCGATCCGCACGGAACTGACGCGGCAGGAAGTCGCTGCCGTAATCCTCGAGGGCTTTTTCCCTCAGGTGGATGCCGCTGCCCGGCCAGCGAGCCGCACACGTGCCGCGCTGACGCAACTCGGCCTGCCCTATGCACAGGATGCCGCCGTCACGCGCCACCTCGCCGCATTCCTCGCGCGCCAGGTAGCAGCACTCGCCGAACTGGAAGGCTTTGCCGGTCAGGTGCCCGCTAGTGCGAGCTTCCTGCATCCGACCGCCGTGCTGTTCAATGGCGGCGTATTCAAGTCCGGCATTCTGGCGGAACGCACGCTGGCGACAGTCAACGGCTGGCTCACTGCGGACAATGCACCAGCGGCACGCCTGTTGACAGGAGCGGATTTCGATCTGGCCGTCGCCCGCGGTGCTGCCTATTACGGCTATGTGCGACACGGTCGCGGCGTGCGCATACGCGGCGGCACGGCCCGTGCGTTTTATGTCGGTGTCGAGTCGGCGATGCCGGCCATCCCCGGCATGGAACCGCCGATACAGGCGCTGTGCGTCGCACCGTTCGGCATGGAGGAAGGCACCGAAGCAGAATTGCAGACGCAGGAATTCGGCCTCGTGGTCGGCGAGCCGGTCCATTTCCGGTTCTTCGGTTCGTCCACGCGCCGTCAGGACCAGATCGGTACCATGCTCGACTACTGGCAATCGGATGAGCTGCAAGAACTCGACGAAATCCAGGCAACATTACCGACAGAAGGCCGGCAACCGGGCGAAGTGGTGCAGGTGAGGCTTCATGCGAAAGTGACCGAAGCCGGCACGCTTGAACTTTCTGCCGCGCCTCTTGCCGGCAACGAGCGCTGGAAAGTCGAATTCGACGTGCGCGGCCATAGTCCGTTATGAAGAAATACGCGGTCGGCATCGACCTTGGCACCACCAATACCGTTGTGGCCTATGCCGAACGCGGCAGCAATGACATCTATCTGTTCGAGATCGAGCAACTGGTCGCACCGGGTGAAACCAAAGCCGCCCCTTTGCTGCCATCGCTGCGCTACCACCCGGCTCCAGGCGAGTTGCCGGCAAACGACCTGCAGCTTCCCTGGGCATCAGCCGATGCGGCGGAACAGCCGCCTGCGGTAATCGGCACGCTGGCGCGCAAACTTGGCGCGCAAGTGCCCGGCCGACTGGTTGCGAGCGCGAAGAGCTGGTTGTCGCATGCGGCGGTTGATCGCCTCGCACCGATTTTGCCTTGGGGCGCGGAGGCTGACGTCCGCAAAGTGTCGCCGGTCGACGCCAGTGCAAGCTACCTCGCGCATGTGCGCGCGGCGTGGAACTGGCGCTTCCCGCAGGCCCCGCTGGAACAGCAGGAAATCGTGCTCACCGTTCCGGCATCCTTCGATGAAGGCGCACGCGCGCTCACGCTTCAGGCGGCGCAACAAGCCGGGCTGCCGCAGCTGCGGCTGCTGGAAGAACCGCAGGCAGCGTTCTATGACTGGTTGTTCCGGCATCGGGGCAATCTTGCTGCGGAGCTGGCGCAGACTCGTTTGATCCTTGTCTGCGACGTCGGCGGCGGCACGACCGACCTCACCCTGATCAAGGTGGAGATGCAGGACGGCGAGCCGCAACTGACCCGCATCGGCGTCGGCAAGCATCTGATGCTGGGCGGGGACAATATGGATCTGGTGCTGGCGCATCTTGCCGAGGCGCGCATGCACGCGGAGGAGCGAAGCGACGCAGGACGCCTGTCTGCCACCCGCCTGTCCCAGTTGCTGGAGCGCTGCCGCGCCGCCAAGGAACAGTTGCTGGCGGTGGATGCTCCGGAAAAAATTCTGGTCACGCTGCTCGGCGCCGGCACGCGACTGATTGGCGGCGCACGCTCGGTCGAACTCACGCGCGAAGAAGTCGAACGCACCATCGTTGACGGATTTTTTCCGATGACTGCACCGACAGAACAGGTGCAGCAGCGGCGCAGCGGCATCGTCGAGTTCGGACTGCCTTACGCCAGCGACCCTGCGATCACGCGCCATCTTGCCGCTTTCCTCGCACAGCATGCATCCGCATCACGCGAGGCCTTGAATCTTCCTGCTCACGGAGAGGAAACACTGCCGATTCCCGACACACTGCTCCTTAATGGCGGTGTATTTCGCGCGGCCCCGCTGGTCACGCGACTGGAACACACGCTCGCTGCATGGCGTGGAACGACGTTGCGGCTGCTGCATAACGAAAACCCGGACCTCGCGGTTGCCCGTGGCGCGGTCGCCTATTCGCTCGCGCGCGAAGGTCTTGCGCCGAAAATCGGCGGCGGTTCGGCTCGCAGTTATTTCCTTGTACTCGAAGAGCAGCGCAAAGGCACTGACTCGCACCATCAGGGAATCTGCATACTGCCGCGTGGCAGCGAGGTGGGAAAGGAAATACTGCTTCACGACCGGACTTTCGCCTTGCGCCTGAGCCAGCCGGTGCGCTTTCACCTGGTGTCGTCCACAACTGACGAGGGTGACACACCAGCTCGCCCGGGAGACCTGGTCAATCTCGACCAAGGCGACTTTGTGGCACTACCGCCGATAGCTACGGTGCTGCGCGCAAACACCGAGGGAAGCAAACAGGAAATTCCGGTGCAGCTGGCAACGTCGCTCACTGAGGTCGGCACGCTGGAAATGCACTGTGTCAGTACCGAAGCGCCCAGCCAGCGCTGGCTGCTTGAGTTCCAGCTGCGCGGCGACGAGGCGCAATCCGACGCAACCGACACCGAACAGCAAAGCATGCTGCCACCACGCTTTTCCGAAGCCGTCGCACTGATTGATCGCATCTTCGGCACACGCTCGCAAAAAGTGCAGCCGAAGGAAGTCAGGCAGCTACGCGCGCAGCTTGAGAAACTCATCGGCAGCCGCGAACGCTGGACTATGCCGCTGCTGCGCCAGCTGTCCGATGCGCTTTGGCAGCGCGCACGCGCACGCAGGCGCTCTGCCGATCACGAAAGAGTGTGGTTCAACCTGATCGGTTATTGCCTGCGCCCGGGCTTCGGTTATCCGCTAGATGACTGGCGAACCGGCCAGTTATGGTCGATCTATGAATCGGGTTCCCAGTACCGCAAGGACAGCCAGGTTTGCGTGGAATGGTGGACCATGTGGAGGCGCGTCGCCGGTGGGCTGGACCGGGAAGCGCAACTGCGACTGCTCAACGATTTCGCGTTCAACGTGCAGGAGAATGAGCCCGAGCAGCAGCGCCCGCCCGGGCTGGTCAGTGGCAGCTACGATGACATGCTGCGTCTGGTCGCATCGCTGGAACGCATTCCCGCAAATTACAAGGCGGAAATCGGCGAGTGGCTACTCGGCCTGCTGAAAAAATCAGCACAGACGAGACGCGCATCGGTGCCGCCAGAGAGCCTGATCCTGTGGACGCTCTCCCGCGTCGGCGCGCGCCACCCCTTCTATGGGAGCGCCCACGATGTCGTGCAGCCGGATGTTGCGGTGGCATGGCTGAACACCGTCATGGCGCTCGACTGGAAACGTGTCGAAGCGGCCGCGTTCGCTGCTGCGCACCTTGCCCGCCTGACCGACGACCGCTCGCGCGACCTGCCGCCGGAACTGCGCGAGCAAGTGGCCGGGAGACTGGCCGTGATCGGTGCGCCGCCTGCCTGGGTCACGATGGTTCGTGAGACCGTGCAACTGGACGAAGCCAGCGAACGCAGCTTCCTCGGCGATTCACTGCCACCCGGACTGAAACTGATTAGCTGAAGCCGGCCTCGCCGCCTTGCCTGCTTGCGCTTTCACAATCAAGGGAACGGTCGAGGTGCTTTTGCACTCAATCCATATGGGAAATAAGTTCTTCCTATTAAAAGAACAAGCAGAACAATTCGAAGAAAAATCCAAAGAAGAATTCTGGCCGCGACTGTTGCCGCTGCGGCTGTTGATTTTTTCACATTAACGATAAAGGAATTTAAAGACTCCACATGCTGACCACTGAAATAAACGCTTTTGCGCATACCGAGATGGGGCGGATCATCGCCACCATGATTGCCGTTGTTGTCACGATGCTGCTGCTGAAGGTGATTCAGCGCCGTGCCCGAATTTCAGCCAGTTCCGATATGGAGTTGTCCCACCGCCGGGGCAACTTTGTCCTTCTGAAGAACCTTGTGCTGCTTGCCACGCTGATCGTGGTCGGCACCATCTGGGCGTCGAAGATCGCTGGTGCCGCGCTATCGCTGGCCGCTGTCGCCGGTGCCATGCTCATCGTCAGTAAAGAATTCCTGTCGAACCTGCTCGGCACCGCCTTCCTCACGGTGTCGCGCCTGTACCGCGTGGGCGACTTCATCGAACTTGATGGCATCTCTGGCCGTGTCATCGATACCGACCTGCTGGCAACGACTTTGTCGGAGGCACAGGAAGGCAGCCAGATGACCAGCCGCACGGTGGCATTGCCTCATTCGCTGTTGCTGATCAAGCCAGTGCGCAATCTGACAGCCACAGGTGCTTACGTCGTGCATCTGTTGAAAATTGCGGCCGACGCCAATGATGACCTGATCGCATTGGAAACCGCGCTGCTCAGCGCCGCAAACGAAGTCTGCAAGCCGTGGCTGGCCGAGGCGGATGAGCACCTGAAGCTGATCGAATCACGCGAGCTGATGGACCTGCCATCGGCGACTCCCCGCGTCATTCTGCAACTGACCACCGCCCGGGAAGCAGTCTTGTCCCTTCGTTACACCTGCCGCCCCAATGACCGGGTGAAGGTGGAACAGGCGATATTGCGGCGCTACCTGGTAAAACGCCACGCCGGGGCGAGCAAGCCCATACAGTCCAAGGTGCCAGCGTACGCGTAAGCGCTGTCCGGAATTATCGATTTAATGTCCTTTGACGACATATCAGCTTTATCGGCAGGCAGATAATATTTCCCGGTCCGATCTCGCCGGAAAAAGCTTGTGTTAGCGCTCCCCTCGCAACCGCAGGCAGGCGAGTCGGGCGCTCCTCGGCTTCCCCCCTCTACCGGGTAATACTGCATGCGTTTCGACCAGGACGACCTCAACCACCTGCTTGCCGAAGTGGACCGCTTCGCCGCGGAACGCGTCGCCGGTGCAACACAACGGCCGGAAACGCCGATCGATGCCGGCATGCTGGAACAGTTGACGCAGGAAGCGGTCGCGCTCGGCCTTCTTCCCCTGCCAAGCGGCGAAGAAGGCTTTGGCATCTGGGAGTACTGCGACCAGGCGGAAGCAATGGCCTTCAACATCGGCGCACTGCGCCACCTCGGCCGCGCCAATGCCGGTGTCGCCTATGCGTGGCACCGTAGCGCGCTCGCGACCATGCTGTCGAGAAAACTCGGTTTGACGCCTGCCACGCAGGCACTCGGAACCACCCTCCTTCCTACCGGCCACTATGGGCTGGCGCGCACCGGACTGGCCCATTGGCTTAAGGGCGCCAACCTGCAACAGGAAGAAAGCGAGGTGCTTGCCGACTGGTTCGACCGCAGCGGACATGCCGCCACGCTTTGCGCTCCGTCCGCATGGGAGCGCCTGCTATGGCCGGTCTGGCGCGAGAATGCAATCGCCTGGCAGATCATCGACCGTCACGATCTGGAAAGCGAGCCATATCGCCGGCAGCACGGTCTGGATGAGCTGGAAACCTTCCACGTACGCGACACGCGGCCAGACAGCCATTTCACCCAGCCCGGCGCCGATGAGTCGTGCCGGCTGTATACGCGTCTGCTGAAGAGGGAAATGATTGGCCTGCTCGCGATTGCCGCCGGTGCGCTCGAGCGCGGCCAGCAAATGGCGAACAACTATGCCTTGGTACGCCGCCAAGGTGGCCGGCTCATCGCCGGGCATCCTGCGGTCCAGCAATTGCTTGGAGAAATCGAATTGGCCCGGCTGCAATCCGACACCCAGCTTGCGGCATTTGCACGCACGCTCGACAGCATCGATCTCGGCAGCGTGATTGCAGCACGTGCAGCGATGCACGAACTGCTATGCCACGCAGCGAACCAGGTGATGCAGATACATGGCGGCATTGGCTACATGCGCGACACCGGGCCGGAAAAAATACTGCGCGACCAAAACATGCTAAAGCTGCAGGCAGGCGGCACGCGTGAAGCGTCGCTGTTCCTTACAGCATGGAGCGGAGGAGCTGCATGACTGCTGTGAACCACCTGTCCGGCCATCTTGCGTCCGACCATCCATTGTCGCCGCATTGGCAATATCATGAATTCCCGCTGCTCGCGCGTCTGCTGACCGATTACCGGGCCACCGATCTGTGGGAGACCGATTTTGCGCGCCTGCCTCCGGCACTGGCGCGCCGGCGCCGCCTTGCACGCGAGTTTGCCGAGCGACACATGCAGCCGGTCGCAGCCGAGTTCGACCTGGCACCGCATCTGCACGCCGGCGAATGCCATCCCCTCGCACGCCGCCTGCTGGCTGAGGCCGGGCGGCAGGGCTGGCTCAGCTATTTCCTGCCGCCGCCTTTGGGAAGCATGGACTGGCGCACGCTCCGCTTTCCGGTGATCTGGCAGGCATGCCTGGTCGTCGAGGAATTCAGCCGCGTATGCGGTGGCCTGATGCTATTGCTGTCAGCGCACCACCTCGGTGCAATGCCGCTACTCCTGTCCGGCAACCTCAACACCATTCTGCGCCAATTGGTGCCGGTATACCGCAGTTGCCTGCAAGGCGACCCACACCTGATTGCGTTTGCGATCACCGAGCCGGGCGCCGGCTCGGACGCCGAGGACGGTCACGGTGCCGCCGCTTACCGGCCGGGCGTGGTTGCCACCCCGGCTGAAGGCGGTTATCTGCTGAACGGACGCAAATGCTTCATCAGCGGCGGCGATATCGCGAAAAGCATGACGGTATTCGCCGCACTCAAGGGCGAAGGCATGGAATCGTGGACCTGCTTTTATGTGGATTGCGCCTCGCCCGGCTTCCGGGTTGCGCGCACCGAACTGAAAATGGGCATGCGCGCGTCTGGCGCTGCCGAACTCGAATTCGCGAACGTATTCGTGCCAGCCGACCGTGTGATCGGCGGGCTGCGCAAAGGCTGGGCGATCAACCGCGCGACGCTCAATGCATCCCGCATTCCAGTTGCATCGATGGGTGTCGGTTTCGCGCGCGCGGCCACTGAAACCGCCGTCGAATTTGCGCGGCGTTACCGGCTTGGCGGCAAGGCGCTGATCGACTACCAGGATGTGCAGCTGCATCTGGCGACCATGGTGGCCGAGACGCGGGCAATGCGCAGCCTGGTCTGGCAGGAAGCCCGCCATGCATGGCAACCGCGCCAGTTGCACGCGGCGCTGTGCAAATTCCATGTAACCGACCGCGCGCAGAAGGTATGCGAAATGGCGATGGACCTGCTGGCCGACCATGGCGGGCTGCATGAGGAGCGAGTGGAAAGAATCTTCCGCGATGTGCGGCTCACCCGCATCTTCGAAGGCACTAACCAGATCAACCGCATCGCCCTGATGGAAGACTGGCAGGGTCAACTGCTTGCTTCCTGCCAGGGGATGAATAACCTCGGAGTCTAGAATATGAACGTCTGCCTGAAAGATCCGTTTTTCCAGTATCCCCGCACTGTCGCACGTACCAGCGAAGGGGATGTGGAACTGCCCATCTTTTACTACGACGATTCCAACCTGATGGCGCTGTTCCGCGTTGATTTCGATAAGGCCCAGCAGCTGGTCGCCCCACAGGGCGTTCAGGCCGTGCGCTTCGCCGGTGGCAAGGCACTGGCCGGCGTCGCCTTTTACGAATACCGCGACACCTCGATTGCGGACTACCGCGAAGTCGGCGTTGCGATTGCAGTCGTTCCCAAGGGAGCAGAGACTCCGGCACTGCCGATGCTGTCAATGTTCCGGCAACTGGACAAGAACACGCTCGGTTTCCACATCCTCGATCTGCCGGTCACTACGCCGGCGGCCTGCGCTGCGGGCAAGGAAATCTGGGGCTATCCGAAGTTCGTCACACCGATCGGCTTTGTATTGAGCGGCAACCGGTTCGAGGGCACGGTCAGCGATCCGGATTCCGGCGGCAGGCTGTTGCGTCTGTCAGGACATACCGGCCCGGGCGTGTCCGGCCCCCTGCTGGACCTGGTACTTTATTCGCGGCTGGATGGCACGATGCTGCGCACTCTGGTGAACACCCGTGGTGGCGGCAAATTCTGTTTGCCGGGAACGATCCGGCTCGAAGTGGAAAACAGCAAGCATCCCATGGCTCAAAGGCTTGCTGCGCTCGGCCTGCAGAACGCCCGCCCGGCACTGGTGATGCACACGCACACATTGCAACTGCGCCTGAATGCCGGCGCGGCGCTTCCTTGATGGCTTTACCTGACGCAGCCCTGCTGTTGCGCACGCTTCTGCAGGCGGTAAGCATGCGGCGTTTGCCCCGTCCAGCGCTTGAATGCATTGATAAAACAGGTCGCTTCCGAGTAACCGAGGCGCTCGCCAATCTGTTCGACAGACAGTTTAGAAGCGCATAACAATTCCTGCGCCCTATCCTGCAAAACCTTATCGCGCAATTCCATGAAGCTGGTATTACCAGCAAGCAGGTGCCGGCGCAGCGTGCGCGTTGTCATGCACAGCTGGCGTGCCACCAATTCCATATCCGGCATCTGGCTGACATCGGACACGAGCCGTTCGCGCACCCGCTCTGCGATGCTAGCCTGCACCCGGCGCACTTCGAGCAGCCGACGACACTGCTCTTCGGCCGCACGCTGCGCCAGCTCGTTGGCCTGCGGCAGTGGAGACTCGATCAGCCTCCGGTCAAATGCTGCGACGTTGGTGCGTGCACCAAAGACCGGACTCACCCCGAATACCGAGGTGTAGTCCGACACATTTGCCGGCGTGCCGAAACTAAAAGTCAGCCGCTGCAACACCGGCGTTCCCGCAAACAGGTCGCGCTGGGTCGTGATCATCGCGCAAACATCCCGCTCCACCACGAACCTGCGCAGCTCGGTTGGAATCGCGGAATCATCCAGAGTAATCAAGGTCTGGTCGTCGCTGTCTTCCACATGAAAGCGGGTAAAGGCAAAGGCCAGGTCAAAATAACGCATTGCCACATCCAGCGCATGCCGCATGCTGGGACTGCTGACCATCGCCAGCCCGAGCGTGCCGAACGCCGTGAAATGGTAGCGCCGCCCCGCCTCCAGCCCGAGCGACGGCTGGTCGCCGAGACGTTCAACCAGATTGCGCACCAGTCGCAGTTCCTGTTCCGCTGTCACAAGCGCATCAGGGTCCGCCAGACTGTGCTGCGACACGCCTGTCCCCGACAGGCAGGCATCGAGCGGCATGCCGTAATCGACGGCCAGTTCGGCCATCACCCGCATGCTGGCGATGCTGCGCATGAATTCCTGACCTGGCATGGCGCCACCTCCCTTCCCCATTATTCTCGTCGGCCGCATCATTGGTCATAGGCCTTGCAACGCACATAGCCGCGAAACCGTTTTTCAAGCTTTCTGCCCACATGGAACAAGGCCTGCTCGTTTCCGACCGCAGCCACCAGCTGCACCGCGACCGGCATGCCGTTCTCATCGGTGCCGACGGGCACCGTCAATGCCGGCAAGCCGAACACATTGACCATCGCCACATAGGGCATGACGCGCAAGAACGTCCGGCGAACGGAAAATATCTCGCCATACACGCCACCATGGTGCAGCGCGGCGCTGTGATACACGGGCAGTACCAATACCCGGTTCGCCAGATACTGCGCGACGGCGGCATCGGCTTGCTTCAGTTGTGCGATCAAGCCGGACCATTTTTTTGGGGATGGCTGAAAGAGCGAGGCACCGATCAGCGCCCAGGTCAGATAACGGTGGTGCGGCGTTTTTTTCGAGGCGATCTCTTTGATGTATCCGGCCCAGGGACGCGGCGTTTCTCCGTTATACGCAAGACTGGCAATGCCTGCGCCGCCATCGACCGACATGGCCAGTTGCCACCACAACGCCATCTTTTCGAAGAAAGGCGGAAACGCATCTGCTACCGGCCGCTCCTCGCTGAAATAATCCCGCACGCTTGCAAGCCACTGCGCCGACGACGCGTCCAGTGGATAGCGTGGATGTGCCGGTGGCATCACCACTTCAAAGGCGTCGACATCAACATTCTTTGGCGGATGGTCGGCAATGATCATGTTCAGCAGTTCCGCATCGGCCACCGACTTCGCCAGTGCACCGATCCCCAGCATGCGCTCCTGCCAGGGATTTTCGACAAAGGGAAAATGTCCTTGTTGCGGCACCTGCCGATTACCGGAACGGAAACCGACCACGCCATTGAAATGTGCAGGAAAACGTATCGATCCGCCGATGTCCGAGCCGATGCCAAGTGCCGCGCCGCCAACGGCGATCAAGGCAGCTTCGCCACCGCTCGATCCACCCGTAGTGCGCGCGAGATCCCAGGGATTATTGCTGCGCCCATACAGCTTGTTATCCGTTTCCTGGCAAAAGCACAGCGTCGGCGTATTGGTCTTGCCGAGAATGATTGCGCCTTCGCGCTTCAGCTTTGCCACCACCGACGCATCCTGTGTCGCCCGATGCTCACGACGATGAAGCAGCCCGCCGGTCGTTTTCATCCCTGCCACATCAAATGCTTCCTTCACCGAAATCGGCACACCGAACAGGCGCCCCTCAGCCGCGCCCTGCGCGCGTCGCAAATCTGCTTGCCGCGCTTCCTCGCGCGCAGCGCCAAAGCGATCCTCCACCAGGCAATTCAGCTTCTGGTTCGCATGCTGCAGGTGCTCGATATAGGCCTTGGTCGCATTGCTGGATGAAAGCGCGCCGTCTTTGATTTTTGCGCCCAACATCGTGGCATCCATGCCAAGAATGGCACGCTCCATAAATCTCCTCCGGAAATTGTTTTTATGTTGCCAACATAACATTTTCGTTGGGCAGCTTGCATGGAGAAAAAGCAAGCTTATGGTGGCAACGACCATACAAACAGGCGCATGGCGGGATGGAAATCTTAGAAAATCTACTCTTCTTCACTCACCCTTTTCGGAAGGCCCCGGCGATTCCGGGACCGATATGCAATTTCAGCCGTGAGTCGAACTCCAGCCGTGTTCTGGTCGCCGGATAGTCTTTATTGCCATAAGAAAAAGCGGCGACCTCCAGAACGCTGCCATCGAGTGCTGCGCATTCTTTATTGAGCGCATAAGTAATTTCCGTCGCTTCGTTGCTTGTGACGACACGTTTTGATTTCGCCGCATCCTGCAAGGGTATTGACTGTCCTTGCGCCGTGATGATGCGGATTGGGGCTTTTGCATATGCCGCATCCTCGGGTGTCGTAATGCGAATGTATGAAACATGCTCATTCACAAATCCAATCGGTACGAAAGGTGGAAACGGGATGAGCACCGAGGTCATCGCGGTAGCCAGCTTTGTCGGACAAGAGAATTCGATCGACAGCGGCAGATCATTGTGTGGTTTCAGCACCAGCTGGGATTTTTCTGTAGCTGCTTTATCCCCGGAGAAAGAAACCGTTTCTTCGGTGCCGGAAGTAGTAACGACGGCACATGAAGAAAGCAAAAGGGATAAAACAGGAATAAGGAGTTTGCGCATGATTGCACCTCTGAGGAAGGCGTTTGAGGACGCATGTGGCAACCACCTTGTAACCGAATGAAACCGGCGTCCCCGTCTATACACTTCTTCGTGCAGAACTCATGCCAGAGTGCGCAAAACCTTTTTGATCGGGCGTTTGGCTTACTACCTTCCTTCTTGATCGTAGATGTATCTTTTTAGCGCCTTCTGAACATGTATTAAAAACGAAATATCTCAGCAATTGGAAACATTAAGAAACACTTGATTTTCCAAATAGCAACGGAAGATTCATAAACTAAGGGGCAGCGGAAAAATTTTCCGTTTATCAAAGGAGAACAAATGAACATCACGTTCAAACACGGAATTCTTGCGGCAGCACTAATGGGCAGCTTTGGCGTAGCCCTCGCACAGACAACAGCAACCACTACAACAACCGCTCCGGAAGCGACGACAACACAGACTGCTCCGACAACCACTGTAACGGCAACGGCAACAACACCAACGACGACAGTAACAGCCACCTCAACAACCACCGAACCGACCACCACTACAACCACAACGACAGCACCGACGAAACCCCGTAAAGGTGCAACCGTCTACAAACCGGGGACAACTGTTCCGGAAGACGCAGTTGTGAAAAGCACCGGCAACGGCAAGGGAGCTTTAGTGGTGTTGCCTGAAAAGGCGCAGTTCGCGCAGGACCGGGCCGCTGCTGCCAAGCTGGAACGCGCAGAACGAGTACAAAAGGTTGAGCGCCCCCAGAAAATAGAACGCCCCGAAAAAGTCGAGCGCCCTGAAAAGATCGAACGCCCGGAAAAAGTGGAGCGCCCTGAAAAGGTCGAACGGGTTCGCCGTTAATCTCTGATGCGCCCAATGCGAGTCAACTCACTACGAGCTGACTCGCATTTTATTTTTTAGATCCTGTCTTATGAAAATGAAAATTGTTCGCCACACCCTGATGGCCACGCTTGCAGCCGCCATCTCCCAGATCGCTGTTGCGGACGGCTTAACCGTAAAGACCGGTTATGACTATTCCAGCGGCAAATACGGCACAAACACCACAACGGAAATCACCTCGATCCCGTTCATGCTGAATTACGAAACGGACGTCTGGACTTTCAAAGCCACCC
>DATFAZ010000013.1:0-3376 GCA_035254105.1 Noviherbaspirillum sp. | reverse complement strand
GGTCCTCAGGCCTCCCACGCCGATCTTGCGGTTGCCGGTCAGCGTGTTGCCATCGCCTGGAAGGAATTCGATGGCGAGCAAACCCGGCTCCATGCGCTGCTCTCCAGCGATGGCGGCATGACGTTCGAGCCTCGGGAGCTGGGCGTCACAGCCGGCGCCTCGGACCACGCGCGAGTTATTACCAAGGGAGATGTTCTTTACACCTTCTGGCACACCCAAAACGAAGGTTTCCGTCTTTACCAACTGCCATGATGAAAACCTGTCTGGCCGCCTTCGCGGCAATCGTTCTCAGCCTGCCTGCAGCCGCTGCCGGTTTTATTCCGCTGGACCGGGCTGCAGCCCACGCTCTGGTAGACCCAGCCGCGCACAAGCAGCCGACCGTGATCGCCCTGTGGTCTGCGGATTGTGTTCATTGCAAAAAGAATCTGCGCTTCCTGGCGGGCATGGCCCGCACCAGCAAGCAGGTACGGATCATCACTGTCGCGACGGAACCGGAATCGGCCGAACTGGCAAGCCTGCTCGACGCCACCGGCATTCCGGGCAAGCGTTACGCTTATGGCAGCGATTCCCCGGAAGCCGTCGCCTTTGCTCTGGATCCTGCCTGGCGGGGCGAATTGCCTCGCACATTGCTATTGAATGGCAAGGGCGGGCGGAAGGCAATATCAGGCACTTTGAACGAGACAGACCTGCAAGTTCATCTGGGACTGGGCTCAGGGCGACCCTAGCGAATTTTAAAGACGGCGCGCTAGCGGCGTATGCGCCTTGCCCGGATCTGCGGTGCACTGCGTGCCAGTCGAATGACTACGCTCCTCAGCGCCACACGCGATCCGTGCGCTACGTTTTTCAACTGCCTGCTAAAGCGATCAATGTGCAAGGGTGGGTGCAATATCGGTGCGGTACGCCCGCAGCGCCGGAAGCAGAGAGGCTGCGATGCCGACGCCCACGGCAACCAGTGCCAGCCATGCTTCATCCGGCGATACGATCAACCCTGACAAGGCGAGATTCTGGTCGTCGGACAATACGCGCCCGAGCACTTCCACCGCCGCATGGCCGGCAATCCAGCCTAGGGCTGCGCCGGTGATCGCCAGCAGCAATCCTTCAGTGAGCAACAGCAGCATCAGTTTTGACGGAGGCGCACCCAGCGTGCGCAGGATCGCGAGATCCGTCTTGCGTTCCTCCAGTGCGTTGTACAGCGCCACGAGAATCGACAGCGCCGCAGACAACAACATGATCCCGGCGACGCCGCGCAGCACATCGATGCCAACGCCCAGCATGCGGAACAGCTTGGCGGATTCGAATGCCGGTTGAGCAGCCTGCAGTTCGCTCTGGCTGTTGACAGCACGCGGCAGCATCATGGCGGCCAGTGGCGATGCATACTGGACGAGCAGCGCGGTCAGCTCGCGCTCTTCGTCCATCGCGTCCTTTTCTTCCTTGTCATGACTATCGATGCCGTGCGCGATTTCATGCACCCGCCAGACCGATTCAACCGGAGTGAGTATCAGGCGGTCCAGCACGGTTCCGGTAGGTTTGAGGATGCCGACTGCCGTGAATGGCGCGTCGCCATGGGTATCGCCGCCGCGCGCCATGCCATGCGAGCCGCTAAAACTGCCATTCAATGTGATATTGGCCTTGGCTGCCGCCTGCGCGCCGAATACCGCCTCCAGCGGTGCGGAGAACATCTTGCCTTGTGCCAGTGTGCCGCCGTAATGCGCAATGTAGTCCGTATTGGTGCCGACGATGCGAAAACCGTTGTAGCTGTCGCCCAGTGCCAGCGGAATCACTTTTTTGACCATGCGGTTTTGTTCCAGTTGCGCCTGTGCTGCCCGCGGGATGTTCCCTGTCGGGATATCGATGTGATACACCGAAGACAGGATCAGCTGGAGCGGCGAACCTTTTGCGCCAACCACAAGATCGATGCCTTGCGCGTCGCGCAGCGCATTGTCCTCGAACTGCCTGGAGACTGACAGCACAAAGCTCATCATCGCCATGCCCACCGCCATCAGCAGCAGATTGATCGAGGTTGCGAGCGGCTTGTGGCGCAAGGACTTCAGGGCGAGCGTGAAGGCGTTAAGTCGTGTCATGCGGCCTCCTGTACTGGCGTCTCCAGACGCAGGATTTTTACCGTAGGCAGCGCGGACGTAACACGTGCATCGTGCGTGGCGATCACGAGCGAGGTGCCGGCTGTCTGCGCCTGCGTGACGAGAAGTCTGACCACCGCTGCGCAGGCCGCATCGTCGAGATTGGCGGTGGGTTCATCCGCCAGTAACAGCATCGGATGATTGAACAGCGCCCGGGCAATCGCAACCCGTTGCTGCTGACCCTGGCTTAATTCATGTGGCTTGGCATGGGTCTTGTCGGCCAGGCCCAAGGCCTCCAGCAGTGCGTCGGCACGTGCAGTGTCGGCATCCTGGCCATTTGCGTAGGCGGCAAGCAGCAGGTTTTCTCGCACGGATAAGCTGGGTACCAGTGCAAGCTTCTGCGGCAGGAAACCGATGGTCTTCCCCCGCCAGGTATCCGCTATACGCCCCGACAAGGTCGCGACGTCCGTGCCGGCAACGCGCAGACTGCCGTGTTGCGGTGTCAGGATTGCGGCCATCAGATGCAGCAGCGTTGATTTGCCACAGCCGGAAGGGCCGAGGATGATCGCATGCTCGCCCGGGGCAAGGAAGAATGCCGGGACGGATAACTGTGCGGTCTTTGATGCCGGATAGCGGTAGAGGAGATCTGATATTTGCAACATGGTTGCATTATACCGTCCGGCCAGTCGTGATAGTCCCGGCTATGCGAAATCGGTCGCTGAAATGCAAAAGCGCACAATGCGATGCATCATGCGCTTGCGTGGGCGGCCCGAAGTAAATCTCGGCCGAATCCGGCTTCAACCGAAGTTTAGTCGCCGTACAGTTTCTGCTTGAGTTCGCGGCGCTGCTGCGCTTCCAGCGACAGCGTTGCAGTCGGGCGCGCCAGCAGGCGCGGGATGCCGATCGGTTCGCCGGTTTCTTCGCACCAGCCGTATTCGCCGGCATCGATGCTGGCGATCGATTGCTGCACCTTTTTCAGCAGCTTGCGTTCGCGGTCTCGCGTACGCAGCTCCAGCGCATGTTCTTCCTCGATGGTGGCGCGGTCTGCCGGATCCGGCACCAGTACGGTTTCCCGCAGGTGCTCGGTGGTTTCGCCGGCATTCTTTAACAAGTCGCGCTCAAGCTGCTGCAGGCGCGCCTTGAAGAAGGCGAGTTGTGCCTCGTTCATGTAATCCTTGTCGCTCATCTTGAGGATTTGCGCTTCGGTCAACAGGGTGCCATCAGCGGGCACGGCAGGGGTCGATTTGGTTGTTTTGGTAGCCACTTCGCTTACTTTCGAAACATCGGGTTTTTTCATT
>DATFAZ010000012.1:0-11062 GCA_035254105.1 Noviherbaspirillum sp. | reverse complement strand
GATCAATCGATCACGTTTCTTCTCGCCTCGTCTTGTGCGCTCGTTGTGACCGCGTGTCACGCGGCCATAGAATGACCGTATTGAACGGGCATTCGCCAGCCCGGAATAACATGCAGAAAGGCATGTGAGTGTTTGCTGCTGAACAGGATGCTATATACCTGTACGCTCTTTACAACTGTTTTTCCACACCGACTTTATCGAGAGCCGGGACATGCTGATAGAACAGACATCGGTGCCGTGGTGGCTTGGGCCGCTGTCGGCAGAGCCGATTGACCGTGCGACCGAGGTGACCGGCTTGTCGGGAACCGAGGCCAAAGCCCGACTCGCCCGATATGGCCCCAATCTGTTCCGCGAACGGCAAGACAAGTCACTCCTGCTCCAGTTCCTCAGCCGCTTCAAGAATCCTCTCGTTATTATTCTCCTCGTGGCGAGTGCCGTTTCGGCGTTTACCGGAGAGGCCGTCAACTTCCTTATTATCAGCGTCATCGTCTTGCTCAGTGTTACGTTGGATTTTGTCCAAGAGTACCGCGGCAACGCGGCCGTGGAAAAGTTGCAGCAATCGGTTTCCTTGCGGGCTACGGTTCTGCGCGATGGCATACCGTTGGAGATTCCCGTGACTCAGGTGGTGCCCGGTGACGTCGTACTGTTATCGGCCGGCGACTTGATTCCGGCCGACGGACGAGTGCTTGAAGCGGGGGATTTCTTTGTCAAGCAGGCGCTGCTTACGGGCGAATCATATCCGGTGGAAAAACGGCCAGGCATGCTACCGGATACGGCCACTGATCTTCAGGAAGCGACGAACGCAGTGTTCATGGGCACATCGGTCATCAGCGGTAGTGCCCGAATGCTGGTGGTAAAAACAGGAGCTAACACCGCCGTCGGAGAAATAGCCGACAGCGTTTCGCGCCAGTCGCCACCGACGTCGTTCGAAATCGGCACCCGTCACTTCGGCATGCTGATCATGCGGCTGACGGTCTTGATGGTGATGTTCGTGCTGCTCGTGAACACCTTGTTTCACAAGCCCTGGCTGGAGTCCTTTCTGTTCGCCGTGGCGCTCGCCGTCGGCCTGACGCCGGAATTGTTGCCCATGGTAGTCTCGGTCACCCTGTCGCGCGGTGCACTGCGCATGGCCAGAAAGCACATGATCGTGAAGCGCTTAACGGCCATTCAAGACCTCGGTTCGATGGATGTATTGTGTACTGACAAGACCGGCACGTTGACCGAGGCGAAAATCCGCATGGAACGGCATGTGGATGCCCATGGCCGTGCAAGCGAGCGGGTATTGGAGCTGGCCTATCTCAACAGCTTCTTCGAGACTGGCTTGAAGAGTCCGCTTGACGAAGCCATCCTCAGCCACCAGCACATTGAGGTGGGTCGCTGGAAAAAGGTTGACGAGATCCCCTTCGACTTCGAGCGTCGTTGTGTGTCAGTGTTGCTGGATAACGGCGACACGAGATGGTTAGTGGTGAAAGGTGCGGCCGACGAGATCGTGGGTCTCTGCACCCATTACGAAGCGGAAGATGCCGAGCATCAGCTGCCCATGGACGACGCGGCCCTGACTAACATTCAAGGTCAGTATCATGCGCTGGAAGAGGATGGGCTCCGTGTGCTGGGCATCGCCTGGCGCCAAGTTTCACGAGACCACCCACATGCTGTCGTGAGTGACGAAACGGAGCTGGTGCTGGCCGGGTTTGCTGCCTTCCTCGATCCGCCCAAGGAGAGCGCGGCTTCCGCACTTAAGGCGCTCCAACAAGTCGGCGTCGCGATCAAGATTGTCACGGGCGACAGTGACTTGGTTACACGCCATGTCTGCACCCAATTAAAGATTCCGGTAGAGGGTCTTCTGACCGGCAAGGAGATCGCGCAGATGGATGACCACGCTCTGCGCGTCCGGGTGGAGACTGCCAACCTGTTCTGCCGAGTCAATCCTGCGGAAAAAAATCGCGTGATCCTGGCGCTCAAAGCCCGTGGCCATGTGGTCGGCTACCTGGGCGATGGCATCAACGATGCGCCGTCCTTGCATTCTGCAGACGTCGGCTTGTCGGTGGACTCGGCTGTTGACGTGGCCAAGGAGGCAGCCGACATGGTCCTTCTGAAACATGACTTGCATGTGCTCCACGCGGGCGTTCTGGAAGGACGGCGTACCTTTGGCAACATCATGAAATACATCATGATGGGAACCAGCTCCAACTTCGGCAATATGTTCAGCATGGCCGGCGCGTCGCTGTTCTTGCCTTTCCTGCCGATGTTGCCGACACAGATTTTGCTCAACAACATTCTGTACGATATCTCGGAAGTCCCGATTCCGCTGGACAGGGTGGATACCGAGGAAATGCGCCGTCCGCGCGCGCTCGACCTGAACTTCATCCGCAACTTCATGCTCGTGATCGGGCCGATCAGCTCGCTGTTCGATTTTCTGACCTTCTACATCATGCTGGTTGTGCTTCACGCCGACGAGAAACTGTTTCAGACTGGCTGGTTCGTCGAATCGCTGTGCACCCAGGTGCTGGTGATCTTCATCATCCGTACCCGCGGCAATCCGCTGAAAAGCCGTGCACATCCATTGCTGACGGCGACCTCGCTTGCGGTCGTGGGCATTGCGGTTATGTTGCCGTTTACGCCGATAGGAACGTATTTCGGATTGGTGCCACCGCCCGCCCGTTTCTATTTCATCCTCGGTGTCATGGTACTGATCTATCTCTTCGTTGTGGAACTGGTGAAACAGGGCTTCTATCGCTGGTCAGCGACGGGAAGATGACCGTCCGGACATTAACAAAATAATCCGGGCCAGCGCGCACTGCTTGCAGCCGTATGGCAAGTGCTGAATTCATCATGTGTGCAGTGGTCTAAATCACGCTCGACAGCGCGACTATTGGGCGCCATGAAAACGGCCACCCGTATCTTGCGTGTGGCTAGGAATTCATTCTCTGAAAGGAGTCTCGACATGATTACGGAAAAGACCAGAATTACGGGGTTTGTGGCGGCTTATCTACTTGCAATGGCATCGCTGAGCGGATCTGCGATAGCGCAGTCAACCAGCTCAAGCCGCGGGTCCGATACGCAAGCCGCTGCGAATACAGGGGGCGGCAAAACCGAGTTGACCGCCATGAAACACGTCAACGACGCCGTCGCAGTTGTCCACACGATGGAATCGGAGCCCGGCATGAACAAGCTGCTGCAACAGGCCAAAGGCGTCTTTATCGTGCCGAGTTACGGGCGCGCCGCGTTAGGCATCGGTGGCAGCGGCGGCGCTGGTGTACTGCTTGCTAAACGTGACGACGGAACATGGAGCGATCCTGCTTTCTATAACCTCGGTGCGATCAGCATCGGCATGCAGGCGGGCGCGGAAGGTGGCCCGATCGCGATGGTGCTGAACAATGACAAGGCGGTAAACCACTTCATGCAGAAAAACAATTTCTCGCTCAGCGCAGATGCGGGACTGACGGTTGTCAATTGGGCGAAGGCAGCGCAAGGCGAGGTGGGCATGGGTGATGTTGTTGCCTGGGCCGGCAACAAAGGCTTTTTTGGTAATGTGGCTTCGATTGGCGTCAATGACATCCGGTTCAATCAGAACCAGAACGATGCTTACTATCACCAGACAGTCGCAGTGAAGGATGTCATCAGCGGCAAGGTGAAAAATTCCCAAGCCGACACGCTCAAGCAGGCGCTTGCCGCAACCTCCACTGGCACAGCAAGCGGCAGTTCAGGCGTCAGCCCGGCGCGCGGCGGATCAGGGGGCAGCTCAGACAGCACTGGTACGCCCGATAGCAAGAAATAAAACTGGAACGCGGCAAGAGTCGATGACGCCGAGCTTTAGACTACGGCGGGTCTTCCAACTCTTGCCCTATAGCGCACAGCACTGTTTAGCGAGCTAGCGTTGATTCCATAGCGGCAAGCGCACTGCCTGCTACAGTGTCCGGTGCCAACGTGTTCAACAATGGCTGGCGGTTTCGTGCCTGGCTGGATTTTTCTCCCTGCCAGCACATTTCCAGGTCACTACAACGCCAAGCGCTGCTTGTCACGATCAATCATGGTACGAGTAGCTTGAGCGTCGACCGCATGACTGGAGTTCGAGGGCTCCAAGTCCACAATGCTCATTGCCTCTCAAGGGAAGACCCTACATCATCGCCGTACCAATCTTGGGTCGCAGGTCACCTCGCTTCGCGGCCTCTTCTCGCATGCTCAATCAATGCGCTGCCGGCGGACCAACGATCTTGCTCGGTTTGGTTAGCCAGATCAGGCCGGTCAGGCAGAAGAAGGCAATGGCACAGTAGAAGAAAAATTCGTTGGTCGCCATCATCAGGCTTTGCGCATTCAGCAGGCGATCGATAACGCCGAACGATTGCTCGCGCGTCAGACCACCGGCCTGCAGGGTGGCGAGATACTGATTGCTCACGTCGGAAAAAGGCGTCAGGTGCTCGCTCAGCTGCGCATGGTAGCGCGAGGCCAGATGTTCCCACGAGGTCACGCTGATGGCGGTGCCGATGGCGGCGCCGAGCGTACGCAGGAAGTTCGACAGGCTGGATGCAGCCGCCATGTGGTCCGGCGTGATATTCGACAGCATGATGCTCTGTACCGGCAGGAAGAAGCAGGCCATTCCCATGCCTTGCACCAGGCGCGGATTGACGATGTCCCAGAAGGTCACATCCAGCGTCATCTGCGTGTTCCACAGCGACACGCCGCCCATCATAAGGAAGGCAAAGGTCGCCAGTGCGCGCAGGTTGAGGCGCGCAACGTTGCGCCCGATGATGGGCGCGAGGATCAGCATGAAGAAACCGATCGGCGCCATCGCCATGCCCGCCTGCGTGGAGGTGTAGCCCATCACCAGCTGCAACCACAAGGGAACGATCACCACGGTGCCGAAGTAGGTCATGAAGCCAACCGAAAGCACGATCACGCCGAAGCGGAAATTCTTGTCGTTGAACAGATGAAGATCGACGATAGGCTGGCGCGAAGTCAGGACCCAGGCGATGAAGAAGGTCAGCGTGACTGCGGCGATGACGGCAAGCGCTACGATGAAGGGCGAAGAGAACCAGTCATAGTCCTTGCCTATTTCGAGCATCAGTTGCAGGCTGCCGACGCCGACTACCAGCAGGATCAGGCCGACCACATCCAGTGGAACCTTCATGGTCGGCGCTTCGTATTTCCGCATGAGTGTCCAGACCGTAATGCCGCCGAACAGGCCGATGGGAATATTGATCAGGAAGATCCATGACCAGTGGTAGTTGTCGCTGATGTAGCCGCCGAGCAGGGGCCCGGCAATCGGTGCCAGGATCACCGTCATTGCCCATAGCCCCATTGCCGCACCGCGCTTCTCCGGCGGGAAATTGCGCACGAGGAGCGTTTGCGACAGCGGCACCATCGGCCCGGAGACAAAGCCCTGCAACAGGCGCAGCGTCACCAGCATCGGCAGGTTGACCGAAAATGCGGCGAGCGTCGACATCAGGGTGAAAAGGAGAACCGAAATGGTGAACAGCTTGACCTCGCCTACCCGCCGCGCGAGCCAGCCGGTCAGCGGCACCGCAATCGCCGCCGCCACCGAATAGGAACTGATGATCCAGGTGCCTTGGCTCGACGACACTCCCAGCGCGCCCGAGATGGTCGGAATGGACACGTTCGCGATCGTGATGTCGAGAATCTCCATGAAGGTCGACAGCGCGGTCGCGATGGTGAGCATGACCAGTGGCGCACCGTGCAGAGGTGCCGGCGCCTGTTGTCCGCCCGTTTGTGCAGTTGCCATTGGTGGGTTCCTACTTCAGGTTGGCTGCAATGATGGCGTCCGCCCGGGTCTTGGCCTTTTCTGCAACGGTGCTGTCGGCCGACTCGAATGCAGTCAGCGTGCCGGCGACGGGAGCCTGATCCAGGTGCACGCCTTGCTGCTCATGCAGGTCCACTTCGGCGCGCATCGACAGGCCAACACGCAGCGGATGCTCGGCAAGCTGCTTCGGATCGAGCGCGATGCGCACGGGAATACGCTGCACCACCTTGATCCAGTTGCCGGTCGCGTTCTGCGCCGGAAGCAGCGAGAAGGCCGCACCCGTGCCGGCGGCAAAGCCGGCGACCTTGCCGTCGTAATGCACCTTGTTGCCGTAGATGTCGGCCGTCAGCTTCACCGGCTGGCCGACGCGAATTTCACGCAGTTGCGATTCCTTGAAGTTGGCATCGACCCAGAGCGCGTCGAGGGGAACGATCGCCATCAGTGGCGCGCCGGGAGCGACGCGCTGGCCGACCTGCACATTGCGTTTTGCCACTTCACCGCCAGTCGGCGCGTACAGCGTGGTGCGCGCCTGCGCAAGCATGGCTTCCTGCACGCGTGCGGCCGCACGTTGCACGTTCGGATGATTGGCAACCGTCGTGCCTTCGGTCAGCGCGCGGCCCGACGCGAGTTGTTCGCGCGCTGCATTGACTGCCGCCTGTGCGGCGGAGACAGCGCTTTCAGCATGATGAATCTCTTCGCCGGAGACTGCGCCGGAACCGGCCAACACCTTGCGACGTGAGAGATCGTCGCGCGCCCGCGCCAGTTCGGACTCGCGCATGGCGAGGTTGGCGCCGGACTGAGCCTGCGTCGCGTACAACGTCCTTACTTCACGCACGGTCTGCGCCAGTTGTGCCTCGGCCTGGGCGAGTGCGACATCCACATCGGCAGTGTCAAGAACGACCAACGGCTGGCCTGCTTTCACGATGGCCGTATCGTCGGCAAGGATCTTCCTGACCGTACCGGCAATCTGCGGCGTGACCTGCACCACGTTGCCCTGGACGTAGGCGTTGTCGGTGTCTTCGATATACCGCGCAATCAGCGCCCAGTAAACGAGATAGGCAAGACCGGCAATGCCGAAGAGGGCGGTAATGGTCAACAAGACCTTCTTGCGCTTCGGGGTGCCGGAGCTGGCCGGTGCAGCCTGAACCTTGTTGGTCGCTGCGGTTTCTGCGGATGAAGATGCGTTCATGGCGTTTCCTGAATCTTTTAATGTGTTTGGGCTGTTGCCGGCGTCGTGCGGCTCTCGTCAAAGCCTCCGCCGAGGGCGCGTAGCAGCGAAATTTGCAGGTCGTCGCGGCGCGCGCGCAACAGCGACATGGCACGGCGCTGCGCAAGCAGTTGCGACTCGACGGTGAGTACGGTGAGGTAGGGCGATAAGCCGCCCCGGTAACGAAGCATTGCGAGGCGATGCGCCTCTTCTGCGGCAGTCAGGGCTTCCTGCGTGGCGGCTTCCTCACGCGCCAGGTCCGACAGCCTGACAAGCTGTTCCGATACGTCCTGCGCGGCATTCAGCACCGACTGGTTGTACTGGGCTATGGCTGCATCGACGTCGCTGATCTTGCCCGCGTAATTGGCGCGCAATCTGCCGGCGTCGAAGATCGGGAGGCGGATCGCGGGGCCGATGCTGTTGGTGAAGCTGCCTGCGTCCAGCAGCCGGTCGAGGCCGATGGCCTGGAAACCGAGCATCGCGTTCAGATTGATGTTCGGATAGAACTGCGCTTTCGCCGCTTCGGCATCGCCTATCGTTGCTGCGATGCGTGCGCGCTGTGCGGCCAGTTCCGGACGGCGCCCCAGCAAGTCGAGCGGCAAGGTGGAAGGCACTTGCGGCGCGGCCGCGCGCATGGCCGGGCGGCTGATGTTGTCGGCAGCAGCGGGCATGTCGCCGGCGAGAGCGGCGAGCTGCAGGCGCGAGACCTTCATCGCCGTGGCGAGCTGCTCCAGTTCCACCTTCAGCGCAGCAACGTTGGTGTCGGCCTGTCTAACCTCGACCTGCGTGTCGAGTCCGCTGGCCACACGCTTATCTATTAAGCTGCGGATATCCTGCCGCTGCTTGAGCGTGGCCAGCAGCACGTCCTGCAGATCGTATTGCCCGGCGAGCTGCGCATAGGCGCGCGCGATGGATGTCGTCAGGGCAAGGCGGGCGGCAGCATGGTCGAATTCGGCCGCCTGCAACTGGTTGCCGGCGGCACGAATCATTGCAGCGTTCCGTCCCCACAGGTCCAGGTCCATGCCGAAGCTGAGCGCTGCTTGTCCTTGGCTGACGTATTCGCCGCCTTTCCCGAGCGGCGGTTTGGGGATGAGGTAGTTTTCCGACTGGCGGCCATAAGAGGCATCAATGCCGGCGTTGACCTGCGGGCTGTCGGTTGCCCGCGCAAAAGCGGCGGCCGCCTGTGCGCGGGTAATGCGTGCCTGCGCGCCGGCGAGCGTGGGACTCGACGAGAGGCCATGTTCGATCAACCGATCCAGCTGCGCATCGCCAAACATCGTCCACCAGTTGTCGTTTGGCCATTCGGTGTTTTGTGCGCCGGCGGGCATGGATGGCATGTCCACGTGGTCCAGCGGCTGCAGTGCCGGTTCAAGCGTCTGGAAACTGACGCAGGCCGAAAGCAAGGCCACCAGAGAGACGACGCCGGTTCTTCGCAAAATTTTATTCATGTTGTGAGGCGTTATTGATCATTCGGCGTAGGAAAATCTTGAACTGCTCCACTTCGTTCAGAGTGAACCCGTGCAGATGCTGGTTCAGCATATCGACGGCCACTTCCGTCATGCGGTCGGCAATTTGCCTGCCCTTGTCGGTCAACGACACCTCGACGACGCGCCTGTCCGTACTGCTCCTGCTGCGCTGCACGAACCCCTTTTCTTCCAGCCGATCGAGCATGCGGGTCATGGCGCCGGTGTCCGTCATGCTCGAGCGCGCAAGGTCGGCCGCTGTGCTCGGCGCAGTCTGCAACCGGCGGAAGATTCCGTATTGGGCATGCGTCATGTCGAATTCCGCCAGACGGCGATCCACGCACAGGGCAAGCTGCGTACCGGCCCTCTTCAGGAGAAAGCCGATGCTTTCGTCGAGTGAATAGTTTTTGACGGAGTAAGGTTTTTTCATCTTTGCTTCCAAGGTTTGTAGTTGAATATAGCTGCCTAGGCAGCGACAGTCAAGGCAGTGTTTTTCTGATCAACTTATGAGCAAAGCAATTAAAAGTAGAAATGTTTCTGTTAGGATATAAAGAGGGTTCTCTTGTCTACGACCCGAACCTCTTTAGCGCGGAACCGCCATCCATGGAATGCTGCAGTTTTGACATACGGAATGCCTGCTCGGTAAGGGCAAAAGCATGCCGTCTGTTGTTCTTGTTTGTCTTTTTTTTCTTTGGGCTGATCCAATTTGCAGCAGCAGAGGCATTGGCATTGCGCGATGGCACGGGCAAATATGAACCAGGCCGGTATCTCAGCTATCTTGAAGACAAAACCGGTCATCTGCGCATTACCGATGTCATGGATGACAAGCAAGCTGCCTCATTCACGCAGTCGCATGAAGACCGGCTCAGTTTTGGTTTTACCGATTCCGCCTACTGGTATCGCCTTGCGCTGAACAACAGTGATTCATCCACTGCAGACTGGCTTCTGGAAGTGCAATATCCGATGCTGGACAATATCGACGTCTATCTTGTCTATCCCGGCAATCGCATGGTTTCCTATCGGGGCGGCGATACCTTGCCGTTTTCGCAGCGGGAAATCAAGCACAGAAATTTTACCTTTGCCGTTCCTCTTCGCCAGAATGAACAAGTCACCGTTTTTTTACGGGTAAAAACCGAAAGTGCGATGCAAATGCCGTTGATGCTGTGGAGTCCCAAGGCATTCATGGTAAAAGACCACGAAGAGCAGGTTGAATTGGGGCTGTACTACGGCATCCTGATCGCCATGTTCTGTTACAACCTGATGATTTTCCTGTCCATCAGGGATGTTAGTTACCTGTATTACCTGCATTACATCGGTGGCTGGATTTTGTTCCAGATGTCGATCAATGGTCTGGCTTTCGAGTATCTGTGGCCCGACTCTCCTTGGTGGGGCAATCGGGCAACGCCATTTTTCCTCTTTTTTGTGGGAATGGGCGTGATGCAGTTTACGCGGACGTTCCTGCAGCTGAAGGAGCATTTGCCTAAATTCGATGTCATGTGCCGGATATTTTTCTGGTTGGGCCTCGGATTCGCAGTCAGCACATTTGTGGGCAACTACGGGCTACTGATTAGACTGGCGAATGGAGGGGCACTGATTGGGCTCGGTGTGCTTTTGGTTGCCGGCGTGATGAGTCTGAAATTGCGTATCAGACAAGCGCGATATTTCATGCTGGCCTGGGTGATACTGCTGCTGGGAAGTGTGGCTTACATTCTCAAGCTGTTCAGTATTTTGCCGAGCATGTTTTTCACCGATTACGGCATGCAAATCGGTTCGGCGATGGAAGTCATCTTGCTGTCTTTCGCTCTGGCCCATCGGATGCGGGTGCTGAAGGAAGAAAACGTGCGTATTCAGAAAGAGGCCACGGAGATGCTGGAAGTACGCGTTCAGCAAAGAACGCAGGAACTGGACAGCGCGCTCAAGGATCTATCCATTGCGAGCGAAAAGCTGAAGGATCTCAGTCGCACCGATGCGCTAACCGGATGTAAGAATCGCTCCTGCTTTGACGAGTTGCTGGAGATGGAGTGGCGTCGCGCGTACCATGCACGCAGCACCATCGCATTGCTGATGCTGGATATCGACCATTTCAAGAGTATCAATGACACCTATGGCCATCTCTGCGGAGATGCCTGCCTGAAGCAGGTGGCAGCAGCAATCAGAAACCTGATTCGCAGGCCGGACGACGAGGCTTTTCGTTACGGCGGCGAAGAGTTTGCGGTATTGTTGCCCAATACGGATTTAGCCGGTGCGACGCATCTCGCGAACATCCTCCTGACCCATGTCGCAACGTTATCGGTTATCTATGAAGGAAAGCGTATTCCGCTCACGGTCAGCGTGGGCGTTGCCTGCCTGTCTCCCGAGGAGGACGACAGTAGTGAAGCGCTTATTTTCGAGGCAGACAAGGCACTGTACGAAGCCAAACGGAGCGGACGAAATCAGGTGTGCGTGTTGTAGTGCCAGTTATACATGCTGCCTCATGCAATTTGAAACACCAGTCGCGCGGCACAGAAGTGAATAACGCAATGAACGATGGGAGCCAGCGTGGCGCATAAAGGACTGGCAATGAATTCTTTATGCGCCTGGGATGGGGAACGCTGGTACTGAATATTTGACTAGAGCAAATAAAGTCTGTCGAGA
>DATFAZ010000011.1:0-10710 GCA_035254105.1 Noviherbaspirillum sp. | reverse complement strand
ACCTTTGCTTTGAAACTCCCTGAGTGGTTGCGCCTTGTTCTTTTGGTCATGCTTTTGCTCCTGTAATCGGCCTTGCGGCCCAGATTGTGAAGCAAAGCTGCCACTTATCCTACTGTCCGAAATTCCGGGGCCACCTCTAACATTGTGCGCACACCGGCACTCTTAGACATCGCAAATCCATCCGCTAAAGTTGCATTTTCGCAACCCTTCATACAGAGCGACCACACCAAAATGATGGCAAACAACAGTTTTTTATTAAAAAAGACTTCATTTCCGGCAAAAAAAGCGCTTTCAAGCGATTTTTTGCATTCCCGACACATGACGTCCTTACAAATCGGCGTTTGTAAAGCTGGATTTCCTTGAGTAGTATGTGAAAAAGATGGCAGAAATAAACTAGAAAGTCTTCTCTTTTTCAGAAATACTTTCTTGGTGAATTCTGGCAAAGTATAATTTTGGGCTTTGCCAAATTTCGGAACTTATTTGGTTTTGGCGAATCGTCAGGTTTTGACAATCTTCAGCATATCAGCCACCTAGTCGCGTTATTGTTGCGTGGCTTTTTATGAGACATTAGGAGCGTATAATGGATTCAACAACAACCAGCTTGGGTTGGTTTGTGCTGGAGACCGCTCAAGGACACTCTAAAACCAACTTGATGACAGAGAGCAAGGCCAAGGAAGTAAGCGAGCAATTGTCGGAGCGGATCAATTCGAAAGTGGAAGAAATTCGAACGATGCAACGACGTGCAGTTGAGGAATCAAACGCCATTACAGTTTTTTAATTCACTCGAATGTAACTGAGCCGCCATTTTTGGCGGCTTTTTTTATGACAAATCGTCTTACTTTATTACCTATTGCGTGCGGCGCCGACATCGTCTCTCACGCTCAATCATCGCTGCGTGATCTTGCTGGACGTGACTTGCAACTGTCACAAGGACAGGCCATGCCACTGTTCAATGCGTGTCACATCCTCGCTGCAGCAGGCGCAGTTGCCGTGGTAGTTCAAACTCGTGTACTTGATCAGGATTTTCTAGCCGAATTCAGCGCGTATTACAGTCGGCAGTTTTCCAGCGTGTCACGCTACTGCACACGAATGCATTTCTTTGCCTCCCCTACCCAAGGGGAAGTCGACACACTCAGGTATCTCGATAACGTCCCCAAGGGCAGTTATCTCGGCTTTATCACGCTAAGGCCCGTTATCAAGAGTCCTCTTGGCGCATCGATTATCGCTTGTAGCGCCGCCGGCGCATTCGTGCGTTGCGTTGATCAGTTTCCGGTCAATATCGGAGGCGCTGAATTCACCGTGGTGGGTACACCCTTCATGCAACAGGATAATGCTGTCGGTGCGTGTGCCCAAGCCTCCATTTGGATGGCGCTACGTACATTGCGCAAACGGGAAGGCGATCGCGCATACGATCCGGCGCAGATCACCGATGCAGCGACAAAATACTTCGTCAGCGGTCGCGTTCGCCCCAACCGACAGGGCTTGACGCAACAGCAAATCGTGGAAGCCATCCGGGCGGCTGGATATTCGCCGCACACAATTCCGCTGGGAACGTGGCACGGGAAGCGCGGACAGATGAGTGAATTCGAGATCATGGATTCGATGCGTACGCTCCATGCCTACATTGAGTCCGATATTCCGGTGATCCTAATCCTGTTCCCTAAGTCCGGTGGCCATGCAGTGGTCGCCATCGGACATACTTGGTCCAAGGAAGAAGCCGCCCGCAATCCCGTATGCATCAAGTTACAGGGCGAGACCGTTCTGGAATTCCGGCATGCTGCGAGTTGGGTGCCTTCGTTCGTGATCCACAATGACAACGCTGGCCCCTATCGTCAGCTCCAGAAGACATACGTAGACGACTATGCACTTGAGCATGCGGCTTTTGCGATTCCGTTACTCCCAGTAGATGTATTCATGAGCGGTGAAGAGGCAATGACGGTCGCCACTGAGGTGCTGGCTAGTGTCTTCCAAGGCTTCAAGGAGGCAGGCGCTAAGACCGAAGCGGAATTGCAAGCCATCGCAAAGAGTCTGGTGCTGCGATTACGTCTAGTCGAAAAACGGAAACTTCGGCGGTGGGCGGCCAGCGAAAAGATGGTTCCCGAGCTCAGTCAGGCACTGCGGATGATGGAGATGCCTAAGCGCGTCTGGGCGCTGGAGATCCATCAGGCAGATGAGTACGGCAAGCACGACCATGGTGCCATGCTGCCCACGCTTGTGGGGCTGATCCTCGTGGACCCGACAGCCGACATCATCCCCATGTCGACGCTTCTGATGCACCTGAACCTGCCGGCGTTGTTCGGCCTACGTTTCGGTGTTCTGATGACGTGGGATATCGAAACCGGCAATGCCAAGCAAGGCATTCAAACCGAGGATACCGATCCAATACTACCGATCTTGCGTTGAAACAGATTGACCTGCACGACACTTGTTGCAAAAATGATTAAAATTTAGAGCATTCTTCAGCAGCGGATCGCACATGTACAAC
The DNA here is from genome assembly GCA_035254105.1 of Noviherbaspirillum sp. Lineage (GTDB taxonomy): Bacteria > Pseudomonadota > Gammaproteobacteria > Burkholderiales > Burkholderiaceae_D > Noviherbaspirillum. The sequence goes on along the minus strand of DATFAZ010000011.1, from coordinate 8,225 downwards.
TGGTTGCCCCTGAATTCCCCCGACGATTTCCAGCAGCTCAAGAATCACATCTCGGTTGAGTATGCGCCAAAAACAGTGGCAGATCGACTCAAGCAGGATTTCTCAAGTTCGGTCAAGGCGGTCCTGATTGAGCATCGTTATGTCGACAAAGATTATCGCAGCACCTTTTACCACTTCTATGCAAAGAAAGGGCAACGGTATCGAAGCGATTGCGTCCGCCTGCATTTCTTTGACGCCGAGGTCAACTACGATCCTGCGCAGCTACGGTTGGCATGTGCGGACGGTAGGATCGATGATCATTACTTTGGTTACATGGTGCTTCGCCCGACCGGCATCGGCACCATCGGCAGGAGCATCATCTCGCCGGATGTTCGCAAAGGTGTTGATGGTTTTGTCGTGGTCGCAAAGCACAAAGTCCATCTCCTCGGATATCGGCTGACAATCGATGGATTCCCATCTATGGACCAGCACGTCGATATCTCAGTATGCGCACATACGGCGTGCTGGTCCATTCTTCGGCACTACAGCGAACGGTATAACATTTACCGCGAATTTCACGTGCACGACATCACGTTAATGGCACAGCCATACAATCCAGGTGGCCTAGTGCCGTCCAATGGATTGACGTTGTCTCATGCAGAGCGCGTATTTCAGGAGGCGGGAACATTCCCGGTGCAGATTGCGCGCAATAATGAGCATGATGTCGCGTTTTACGCGCAGCTGATTGCCTACGTCGAGTCGGGCTTTCCGTTATTTGCGGCTATGCATAAGCGCGCGCATGCCATTGCCGTTGTGGGATTTCAGTGGAATGATTCGTCAGCGTCGTCAGTTTCCGGTCCCCGCTATTCCTGGGATGCTGTCGATTCTCTTGTCGTCGTCGATGACAATCATTTCCCCTATTTGAGTATCCCCTCGAGTAGCGGTAGTCCTTATTCGGCGAAGGATATCGATGGCTTCATCGTTGCGTTGCCAGAGAAAATTTTTTACCCTGCGGACGCCGTCGACCGATTGGCCAGAACGTTATACAAATTAAATACATTGGTAAAACTGCCCGATAATGACCAAGTTATTATTCGATATTTTGTGACGACAGGATCCGCGCTACGGACATTCATGAGGAAGCATGCGAGCGAGTTTGATCCAAATCTGATCATGGCGGCAATGACCTTGCCGCTTGCTCAGTTTACGTGGATTATTGAGTATGCGAGCCCGCAGGAATGGGCAGTGGGGCAAATCTCGGCACGCGCCGTAGTTGACGCCACAGCCAGCTTGAGAGATGATACGCCACTTTGGTTTTTCCATAATCGAGAGCGGGCGCTTCTCTTTGAACGGAAGACCGTAGGCGCAGTGCATGAAGGCCTTGGCGCGCTGGAACTTCAGGGCATGGCGGCAACGGCACTTTCTCGGATGACTCAAAACCTGAGAAAAACGTCGCGGAAGTAAGTGACGAACCATGTGGTTATCAGGTAGGCCGGAGTAAAAAATGGAATCCCCAGACAAAAGCGTTTTTGAATATATCCAGGGCGTCAAGGCGGTGGACCCGCAAGAACTTGCTGCTTTCAGAAAAGCAATGACTGAGCAGGTGATTCCCGAAATCGTGCGTATCATCGAGGACCGCAGCACCAATGCGGCGCAGATGCGCAGTGTGCCACTGACACGCTAGATCCCGCCGCTTCCAAAAAGCTCCGCACAACAATGCGGGGCTTTTTTTATTTCGACTGCTTACGCAGCTGCTCGTAGGCTGCACGCACAATTGCCTCCATCGTCTCGACAGCCTTCGGCTCTAGGCTTGGATCCGAACGAAGCAGGCTAGAAATCTGTGCCATCGGTTCCGGCTGTGGCACCTTGAAAGGTGTATTCACAAAATCCGATGGATTCAGTCCTGCCCATGCAGATAGAACTGCGAGGCTCGCTGCATCGGGCTTCTTGTTCTGTGACATCCGGGCAAGCGTCGAGGAACTAACACCCGTTTCGTTCGACACCTGTCGCCACGTCTTGGCTCTTGCCGTTACCGTCGCTTCCAGCGCACGGTAGAACGCGATGCCATCAAACCCCTTGTCGTCATTCGTTGTTTTTTCGTCACTCATATTTTCCTCATAAATCCCTATTTAGGCATTGACTTCCTACTTAGGCGCGACTATAGTGGAAGCGCAATCCCAGTTTAGCAACATTAAACCTAAATAGAAAGCGCAAAATGAACGATATTGTTAAGCATGAAATGAAAGAACTCGAAGCAGCTGCCCATGGTTCCGACAAGGAGCAGGGCAATTCGGGACACGATAAAGGCACCATCATCAAGGTCAATGAACAGCCGGTCACTCTCACAGGCAAGACGGCAAACGGCATGCAGATCAAGACGGCCGCAATTGCTCAGGGGGTGCATATCCAGCAGAACTTCGTGCTGCAGGAAGAGCTGCCCAATGGCACCAGCAAGATCATTGGTGATACCGATGAGGTCAAACTCCATCCCAACCTTACATTCACTGCAATCGCCCCAGACGACAATTCGTGAGGTGCATAATGAAACCAGCAGTTTCTACCGCGATTGAAGAAATCAAGAAACAGTTCCCGGACTCGACGTGCACGGCGCGAGACGATGGCCAAGGTGGCGCGTATATCGTTCTCGATGCCGTCGATTTCGGCGAGCGATATACGCCTCGCCAAAGCTGGATGGGATTTCACATTGTCGCTCAATATCCCTATGCCGATATCTACCCTGTATTTATTGGCGGCGACATTCAGCGCAGCAACGGTCAGGGATTTGTCGCACCCGTGACCCCGGGGTTCAGCTTTGAAGGCCGGCCAGCATTCCAAGTGTCGCGCCGCAGCAGTGCGGCGGCGGCTGGCAGCGGACAGCGTGCCGTAACGAAGGTGCTAAAAATTCTGTCGTTCCTTGAGGAGCTAAAATGATTCAGAAATGCTTTCTGCGGATCTCCGCAGACCACTATCGTCAGTTGCACAGTCATCTCTTTCCCGGTGACGGCGACGAGCATGGGGCCGTGCTCTTGGCCGGAATGTCGATTGTCGATGGCAGAATAACGCTCCTAGTGCGCGAAGTGCACCTCGCACGCGAGGGTGTGGACTATGTGGCTGGATCAGTTGGCTATCGCGCGCTGACGCCGAAATTTATTCATCGGATGATCACCAGGGCGCGTGACGAACGCCTGGTCTATCTCGCTGTGCATAACCACGCCAGCGATGAGCATGTAGATTTCAGCAGGATCGATCTTGCATCGCATGCGCGCGGCTACCCTGCCTTGCTGCAGATCGCACGAGGCATGCCAGTGGGTGCGCTGGTGCTAGGAAAAAACTCGATAGAAGCCGATCTATGGCTGCCTGACAGTGTGCGCTTGCGGCTAGACCACGCGGTTGTGGTCGGTAACACAATCCGGAAGCTGCGACCGGCCCCACTCGAACGGTCGCTTACCCATCAGGAAGTCTACGATCGGCAAACGCGCTGGTTCGGCAAAGCAGGCCAAGCAGAGCTTGCGCAAACGCGCGTGGGTATCATCGGACTGGGCGGAATCGGCAGCTTGATTGCGGAATTGCTCGCGCGCCTCGGCGTTGGCGGGTTCCACCTGATTGACGGTGATCAAGTTGAGGATTCAAACCTGTCGCGCATCGTTGGCGCGACCGCAGAGGACGCAAAAAAAAAGCGCCTGAAGGTTGACGTAGCCGAGCGAGTCATCAGGACGGCCAATCCGCACGCCCATGTGAAGAAATTTGCCGACGACGTCGTCAAGGCACCGATCGCTGCAGCGTTGGCGGAATGCGACTACTTGTTTCTGGCGGCGGACTCAATGCGTGCTCGGCTGATCTGCAACGCCATGGTGCATCAGCACCTGATTCCGGCCGTGCAGGTCGGTGCCAAGGTACGCGCCGACGAAGCCGGCACGCTCCTTGAAGTTATGAGTGCCAACCGTCCCATCCGTCCGGGGCGCGGCTGCCTGTGGTGCAACCAGTTGATCGATCCAACCCAGCTTGCGCAGGAAGCGAAATCAGATCAGGAACGAAAGAATCAGGCCTATGGCACGCAAGAGCCAAATCCAAGCGTCATCACTCTTAACGCAGTCGCCGCGTCGCATGCCGTCAACGACTTCTTGCTCCACTACCTATGTCTGATACCCGATACTCCAGCGTTGCATTACGAGCATTTTCATCATTTAAGCAATGTACGCAAGCTGGTACAGCCCCGACTGGATCCCAACTGTAGTGAATGTGCTTGTCATGGCATGCGCTATGCGCAAGGCTCGCATGTTGAACTACCTTGTGCGGATACTGAAAAATGATGGATGCCGATCGAGTGCCGTTTCTCGCCAGTGCCAAGTAAATGGGGCACACGCTGATCAATCAGCCGCCAAGCCTGGTTCTCAATACCACTGGCGGCGGCATATGCTTCGACGAGCACAAGTTAACGGACCACTGAGAAAGCGGGTATCGCTGTATTGAATCATTGCACGCAAGCACATGGATGTAGGTACTAACGTGACAAACACGGGACGTTCCGAAGTAATGCCGCTCTTGGTCGACCGCTCTGTCGCCAGCAACCATTTCAAAATTTGGAGAAAAAATTGACCAGAGGCTATTTAGACAATTTGCTTGACATGGCTCCATACAAAAATGCAGACAAGCAGTGGTATGTAGAGCTTCTTCGCTCCGACATGTATTGGTACGAATTGATTGTCAATGGATACGACAATTTCGATACCAGAAAATCGATTATGGATTCGCTGAAGAACCTTAAATCGCTCATCAAGAATCAACTTGACAAACGTTTCATTTATTTCATTGCTTCCAGAAAGCGTATTCGCTTCGCCAACAAAAAGCCAAGATACTCATTCATCGGTAACAAACTTTCTCTCTACATCGAGGAAGGAAAGGAGCGCAAAATACGGCGCATAACGACTGAAATCAGGGATATACAAACTGGGAAACCGATTAAGCCAAAGGTCGAAACCACCGATCGATTCATCACCTTTACGGACCCCAACGGCAACAAAAGAACATGGTCGATTCATGATTTCTTGCTCAATTCAAACATCCCGTTGGGTTATGGCTCTGAAGTACATTATGTCGGCTATACGAAAAATCCGCAGGAGCGTCCCATCGACGGCTCGCATTCCGGATTAACTGACGTTCTTTATCGACTTGCGGATGGAGATAGTGACATTTTCGTCTATTACAACTTGTTCAAAGTTACTACGACCGCAGTAAGCAGCAAATACAACATCAATTTTCACGTTTCAAACGCCATGATTGATGAGATCCAAGTAGAAAAGGAAGGGAAGATACTCGAAAAATGCCTGATCCTTTACTTCGGCGCGGCCAATCAAATGCGAAACCGGGAAAATGAAGAAAGAGAGCTTCAAAACAATCTGATTCAACTCGCAAATGAAAATAAGATAACCGCCATCACCATGCACTATGAGATGGAGGAACCGAGCGAGTACTTTAGATTCAATTCATCATCAATTTCGCCCAAAGATCGCCACTTGTTCACTTGCACAATTAAGGATGACAACCTAATTTTTGAGGAAGGATCAGCTTTATACGATGCCGCATTTAAAAAACATGCGTAGCAATATGGTCGGTTTGACTGACGCCGCACGAGTGCACTAAGGTATTCGTACGTTCTGCATCATCCGGATTGCACTCGCATCGTCTGTTGCCGGCGTTGATACCGCTCACGCATGTAATCGGTTGCTGAACAATAAGTTGCTGTCGAAACTGGGGACATTGAATGAAAAGCTATTGCATAGTGCGCAACGTTTTTTCCATGAATTCCTCTCTATATAAACAAAGAAGGAATCAAAAATCTTTTTCATGCACCCAAATTGATGCATGAAACAAGAAACTGGCACTGGATGGATTGTTAAGCTTGACTTGAATTCCATTGGAGTTGTGTCAGCCCGATAACGCATGGCATTGGATAACTCGACACGAAAAGCGGCGAGCCGCCTTGAATCATTCCCCTCGAGCCACTCGCCCAGTGCCCCGCTACGGCTAATTACTTTTGACGACTCGCCTTCACACGCGCTTCCGCCCACGCCGAGATCTCGCTTCGTATCCAGGCCGACGAACGTGTCGACAGTTTGATTGGCGCTGGAAATTCGCCTTTCTTGATCGCCGCGTAGATACTGCTTCTGGACTTCCCGCTCAACGCCAGTACCTCGGGCAGTCTGATGAAGCGAATTTCTCGTGATGATGAAATAGCTGGTTCCATAATTTTCTCCTTTCAGTTCAAGAATGAATGGGTGATTTGCAAAGTCAAGGCTGTACGTTGTCTTGCGCGACAACGCTACGGTCCACAGCCGCGCGCAGGCGCCTCTGGATGAGGAAGCCTGGTCGCCGTACAAAAAGGGATTCCAACGGACGCCGCGGAAGACGTGCGAAGCGCTACTCCCGAGCTGGTTGGCTGAACAGAACCGGATTGCATACACAGCCGGTGCCGCCACACGTGCGCGCAGTTTATTGAAGCGAATGGCGACCGCGCCGGTTCAGGTCGGCAATCGGGCTTGTCGGAAAATTCAGGTATTGGCCAGGACGATACAGGGTCACGGCATGCATGATGCCGCGCGCACGTGCGGGCGATGCATGCCCACATGACAGACACGCGAGCGGCGCATCCATCGTGTCTACGCTGCACAAGACTTGCCGTCCTTGTGCAGTAGTGCCCTTCTTCTTAAAAACCATGCTGGTCAATTGAATGACCGCGACCGACTCGTTCGGTCTCATCAGGGCTTGCTTTACCGCGCAGGACGGACGGGGTGCCAGCTTCCGGTACAACCGACGAATGGCGCCCGACATCGTGGCAACCGGCTTTTTTTCTCGCCGGTGCCAAGAGCACTGCTCGTCCAGTAACAGATTGGCACGTCCGGTAAACAATCTCAAGCCATCCTCGACCGACAATAGCGAAACGCCCCGGCTTTACCGAGCATTTTTGTTGGCGTCGACATGTCCATGCCGGCGGCAGTGTCATCGTTTCACTTCCGCCCCACATTACACGACCTGCATTTTCTCGCTCCTTGAATGAAGACGGCAGAAACTCAGTCGCCGATCAGTTACCGGCAACGTCGATGCGAGCGCAATGGATCCGGTCAGTGCATGCGTCGACGTCTGCGTGACGTCATGCGCTATGCGTTCCTCACCGTATCGCGCAAGACATAGAACCAGAGGTAACCCCTCCGGTCAGCGCGCAAAGGCCTGGCGCGGCGCTGCGGCCTGCCGGGCTTTTTTAGATTTCACGTCAGTCTCCATTTAGACAATTTGGAAAGTGGTTCATGCGCTCCAGCAAGCACAACCGCCACTTGATAAGTGGCTGCGTTTTTGCCAAACTGTTTGGACCACCGGCGACCTGCGCATCAACGTGTCGCTGTGATGACCGATTTCCCCTGGCCCGCTTCCATGAGCATCGCGCTCGCATGCGGCGTCGCAGTCGTTACCTGCCCCTGTGTACATCGGTGGTTTCCACCGACACGCCACCTTCGTGTGGCATAGATGTTCCTCCATCGACAAGCGGGCATTGCGCTGCTTGTTCGAGGCGTTGCATTCAAACCCGGTTCATCCTCGTGGTGGACTGATGTGTTCCTATCGCCAATCGTCGCCATTGAGCACGGTTGCCCCCTGAGTTGGGCCTGCCCCATCCCGCATCGACCTGATCGATGCTTTCCTTTTGCCTTTTTCTTTCGAGTGCGCTTTCGCATGGCGTTTGCCATGCGTGTTCGGCGTTGCGTCGCCCTTGAGGTGGCGCACGCTGTCCCCAGCACTCACCCGATCGGCGGCCCGCTCATGGGGCCGGTGGATGCTTTCGGAAAGGAGGCTGTATGACATCCATGACTTGCTGGAACCGGGCACGCGCCCGGCTGTCGCAGCGGCGCATTCGTGCCGGCTGCGCCCGCCCCTATGGCGGGAATCCGCACATCGGCGAAATTCGATTGCGTGATCACATGCATATTTTGAAGACCGATTCCATCCACGTTTCAGCGGCTGCCGGGCCGGCGCTGAAACGACATTGTGGCCCGCGCACGGCAGCCATTTCGGTCCGGGACTGCCGCGCGTGACTGGAAGGACCGGCTGACAGGGACTAACGTAACCACAACGGAGCAACCATGAGCAACAACTCGAATTGGAAAGCCAATCTGCAAGCGATCATCAAGATGCACAACCACCGTCATGCGAAGCGGGCCAAGGACGTCTCGCACAGGACCCAGGCGGCGCGTGCGGAG
>DATFAZ010000010.1:0-12744 GCA_035254105.1 Noviherbaspirillum sp. | reverse complement strand
CGAATCCAGCAAAATGAGCCTTGCGGTGGCCGGATTGTTTGCGCTGTTGGCTATTCTTGAGGACAGCGACGACAATCCATCGATGTTTCGCTGACATGCGGCGCTGGCTTACACTTATCTTGCTCTGCCTGCCGTTGCTGGTACAGGCCAAACAGCCGCGTAGCTACGCAGTGAAGGCAGAATTCCAACGCTCGCACCCCTGCCCGTCTACTGGCCAGCGGCGCGGTAAATGTCCTGGATGGATTAAGGATCATCGCATCGGGCTATGTGTGGGCGGATTTGATGTTGTCGATAATATGCGATGGATGACGGTTGAGGCTGCCAAAACGAAAGACCGCTGGGAGTGCCGGCCAGACTGGCAAGATCGGCTGCGCGAGTGTGAGGAAGGCGGCTGTTTTGCGGAATAGGCTGGGGATTCATACTTATCCACAGCTATTTTGCAATGTTTCGTCGCTTTTCTTGCTCCTCTGTGGATAAGTCGGTTGTCATACCACGGTAAATTCCCTCATACTTTGTATATACAAAAAACGGAACATTTGATGAAAATCCGTATCTCACAAAAGATTCAAGAGAAAATTGATAGCAGAAACATCTCCCAATTGGAACTCTGGCAGTGCTTCCATAACATAGAGGGAGATTACCTTGAAGACACTAGGGCGGAACATCTCACCGATCCAATCACTCAATGGTTTGTTGCTGAAACCGACAAAGGGAGATTACTCAAAATAATGTTTGTTTCACGCGACGATGGCGTGGAATTGAAATCGGCATATGAAGCCTCAGATGAGATATGCCGTATATACAGAAAATATGGAATGTGAGAATACTATGGAAACGCACGTTGGAAAAATTCAGGATACCGTTGAAGCCTGGGAAGATGGAACTCTAGGAAACGACGAGCGCTATGTGCGCAAGGTAAGCCGCGAGCGTGCTAAAGCGATTGACGATACCTTGGGCTTACAATCGATTTCAATCCGGCTTCAGAAGGACCTGATTGAAGACTTTAAGCTGATCGCAAAGATTCACGGAATGGGCTATCAGCCACTCATGCGTGAGGCTCTGAAACGATTTGCCGAGGGGGAAATCAAAGTCCTATTGACTCAAATGGCCAACTCTGAAAATAAGCGCCAACTAGACAATGGCAAACAAAAGGTTGAAGTAGAGCTGAATTTAGAATTCGATCCGCCACGGCGCGCCGCTTAACTTAAGAACCGCCCACCAGCCCGCACTCGTGGGCTTTTTCATTTCAATTTCAGTTGTCCGATATTTGCGGACAACTGGAATCCAGTGATTGCAAGCCACATCGCAGCCCATCCATAACGCTCGGTCGCAAGGCGATTAAGCACAAGGTCGGCAGATAGCACCAGGCCGAAGCCAGAGAATAATAAGGATCGCCACTCTCGCATAACCCCTCCTAATCAAAGTTAGCCCCGCCAGCCGGGGCTTTTTTTCGCCCGGAATGGGCGATGTGGATATTTTCGCATATTTTGTATAGTTTTTCTTGACTGTTTAAGTATAGGTATTCTATACTTCACTTATCGAATCGCAACACAACGCGATACCGGCAAAACAGGGGAGCCAAATGAACGAAACACAGCAAGCAACGACTTTGACGAGTAAGCGCCTTGATGTGCTGCGCGCATCGCTTGCAAAAAAGCAAACGCTATTTGACGAAAAGCTGAGCGGGCACATGTCGTTCGTCAAAGAGGCAAACGGTCAGCCGCTCAACGATAAGCGCAACGGCCAAGCAACGATCGGCAAATGGGAAAAACAGAATGACGCCTTGCGAACTCTCGATCAAAGCATAAAGAAAACGGAAGCGGCTATTGCGCGAGAAGAAAGCAAGGTGGCATTCGTTGAGATCACGAACGAGTCGGTTCCGGCGCAAATCATGAACCTTGTTGCTGGCGGCGTCCTGAGCCAATGGCGCAAGCATCCAACGACGTTCTTTGTCAATGGCGTGGATAAGGCTCGGATTGTTTGGGATGCAGACAAAAAGATTGTTGCTCATCGCTACGTTCGAGAAATACCAGACGCGGCTCAGCACAAGAAATTTGCGCAAGTTTATAACGGCTTGAATGCCATTTTTTCAAAGAAAAACGCGTGATGACCGACCACACCGAGCAAGCAGCGCACTACGCATCACAAACCAGCAAGGGCCCAATGATCACAGAACGCGCCGCACTCGAATTGCCCTACGGCCTTGCGCTGGACGTGGCGTACATCGTCGAGCCGCGTGAAGCTGACATCGGCTTTGCTGGCGGCATCGAGATCGTCAGTGCCACTGTGGGCGGCGTGTCGGTTCCGCTGACGGCAACGCAGTACCAGGCGATTTGCGCAGAGTTGCGCGAGTGGCAATAACAAGGGAGAAGAAGATGGCAGCAATTGAAATCAAGAATCGATGGACCGGCGCAGTACTGTTTGCGCATGACTGCGAGGACAACTCGCTGGCGATCACTCTTGCGATGGCATTGCAGGCGCAAGCCAACCTGCGCGATGCCAACCTGCGCGGTGCCAACCTGTGCGATGCCAACCTGCGCGGTGCCGACCTGTGCGATGCCGACCTGCGCGGTGCCAACCTGTGCGATGCCGACCTGCGCGATGCCAACCTGCGCGGTGCCAACCTGCGCGATGCCAACCTGCGCGGTGCCAACCTGCGCGGTGCCAACCTGCGCGGTGCCAACCTGTGCGGCGCCAAAAACGCGGATTACGCAATAGCCCAAACACGCATTCTGCCAGAGGGCGATTTGATCGGCTGGAAAAAATGCAGAGACGCCGTCATCGTCAAGCTGCGCATCCCGGAGGCGGCAAAACGCTCCCACGCCTTCGGTCGTAAATGCCGTGCCGAATACGCCGATGTAATTGAGGTGATCGGCGCTGACGTTGGCATCAGCCAGCATGACGGCAAAACAGAATACAGAGTCGGCCAGCGCGTGACGTGCGATGCCTTCAACGAAGACTGGATGCAAGAGTGCGCAGGCGGCATCCACTTTTTTATTCAGCGCATCGAAGCAGAGAATTACTGACAGATTGGTGCGCAGGGTTCCCTCCCTTACCTGCGCCGTCTCCCGCACGAAACGCGGGGCTAACAAGAGATCCGATTGTTTCACCGGGTTCTGACCGGGTTTAGCGACTGGCGATAGTTGGATCCCTTGTTGGTGATCGCATGACTGGATCTGTTCGGCTAGTACCCGGACCGGAAGAAGTGACAGGGTGCACAGGACGCGTGCCTGTGTAGAGACTGCACTCAATCACGAGATGGTGAAAGTAGCCCGGTCATCAACACGCCAGCCTGAGGCGCACAGGCCCATGGCAGACATGGTTAAAGCTGTGAGTAGCAGTCGCCCGCGCTGTATCAGAAGGCGGGATAGGCAAGGAAAGCCGAATGCAATCACCCCATGGCTACGGTAACGCCCGCTTGATCTGCGCAGGATCTGGCAGCCGGAAAGACGGCACTAATTCAAACAGGGAGGATGGCATGACAACAAACATTCATTTTTATCAGGTCGAAAAAACAGATGTCGAGAATGTGTGCCAGTACGAACATGCTGGTCGTCCGTTCTGGGCACAAATGATCACTATGCATTTTTCTGATGGCGGCATGCAGGCTATTAAGCTGTTCTCAGACGCGTCGCCCGAATCGCTGATCGCTGCATCGGGTAAGTCGGAATCGCATGACGATCTTGTGAAGGCGTTGCAGGCGATTGTGAACGAAGTTGATGGCTTTATCACCCCGTACAGCGTCGATTCGCACTTACCAATGCATCTCATCGAAATGGCCCGCGCAGCTATCGCAAAAGCAGGTGCCGCATGATCCGCGCAAAAGTCACAGTCCGCAGCGCCGATGCGCGCTACACATTCGAGTCAATCGGATTCTCAGCGGCTGCCATCGACGCCGCCGCGCGTGATCTGTTCGATGAGCCGGTAGGCGTATCGGTCATGGTGCTGGCATGATTTTAGCGATCACGATCATCGTGGCGTTCCTTGCACTGCTGTTTTTGACGCTGGAAGAAACGCCGCACGAAAAAGGCGACGAGAAGGTTCTACCGAAGGAGCGTAAATGACCGACGCAGAAATCAAGGCCCGCGCTGCCGACATTCTGGCGCACGAGGCAGCAATCATCAACATGATCAACGGATGGGTGAGCAATGCGAAAACTAACGGATTCCCTGTTTTGCATGCAGATGCTGTACCGGCGGGAACGGATGCGCGGCAAGGGGCGTATCGGGGCTTTCCGGTACTCATTGATTGTATTTAGGAGGCAGCCATGGGCATGGGCGGCAGGCTGGTTGAGCCGATGGACTACGCAGAACGTGAGGGCGTCAGTCTGGAAGAGGCGATTGAAACGTTGCAGTGGTACGAAAAGCGAAACGGCAATATCAAACCGATGACAAGCGAGGTAAATCATGAAGACAAGCGAATCAATCGTCAAACTTGCAGCGGCATTGCTGCAAGCACAGAGGGCAATCACATTTGCATCCAAGGATGCGAAGAACCCGCATTTTAAGAATACCTACGCCGATCTGCCGTCCGTAATTGATGCGGTCAAGCCGCACTTGAACGCCGCTGGCATCACCTACATTCAAACGCCATCACCATCCGAAGCGGGAGCGCTGGCGCTTACCACGCGCCTTCTGCACGAATCCGGCGAATGGCTGGAAGACACTGCGACCATTCCGCTGCCGAAGAACGATCCGCAAGGGTACGGCTCCGCATTGACCTATGCGCGTCGCTATGCCCTGTCCGCCATCACCGGGCTGTACCAGGATGATGATGACGGTAATGCCGCCTGCATCGCGCCAAACAAGCCAACCCTGACCCGCGATCAGGTAGCGCAGATAGAGCAGACCGCAGACGAAGCCAATATCACGATTGCTGACATCTGCAAGACCGCGCACGTCAAATCGCTGGCAGAAATCGAAGCCGCCCGCTTCGACAAACTCATCAACTGGATCGTCTCTCAAAGGAAAGCAGCATGAACAAGATCACACTGACCGGGCGCATCGTCGCTGATGCCGAAGTCCGCTTTACCCCGAATGGCGACGCTATTACCAACTTCCGGGTGGCCTCTGACGTTGGCTACGGCGAAAAGAAATCCACTAACTGGTTTGCTTGCGCACTGTTCGGGAAACGCGCTGAAGCCCTGGCGCCGCACCTGACGAAGGGCCTGGTGATTACCGTATTCGGCACGTTGACCTTGCGCGAATGGGTCAATAAAGAGGGAACGAAGCAGATCAGCCCGGATGTGCGCGTTGACGAAATCGAGCTGCAAGGCGGCAAGCAGTCGAGCGATACGCAGGCCAAGCCGCAAGGCAAGCCGCAGCAGTATTCGACGCCGGAACAGTTTATTTCGGATGACGTGCCGTTCTGATCGGAGCCTGACATGACCGCACTCAATCTCTTCCAAATCGCGCAGGAATATCGCGCCATCACCGATGTGCTGATGGACTCCGGCTGTGATGAGCAGGCGCTGAAAGACACGCTGGAAGGCGAAGCGTGGCCGCTGGAACTGAAGGCGCAAAACTACGGCTTTGTAATCCGCAATCTGCAAGCCAGCGCCGCCGCCATCAAGGAAGCTGAAGCGCAGATGGCATCACGCCGCAAGAGCATCGAAAACCGCGCTTCCTACATGCTGGAACGCCTGAAAACCGGCATGGACATCGCAGGCGTATCGAAGATCGAATGCCCGCACTTCGCTATCACGATCAGGAATAACCCGCCGAGCGTGGACGTATTCGAGCCGGGCTTGATCCCTGCTGAGTACATGAAGACGCCGGAACCGCCGCCGCCCGTAGTCGATAAGACCGCGATCAAGGAAGCGATCAAGGCAGGCCGCGAAGTGCCAGGCGCGATGCTGGCGCAGGACAAGCGCATCGACATCAAGTAACGATCAACCAGCAGCACAACCCCACGAAGGAGAACAACAAATGGCAACAAGACTCTTCACCGACGTCATGCGCGATATGCGTTATGGCGAAACCCTCGACGAATTGAGTGAGGAATTTAACAAACTGGTCACTGCCGTTGAAAACACTGGCAAGGCTGGCGAAATGATTTTCAAGGTCAAGCTGAAGCCGTCCACTTCCGGTGCAATTGAGGTTATCGACGAAATCAAGAGCAAGCTGCCGCAGTTACCGAAGGGATCGTCATTGTTCTTTGCGACGCCAGAAGGCAATCTCGTTCGCAACAATCCAAGGCAGGAAGAACTGCCCGGACTGAAGGAAGTATCCACCAATACCAAACCAATCAAGGAGGTCGCACATGGATAATCAAAACGCCCAAGCCGTCCGCGATATGGGCGCGGCCCTCGCAGATGTTCGTTGCGTCAATGACAGCGCTTCGCCGTTCGTTATTGTTCCCGCCGGCTTCGTTGTTCATGATCTCGAAAAGACGCTTGAATTACCGATCCGCAAGACAGGCGCGGTGACGATGAACGATGCAGCCAGTTTCATCGACTATTTCAAGCTGCACCAGATGGCAAGCCGCATTTACGGCCAGGTTGAGCCGCCCAAGTTCATTGCGGTCATGAACGACCATCGCAAGGATGAGCCGGGCTGGCGCGATCACAAGCTGGTCTACAACTGCCCGGTGTCGAAGGAGTGGAAGGAATGGAAAGGCTTTGCTGGCGCACCTCGCGATCAGATTGCGTTTTCCGAATTCATCGAATCGCATACGACAGACATCATCAGCAACACCGCCGATGAACCGAGCGGCGCGGTCATGCTCGAAGTGGCAACCAGTTTCAAAGCACAAAAGAAGGTCAACTTTGCCAGCGGCCAGCGCTTGGATAACGGGCAAGTCGATTTCGTGTTTCAGGAAGAAATCCAAGGCAGCGCCGGGCCAAAGGGTCATATCAAAGTCCCGGAGCGCTTTTACATCGGCATCCCCGTATTCGAAGGCGGTGCGCCGTACCGCATCGAATGTAAGTTGCGCTATCGCTTGAAGGACGGTGCGCTATCGATGTGGTTTGACATGGTGCGCGACCATAAGGTGCAGGAGGCGGCTTTCATGGACATCTGGAAGGAAATCGCAGACGCCACACAAACAACGATCTGGCGCGGCGTACCGGCATAACGCTTGCAACGGGCGCACTGTGCAAGCGGACGCGCCCACCTTATTGAGAGACGAACCATGTTTGAAATTGACAGCACACCATTCCCTGCCGGCCGCGTCGTGTCGAAGCTCGGCATGAAAGCCGCGTGAAATGAAGGCAATCGACCTTTTCGCCGGAGCGGGCGGCTTCACGACTGGAGCTGAAATGGCAGGATGCACGGTAGTATGGGCCGCAAACCATTGGCAATCCGCCGTTGATACGCATGCAGCGAATCACCCGGACACCGCGCACGTTTGTCAGGATCTGCATCAAGCCAATTGGGAGAGCGTCCCGGCGCATGATCTGCTGCTGGCATCGCCATGCTGTCAGGGTCATTCCAAGGCCCGCGGCAAGGCATCCGGCAATCCGCAGCATGACGCCAGCCGGTCAACTGCATGGGCAGTCGTCTCCGCTATTGAGTACCACCAGCCATATGCCGGAGTGGTTGAGAACGTTCCAGAGTTCGTTCAATGGTCGCTCTATCCGGCATGGTGTCAAGCATTGCGCGCACTTGGATACTCAATCTCTCCGCATATTATCGACGCCGCTGATCATGGAGTTCCGCAGCACCGCGAGCGCCTGTTTATTGTTCTTGCTCGCAGCGAGAGGCCGCTCATGCTCAACCTGCCGCGGCGAACGCACGTCGCGATTGATGGTTCGATTAACTGGGCCCATTCCATGTCGGAGATTATGAGGCCAGGTCGTGCTTTGAGCACCCTCGAACGCATCCGTCGAGGCCGGTCGCAACACGGAGACCGCTTTGTGATGCCCTACTACGGGAGCGGGTCAGGTCTCACTGGCCGTAGCTTGGCTCGTCCACTTGGAACCGTGACAACCCTCGACCGATGGGCATTAGTTGACGGCGACAAGATGCGCATGCTGCAGAAAGACGAGCTACGCGCTGCAATGGGGTTCCCGCAAGACTATCGGCTACCGGAACAGCATCGACTTGCCGTGCACATGCTTGGCAATGCGGTATGTCCGCCGGTTGCCTGCGATGTGATTAACGCACTGAAGGAAGCCGCATGACAACCGAACAAATCCGCGAGAGGCCGATATTGTTTTCTGCGCCGATGGTGCGCGCGATCCTCGACGGCAGCAAGACGCAGACGCGGCGGATTGTAAAGCCGCAGCCGTTGAGAATTGTCACCGAGAGTCCGGGCAAAATTTCCGTGCATTGGGAATGGAAGGGGCAAAACCTTGCAGCAACAGGGGTCCAGCAGTTCCTGTCAAAGTGCCCCTACGGTCAGCCAGGCGACGGGCTTTGGGTGCGGGAGTCTTTTTGGGGTTGCGACATGCCAGGTTACGGCGATCAGCCTTGCGTGGTGTACGACGATGAATGGCACGGCAAAGAATATGCTCCGGCTGAGACCCGGCCTTGGGCGCGAAAATTTGGCCGCATTCCATCAATTCACATGCCACGAGATTGCAGCCGCATCCTGCTCGAAATAACCGCCGTGCGCGTCGAACGACTGCAGGACATCACTGAGGCCGATGCGCAGGCGGAAGGATGTCAATCACTGACATGGGACGGCACCGCTGGACCAGCGGATTTGATTGACTGGCCCATCAAAAGCACGAATCGGCCATACACGAACGACTATGCATTGCTTTGGGAATCGATCAACGGCCCCGGTAGCTGGGAAGCCAATCCGTGGGTATGGGTCATTGAATTTAGGAGACTGAAGCCATGAACACAGAACAAATCCGCGCCGACCGTGGCGAAACAGAACAGGCGCTGAATAAGGCGCGGGAAGCAGTGAAAACACTGAGAAAGTTTTGGCGCGGGAGCTATTGGAACGCAGTTACATCCAAAGAATGCGAAGAAATCCGCGCTGCATTTGAAACCCTTGCCGCCCTCGCACAGCCTGCGCAAGAGCCGATCTGCTACGCACGCGCCGACAAGGAAGGAAACATTATTTGGGGCGAGGATTGCGTTTGCGTAGATCCGGTTTTCCCGTCGCACGACTTTGATGAAGATGATGACGGTGAGCCGACAATATCGCTTCCGCTTTTCACCCGTCCGCAACCAACCGCGCCAGTAGCGCCGGCAGAGCGCCATGTGCTGACGGATGCGGACCGAGAAACATTACTCGGCCTGATCGCATGGTTGCGCGGCGCGGCACAAGGCGACCGTCCAAACACTACTCGCGGCGAAGCTGCTGACACATTGCAGCGCATTCTCTCCACCGCTCCGCAAGTCGAAGCGAAGGAAGGAGAGCAGCATGTATGGATCGCCTACAACTCCGAGGATGACGATGAGCCAGTAATGTTCTTCACGGAAATGCCGGGGCAAGAACTGAAGGATCGTTTCTTCCTGAAGCACTACATTTGCCGCCCCGCCGCCCCATCATCGCAGAAGGAAGGAGCGCAGCCGACATGAACATGCACGATTTAATGGCAGTGATCGGCTACTGCGTGTCATTCGCTGGCGCTGTGACGCTGGTTTTCTTCCTGATCGGACTTTGCATGGATTACTGCTGGCGCAAAGTTTGGGACATCGATGCATTCATGCGTGTCTGCGATGTAGCAAGGGCGAATGGGATCAAGTTGAAAAGACGGAAGGAATAAGCTATGACCAAAGACCAAACAGAGCAGGCGGTGAGCGATCCGCTGCACGTCGCACACCTTATGGCAAACGCACTTTTCAACTTTGCACAAAAGTGCGGAGAAACGCTTTCTAGTGACGATTGCGCCATGTTCGACAAGCTGCGCAAGCAATTCGATGCCGCTTTCTCTCAGGTGCGCGGTAAAGCGCAGGAGCCGGTATGCGAAGTCGGATTCTTTCGCACCATTCACCGCTGGTTTAAGGATGTACCGGGCGGGACGATACTCTATGCCGCCGCTCCGCAGCCCGACGCGCAGCAGAGCGAGAAGGGTGCGGTCAGTGAAATTGCAGCCGAACGCGAGCGTCAAAAGGCTGTTGAAGGCTGGACACCGGAACACGATGACGAGCATGCTGACAGAAGTCTTGCGCAAGCAGCACGATGCTATGTTGAACACTATGTTGGCCGGGCTTGGCTGCTGGATGACCAAGATCACGGCGCGGCGAGGTATGCAAACGATGAAATGCCATACGAATGGCCTGACTCATGGGCGGAGCATTGGTGGAAGCCAAAGAACCCGCGCCGTGATCTTATCCGCGCAGCAGCATTGATCGCTGCCGAAATAGATCGCATCGACCGCGCAGCACTCGCAAAGGAGCAAGAATAAATGAGCACTACAACGGAACTGAAGCCCTGCCCGTTTTGCGGTAGCAAGGCCCACATGGTTTTTTCGCAAGACGGAGATGACGCAAGGATCATGTGCGATAACTGGAAGCCCGGCGTTTGCTTGGGATCTGGTCCATGGGCTGCAACGCGGGAAAAGGCCATCGCCGCATGGAACCGCCGCACCGCAGCGCAGGGAGGGCCAAGCGACTATGAAGCATTAGAGCGCGAGCATTTGGGCGATCCGGACAAGCGTACTGGCATCTATCATCCAGACGTTATCGCGGCGCGAAAGGCAGTTAGCGCACCAGCGCAGGGAGAGCCGAGCAAGGCGACCGACATTAGCCAGCGGCTGCGTGCCGCTGCTGACGCCTTCACTACTGATCGACTAGTTGGACTGAATGCGACTGTTGAGCGCCGCTTGCTTGTCCAAGCTGCCGACGAAATCGAGCGCTATTACGGCGGCATGCTGGCGTGGAAGGCTACGGCTGAAGCAAAGGATCGTCAGGCAGGCAGCGCTGAACAGGTAGCGTCTTCAGACGCGGCGAGCAAATACACCGCCCTTGAGAATGACTGGAATCACTTGATGGATGCGCTTAACTGTGATGACACTGATTCTGCTCTGGCAAAGATTGCCGCCCTCCAGCACACCGCCCATGTGCCGAGCAAGCCGATGAGCGAGATGAAAGCATTGCAGGCCGTAGTCCGCGAGAACAACACTCTGCATGCAGCGCTAGAGCTGGCCTGCTCCCATTTGACAGACGATCAGGTAGAACAGGTGAGCGCCGCAATGCCGGCCAGAGAGGCTGTGCCAAGCAAGTCGGAAGAATTGCCGACACTGCCGAAAAACCTGCTGGATCTAATTGGTGAGTACGGCATGGCCCGCACGGATGGGCTGAACGATCTTGATGTGCAACACCGCTGGCTGAATCTGATCGACGGCATCAAGGATTATGCTTTCTCCTGCCTCCAGAACACTTCGCGGCCGAGCAAGGCGGGAGAGTGGACGGATGCGGAGATACATGAGCACGCGTATTTGCACGCAAGCGCACACATCAGACCTCCTGATAGTGAGTCGTTCTATGAGTTCACTCATAAGGATTTGGTCAAATTCGCCCGCGCCATCCTGGCCGCGCAAGCTGATGGCCCCGTAATTGATTACGGCACCAAAAATGCAACGCAGCCCCTGATTGCCGAGGCTGCGCGGGATGATGCGATAGGCGAAGGACTAGACGAAGTTGATCAGCCATACGCCGGCACAATCGTCTTATTGGAAACGATTGCTCAATATGGCGCAAAGTCATTTGATGATGGAAATCCAACGCCGATGCGTGCGTTATGCCTCCGATTTGCTGCTGAGATACGCGCTGATCAGTCACAGATAGCCCTCCAGCACGCCGCACCAGCGCAGGCGCAAAGCGAGGATGCGAGGGACGATGGTCCCGACCTGACTAATGCCGATATTCCAGCAGGCAGCGCTTACGGCAGCACACTCGATCAATTGTATGCCGCATTCCATCGTGAGCCATGCGGGGATACATTAGCTGCGATTGGCGCTGCCATTCAGGAATTGCAGGCGATGCAACCAGACCATCGAGTGGACGATTTAGTCGCGTTGGTTCGCCAATTAGCCCGATCACTCAGCAAGGCCGCACCAGATCACGCATTGCCAGCTAAAGCAATGGACTATTTGCAGCGCAAAGGATTGCAAGGCAGTCCACTGCGAGATGATGTAGTCGGTGCATTCAATGAACTGAAAGATAGGCTTCAAGGCATCATGCGCTACGACAATGTGAGTGGCACTTACAGCATTCCAGCGGCAGAATTCCTTGACGCTATAAACATCATTCAAGACGCCGCCATCGCCAAAGAGAGGGAAAATCATGAACAAAATATCTAATTTGGAAGCAGCTCAGTACATGAAATTCGTGCGCGGTGTGATCGACCAGGCAACACTCAATGAAAACGTTCTCGCAGCCTTTGCGCTAGACGGTGGCGGCGCGCTGTTTATCCACGCCCCGGTAACTGGTTCTGGCGGTGGCGGCGGCGCGCATGCGCGCATTGAATTTGAGGCGATCACGGACGAAGAGCTTGATGAATTACAGATTAAGCCTGTCGCGCATCAGGAAGCCGCCATCGACGCCGCCATTACTTCCAGCAGGGAGGGGGAATAAGCATGTACAACTGGACCGCTCCTAAGGTGCCGGACATCAATTTCATCGGCATGCTCATCTTTATGGAGTTGCATCGTCGCATTCACGACAGTCAATTCGGAAAAGTGCCAGATCCGCTAAAAGGCGACGCCTTTGGCCAGCGCGGCTACTGCATCGACGCGCCGGACGAAATGCCCGCAGGAGGATGCTGCTGGTTTCAATGCGATGCTGAAGACGGATTGCCAGTGCAGATTACGATTAAGCGTATCGACACGGCACAGGATGCGCA
>DATFAZ010000009.1:0-5135 GCA_035254105.1 Noviherbaspirillum sp. | reverse complement strand
TCGCCTTCCCAGTAGCTGCCGTTGGCCCAGGTATAGCGTCCCTGGCCGTGGCTCTTTCCATTGACCCATGCGCCGGAATACACGTCGCCGTCCTTGAAGCGGTTGATGCCCTGGCCATGCGGCACGCCGTCCTTTACGTCGCCCTCATAGCGATTGCCGTTGGCAAAAACGATGGTGCCTTTGCCGTTCGGCATATCTCTCGCCCAGTCGCCGCTATAACGCTGGCCGTTGCTCCAAGTGAACTTGCCTTTTCCTTCCTTGCTGCCCCGTACCAGCGTGCCTTCGAACTGGTTGCCGTTGGTCCAGACGATCTTTCCGGTGCCGGAAACAATGCCGGTTTTAGGGTCGGCGGAAAAGTCGCCGATCATGGTCTGGTCGGACAGCCGGATCGTTTTTTTCGCAGTGGGCGGCGGTGTTGCCGGTACGGGCTGCGCAGGGACTTTTGGGGATTCAGTCGATGGTTTCGACACCGGCGGCACGCCGGGTTCCGGTGCTGGCTTGATGCTGGCCTGTTTGTCCATCGTCTCCGGCGCAGCAGATGCCGCCGGGGGCGTTTCCGGCACGGCCGTTTTCTCGTCTGCCCTTGGGGAGGTGTTCGTTGCAGAGCTCGCAACTTGTGCCGGTGCTGCAGGCTTTGGCGCTTCCACAAGCTCTGGCGGTTCTACTGACTTGAAGCGTCCCAACTTGTCCTTTGCGAGCGCGGCGTAGCGGCCCTTCGGATACAGGTTCAGATAGGCTTCGTAAGCAGGGCCTTCATTGATTGCAGTTGCCGCCCTCCAGAGCTCGCCTTCATCGTCAGGCCGGAGCTCGTCAGGCTTGGCCGGCTTTTCCTGTGTTGCGGGTGATGAACTGGCGGAGTGCTTCGTTCCGCCACCGGACGCAGAGGTGCCTGCCGTACTGCCGCCCGACGTCGCAACACCCGGCGCAGCCGTGGCGGGTGCGGTAGCGACGCGTGGCTTCTCTGCCTTCGGTGCAGCAGGTGCCGGCGCGGGTGCAGGGGAGGTCATGGCGGTCTTCGGCTGCATGCGTTCCAGCCGGAGTTTGGCGAGCGCCGCATAACGGCCTTTCGGATATTCCCGCAGGTAGCCTTCGTATGCACTGGCCTTGTCCGATGTGCTTGCCATGCGCCACACTTCCACTTCCGATAGCAGGCCCGAGCCCTGCGACGCTGCCTCACTGCCGGGTTTCGCGCTATCGGCGACTTGCGGGCGGGACGTGGGCGAAGTAGTTGGGGCCGGGGTTTCATTCGCCTGCATGGATGACTTTGGCGGCGTCTGCGTTGCCACAGGCGGTGATGTCGATGATGCAGACGCTGCAGGCGGCGCTGTGGCAACGGACTGATCGATAGATTCGGATTGCGGCATTGCACTGGAGCCGGAAGACTGCAGCGGCGGCTCGCCGGAAGACGATTCGGGCGGCGGCATGGCCGTTCCCTGCCAGCGTTGCGTGCCCCAGTAAATGCCCGCGGCAATACCAATCAGCAGCAACAACCCGAGAACCAGCCAGGCCGGCTTGCCTGCGTTCAGGCTGGCGATGCCAGCGGGCTTATTCGCCTCATGCATCTTGCGCCCGCGCATGTCATGCGGTGCCTCCATGGGGGCTTGGAACTGTGTTTGCGGTGGTGGCTCCGGTGCGTGATGGAGTACCGGCTCCGGTCTGCCCTCCGCCAGCGGAACGGTATGCGCAACCGTGGTGGACCAGTGCGAGCTTGAACGCGGTAGTGTGCGCGGCACCGTATCCATGATGTCGAGCGCGCGGCGCAATTCGGCAATCGAGCGGAAGCGCTGTTCGGGCCGCACCGCCAGCGCCTTGTCCAGCGCACTGAGGAAAGCAGTGCTGTAGCGGCCCTTGCCAATCTCCGTTGCCGGCACCATCTCGTCGTGCACCATGCGTGCGACGGCCGCTGGCGGGGCCTTGCCTGAAATCAGGTAGTACACGACTGCTGCCAGCGCATAAATATCGGTCCATTCGCCCTGGCGCAGTCCGGCGCTGTTGGCGTATTGCTCAATCGGTGCGAAGCCCGGCTTCAGGATGACCGTCAGCCTTTGCGTCAGGTCGCCGATCACGCGGCGCGCGGCGCCGAAATCGAGCAGCAATGGCCGGCCATCCTTGAGCAGCAGGATATTGTCGGGCGCGATGTCGCGATGCAGGCAGTGCACGCCGTGGATGGTTTCGATGGCATCGAACAGGTCGGCCAGCAGCACCCTGATCCAGCTCTCGCTCGGATTGATGCGGCGCTCCTTCAGTGCTTGCTTGAGCGTGATGCCTTCATAGAACGGCATCACCATGTAGGCGGTGCCGTTGCCTTCCCAGAAGCGATGCACCTTCACCAGCGAGGCCGAATCGAACTGCGCGAGCATTCTCGCTTCGTTGATGAAGCTTTTCAGGCCCGCGGTAAAGGTGTCGGCATTGCGTTGCGAACGGACTGTGACCGCCATCTTCGTCGTGCGCGTGGCCAGCCCCGAGGGCATATATTCCTTCAGTGCGACGTGGCGCTCCAGCGAGTGGTCGTAGGCAAGGTACACAATGCCGAAGCCGCCTTCGCCGATCAGGTCGAGGATTTCGAACTCTCCCAAATGCGTGCCGACCGGCAGCACATTCATGCTTTGTTCTGCATCGCTCTCCGGACCCGGCCGAAACGGCATCCTGCGCGTGCGTACCGCAGTCTTCTCGGAATATTCATTCATCATGGAAATCTGCCTTAAGGTCAAACGCACCGGATGCCATCTTTATCTTTAGCAGCTTTGATGCCAGACCATGAAAGACGTTTCTTTCAATGCCGTCAACGGGCGAAACAACATCAGCTTTGCCCCTCTGCCGCCAGAAGTGGGACTTCGCTTGCCTCTCGCACCCGATCCGGGCGTGAAGTTGTGGGCGCGAAGGAATTAGCCACAGTTGCGCCGACGGGAAAGTGTCGGGTTTCATGCAACGCTCTGCTACGGCATACTCGCAATGAGACGGGAAATTAACGACACATTGGTTCAGATGGCCGCGAACAGTTGCTGAGGTTTCTTGCAGAAGGGTGAGGAATTTCATACATCCATGCACGGCATTGCCGGCCGCGTCGCATGCCGGTTCCAGTGGTTTTCCATCATCGGCCCGGTCATGTGAGAAGAGCTTGATCTGAATCGCTATTTCATTGATTTTCGCAGGCGCGCAGGCAGAAAACGACATCGCAGAAAGCGCTTGTCAGATCGCAGGATTCATCACGGTTTTTTCGGTGCTGGCCATGTCTTCCGCACGTACCACGACCACCGAAATATTGTCGCGCCCACCATGCTGGAGCGCCATGTCGAGCAAGGTTTCCGACGCCAGTCGGCAATCGCCGGCGATGAGAGCGCTGCGCATCTCTTCGTCGGTGACTTCATTACTGAGGCCGTCGCTGCACAGGAGGAACATATCGCCATCGTGAACTTCGATCGTGCCTTCCTCGATGTCCAGCGTGTCGGCGGCGCCTACTGCCCGCGTGATGAGATTGCGCCCGACAAGACTGAGCGTAAGTTCGGTCAGATTGCCGCTGGAGCGGAGTTCTTCGAGCTGGCTGTGGTCTCGGGTGAGCGGCAGCAGGCGCCCGTTTCTATAGAGATAAATCCGGCTGTCCCCCGCCCACAGATAGGCGCACTGATCGCCGTATGCGAGCAGGACGACAACCGTGCTGCCGATTACCTGCGCATTGCGCAAAGCAGCTTCATCGCGCAGATTGCGGTTTACTGCCTGTAGCCGGGCGCGCGCCTCGGCGGCGAAGGAATCCAGATTGTCGGCAGGCGGCATGTCGCTCATCGCATCGACGATCATGCGGCTTGCCAGGTCGCCCAGCGTATGTCCGCCCATGCCGTCGGCCACTACCCACAGGCCGCGCTTGGGCTCGTCGAGACAGGCATCCTCGTTGATCTGCCGGACCAGACCCACATGAGAGCAAGAGGCCGACATCCACTGGAATTGGGTTGTATGGGTCACGGAAGCCTCATCATTCTGCGCGATCAAATTAGACTACTCCAATGCAGTTAGAAGTAATAGATGGCACGACGCTTCGATCAGCGTCTGCTCAAACCAATGCGACATTGCTGGCCAGTTGCTTGGCGTTTACGTTGATAGTCGCATTTGCTGCCGCTGCATCGATATCGATCACCTGGAACTGATTGTTCATCTGGTCGGCAACATAAATGTTGTTGGTCTGGAAGAAGTTGATGCTTGAACCAAAACTCGGAGACGATTCGACGAATGGCCGGATCCATCCAAAGACCCAAGGCGCACCCGCAGCACCCCGGATGCACGACATCGCCTTGTTGTCGAGGTCACGGTTCTTGTGCAGGTCTTGGATTGTGATGGTAGCCATGATGAGGACCTTGTTAGAGAAGTATCAACCGAAAAATTGCGGGTAAAAAACTGCGAGTGATCTGTGCTTCGATATTGCGCCTGGTATTGCCGTTCTTCGCGCATCCCGTGGAGGCTGGCGTTGCCTCCACCGGTGCTGCGATGTCATTACAGGTCGCGGTAACCTTCATCCCAGCCGAAGCCTTGCGAGTTCGTGCTGGTGCTGCTGTTGGAAGCGTACTGGGTCGGGTACGAGTCAACCTGGATAATCACCGGGCCGCTGCCAAACTGCGCGCCGTTGGCAACGGATACCGGGGCGAACATGCCCATAAAGTTCGATTGACCAGTGCCATTGGCTTGGTTGGCGAGGCCGCCGCGCACGGATGCCATGGCTTTGCGGTCGAGGTCTTCAGTGACGGCCAGATCTTTGATGGTCAGGGTGGATTGCATGGTGGTTCTCCTAAAGTGGTTTGGTTAGTTGGTGAGCTGATTTGTCGGGCTCGACAGACATATCGCAGGGACTGTGCCAGCTCGGAGGTTTCACTTGGCTTTTCTTGCAAGGGATTGAAAATAAAGGGATTTATTTTGTATCTCGACGGGGAGTGAGCAGATCGTCATGCGTAGCGCGGACGAGAAATGACGGTCTGAATCCAACATGCACGTCTCATCTGTTCGGCAGAGCGCAACAGTCACTGAGGACACATAGTTTGTTCATGTGTTTGCGGCAAGAGCCTTCCTCCATTGGCAATTTTCTTAACCACCGCCAAGGTGGGCGTTGCAGCCCTACAGTGCTTATCTCCTGCTGCGCCTCGGGCTAGCTG
>DATFAZ010000008.1:0-19444 GCA_035254105.1 Noviherbaspirillum sp. | reverse complement strand
CGGCTATGTCCTGACAAGCATCGACGAGCTGCTCGCGACTGCCCGCAGCAACAGCATCTGGTATCTGTCCTTCGGCCTTGCATGCTGTGCCGTCGAAATGATGCAGGCGGCTGCCTCGCGCTACGATATGGACCGCTTCGGCGTCATGCCGCGTGCAAGTCCACGACAGGCAGACCTCATGATTGTGGCCGGAACGCTGACCAACAAAATGGCGCCCGCATTACGCAAGGTCTATGACCAGATGCCGGAGCCGAAATATGTGATTTCCATGGGCTCATGTGCGAATGGAGGCGGCTATTACCATTATGCGTATTCCGTCGTCAGGGGATGCGATCGCATTGTTCCGGTCGATGTTTATGTCCCAGGCTGCCCTCCCACAGCAGAGGCGCTCCTGTACGGGGTCCTGCAGTTACGGCGGAAGGTGCAAAGGTCCCGGGTGATAGCGCGCTGATCGGATGGTTCGCTTTCCGGAGATCAAACCAGGCGGCATCCAGTTGTATCGGGTCCGAAAGGAAAGGATAAGGCTGGAAAGAAAAAAGCCCGCATGCTGCGGGCTTTTTCGGCGGGAATGCAAATGTTCCGAATCTTATTCGAACGGAACAAGTAGTCCGTAATTACGCAAAATTCTTCGCAACAAAATCCCAGTTCACCAGGTTCCAGAACGCTTCGACAAACTTCGGACGAGCGTTGCGATAGTCGATGTAGTAAGCGTGCTCCCACACGTCGCAGGTCAGCAGCGGCTTGTCTGCAGTCGTCAGCGGGGTGCCGGCATTGGAGGTGTTCGCGAGATCGACTGAACCGTCGGCCTTCTTCACCAGCCAGGTCCAGCCGGAGCCGAAGTTGGTCACTGCGGATTTGGTGAACTCTTCCTTGAACTTGTCGAACGAGCCCCACTTTTTGTTGATTGCGTCGGCTACGGCTCCGCTCGGTGCACCGCCGCCATTGGGCTTCATGCAATTCCAGAAAAAGGTGTGGTTCCAAACTTGCGCAGAATTGTTGAACATGCCACCGGATGATTTCTTGATGATGTCTTCCAGCGAGGCGTTTTCGAATTCCGTACCCTTGATCAGGTTGTTCAGATTCGTTACATAGGTCTGATGATGCTTGCCGTAGTGGTATTCGAGGGTTTCCTTCGAGATGTGCGGTTGCAGGGCATCCATCGCGTAGGGCAGGGGCGGCAGGGTGTGTTCCATGGTGCTTCCTTTCTATTTTTAAGTTGATGTCGATTTTGAAAGGATTCAATTGTATGTCGGATGCCGCAAGCCTGCAGGACACCGCCCATTGATCCAGAATCAAGGCCGTGCCGGAACTCTGTATTGCTGGCTTATTCCAGCGTTGGCTGCACGCTGGCAATGCCAACTTCCGCCGAACCTTCGGCCAGGCGAACCGTAACGGTTTCCCGCGGGCGCAAATCCTTCGGTGCACGGATAAGCCTGCCTTTGCCGTCGAGCACCATCGCATAACCGCGCTCCAGCGTACGTTGCGGATTCAGCAGTTCCAGTTGAGCCGCCAGCGCTGCCAGTGTTTGCCGGCGCTGGTTTAGCTGGGTTGCCATGCGCATGCTTATCCGGCGTGCGTCGTCGTTGAGCTGGGTACGATAAGGCGCCGTCTTGGGAAGCCGGGCCGAAAGCCGCGTTTGCAGATGCGAAAGGGCAAAATGCGCCTGGTTCAGCGGCATGCGGGTGGCATGCACCAGCCGGGTCTGCAGTCCACGCAGCTTCAGCCGTTCATGCGCGATATAGGCCGAAGGGCTGACCAATCGGCGCGAGAGCCAGTCGAGGGTTTGTACCGAATCGGCAAGTTGCCGCCTGAAAGCGCGGGTCAGGTCGTCGGCATGCGCTTCGAGTGTTGCAAGCCAGTCGGCACGCGGCGCAGCAGCAATTTCCGCCGCAGCGGTTGGTGTCGGTGCGCGCAGGTCGGCGGCAAAGTCGGCGATCGTGAAATCCGTTTCATGCCCGACGCCGGAAATCACCGGCATTGCGCACGCGACGATGGCGCGTGCCACGACTTCTTCATTGAATGACCACAGGTCTTCGATACTCCCGCCACCACGACAGACCAGAAGCACATCACATTCCGCACGCGACGAGGCGATGTTGATTGCCTGTGCGATTTTTTGGGCGGCACCTTCGCCTTGCACCGGAGTCGGGTACAGGATGACCCGCACATGAGGTGCACGGCGCCGTAATGTCGAGAGGATGTCGCGCAGTGCTGCTGCCTGCGGGCTGGTGACGATGCCCACGGTCCGGGCAAACAGCGCCAGTGGCCGCTTGCGCTGCGGATCGAATAGTCCTTCCGCATTCAGTTTTTCTTTCAGGCGCAGGAAGGCTTCGTACAGGTTGCCAACACCGGCGCGCCGGATTGCTTCGACATTGAGCTGATAGTCGCCGCGCGGTGCATACAGGGTCACCAGCGCGCGCACTTCGACCTTGTCTCCTTCGCGCGGGCTGAAGTCGGCATATTGCGCACGGCCGCGGAACATCACGGCGCGTACCTGGGCAGCATCGTCCTTGAGCGTAAAGTACCAGTGCCCTGACGCGGCGCGGGTGAAATTGGAAATTTCGCCGGAAATCCAGGCCAAGGGAAAATTTCTTTCCAGCATGCGCGCCACTGCCTGATTCAGGGCGGAAACCGTCAGTACAGAGGAAGTACCGGCACTATCTTCTGATGCACTTCTCATATTTATGGGATCTTCCGAGGCGAAACCTTTCCACAGCGGTGCTTCTTCGTTAATTTTTTTGCTAAATCACGGGCAGAGCCTGTGGAATTTTTGTAAGTTATTGAATTTAAAAAGAAATTCAAATGTGCATGATTTCTAAGCAGCAAGCAAAAGTCTTTTCAAATCAGACACTTCCGTAAGGCTGTTTGTACTTACTCACAAAGTTATCCACATACACTGTGTAGAACTTTTTGCGCGGCATTGTTGCACTCCAGCGCTTGCTCATAGAGGCTCAACACGTTACATTCTGCATCCAACGAATTTGAACCTAAGGAGCCACTTTTGCTCGCCATTCTCCAAGCTGCCGGCTGGCCGATCTGGCCGCTTCTGATCGCCTCTATTATCGGACTGGCACTGATCATCGAACGGATATTGTACCTGCGCCGCGCGCGCATCCTACCCCCCGATCTGCTCAACGATGTGATCCGTGTTTATCACAATGGCAAGATCGGCCCGGAAGTCATTTCCAACCTGGAGCAGAACTCCCCCTTGGGGCGGGTACTTGCCGCCGGCCTGCGCAACATCAGTGCGCCGCGAGACGTTATGAAAGAATCGATCGAGGAGGCCGGACGCGGTGCTGCACATGAACTCGAGCGCTTCCTGACTACCCTCGGCACCATCGCAACGTTAGCGCCGCTGATGGGCCTGTTTGGTACGGTGGTTGGCATGATCGAAATTTTCGGCTCGCAGAACGCTGCCGGCACCAATCCCGCCCAGCTGGCGCACGGCATCTCCGTGGCGCTGTACAACACTGGCTTCGGCCTGGCAATCGCGATGCCGACACTGGTGTTCTATCGCCATTTCCGCGCACTGGTAGACAGCTTCATTGTCGATATGGAGCAGCAGGCAGTGAAATTCGTCGATACCGTCCACGGTAACCGCAAATAAGGCAGCGCATGGACTTCCGCAAAGGCAAAGGCCGCGATGATCCGGAAATCAACCTGATTCCATTCATCGACGTCCTGTTGGTGATCCTGATCTTCCTGATGGTCACCACCACATACAGCAAGTTCACCGCGCTGCAAATTACGCTGCCGACCGCCGATGCAGAAAAAGCAATCGAGCAGCCGCAAGAAATCAATATCGGCGTTGACGCACAGGGACGCTACGCGATCGACAACCGGCAGATTTCGGCACGCGATGCGGCCGGACTGGCAGAAGAACTGAAAAGCATTACCCCTGCCAATGGTCAGTCGAAAAAAGACCCGGTCATCATCATTAACGCCGACGCCACGGCCGCACACCAGTCCGTCATCAATGTGCTGGAAGCTGCGCGCATGGCCGGGTTAGAAAAGATCACTTTTGCCGCCCAGACCAGCGGCAAAAAATGACGCATTCTACTGAAGCAGTGCTGACGCGAGCCTGGCAGCAGCGTGGCCTGCTTGCCTGCGCCCTTTGGTCATTTTCACTGTTGTTTCGCGTATTGAGCGCTGTGCGGCGCCTGCTCTACAAGGCCGGCGTACTGTCATCGACACGTCTGCCAGTGCCGGTTGTCGTGGTGGGCAATATATTTATCGGCGGGACCGGAAAAACTCCATTAACTATCTGGTTGGTGGAAGAATTGCGGCGGGCGGGATTCAGGCCCGGCGTTATTTCGCGGGGCTATGGCGTAAGGAACGACCATCCGGTTGCAGTGACGGCCGATTCCGTACCGGCCCGCGTCGGTGATGAGCCGCCATTAATTGCGCGCCGCGCGCAATGCCCCGTGATGGTCGGACGCAATCGGGTAGCGACGGCACAGGCGCTATTGGCTGCTCATCCGGATGTCAACCTGATCGTCGCCGACGATGGACTGCAGCACTATGCCTTGCAGCGCGACGTCGAAATCGTATTGTGCGACGAGCGCGGCAACGGCAACGGCTGGATGTTGCCGGCTGGGCCGCTACGCGAACCCGCATCGCGGCCGCGCGACTTTACTGTACTCAATGGCAGTCTTCTCCCGGACGGAATTCCGCCTCAGGCCATCCGCATGCAACTGGCGGGCGAGGTGGCCGAGCGCCTGGGCGATCGATCTGAGTCCATCGCTTTGAAACAGCTGCATGCAACTCGTATCACCGCGGCTGCAGGCATTGGCAATCCCGCGCGGTTTTTTTCGATGCTGCGCAGCGCTGGTCTGGCAATCGAAGAAATGCCATTACCGGATCATTATGATTTTGCTACTAATCCATTTGCCTCCGTGCAAGCAGATATCATCCTGATCACAGAGAAGGATGCAGTAAAATGTAGTCAACTTGAAGAAATAAAAAGCGACCCGCGCCTGTGGGTCGTGCCTGTGACAGCGCGCATCGATCGTGCGCTGGCTGAACGAATTGTGGAGAAATGTCGTGGACGCCCGACTGCTTGATATCCTGGTTTGCCCGATTTGCAAGGGGCCGCTTGAATACGATAAGAATGCACAGGAATTGATCTGCAAACCGGATAAGCTTGCTTATCCGATTCGCGATGGCATTCCGATCATGTGGGCCGACGAGGCGCGCGACCTGAACGCCGTACCTTCCGGCAGCTAAGCACCGGTCTGTGTAAGTACGTAACGCCGAGCTTCCAGCATGTCTTTTACCGTCATCATTCCCGCCCGCCTGGCATCTACCCGATTGCCCAACAAGCCGCTGGCCGACTTGGGCGGCAAGCCGATGGTCGTTCGTGTCGCCGAGCGGGCCGCAGGATCCGGTGCTGCACAAATTGTCGTCGCCACCGATCATGCCGATATTCTTGCTGCCTGCCGTGAGCATGGTGTGGCCGCCCATATGACGCGCGCCGATCACCCGTCCGGCACCGACCGCATCGCCGAGGTTGCCGCTGCAATGGGCTTGGCAACAGATGCCGTGATCGTCAATGTGCAGGGTGATGAGCCGCTGATTGATCCCGCCTTAATTGCAGCAACTGCCGCACTGATCAACAAGAATGTGCCGATGGCGACTGCCGCGCATCCGATTGGAGATGTCGCCGAAATATTCAATCCAAATGTGGTCAAGGTCGTGCTGGATAAATTGGGCAGGGCGCTTTATTTTTCGCGCGCGACCATTCCCTGGCATCGCGATGCGTTCGCGCAGTCCAAAGAGGCGGTGCCGGGCGATTATCGTCCGCTGCGCCACATCGGGCTCTACGCCTATAGCAACGCCTTCCTGCAGGACTATCCCCGGCTGGCGCTATCGCCGCTGGAGCAGATCGAGGCGCTGGAACAACTGCGTGTACTGTGGCACGGCTACCCGATTGCGGTTCATGTGACCTCGGATGCGCCGGCGGCCGGAGTGGACACGCCCGAAGATCTGGCGCGGGTACGGAAGCATTTTGGATAGTGAAAATAAGCAAAATCCATGTCGGGGCATCGGATTTGCCGGGATTCTGTGGTAAGTTTCATGCAAAGTTCGTGTGATACAAAGCAGGTCTCTAGGCGACGTTGACCTCGTCACCGCGAAAAGAATTTAAAACCAATCTAGGAACTATCATGCGCCTCATCCTTCTAGGAGCGCCTGGTGCCGGCAAGGGCACGCAAGCAAATTACATTAAAGAAAAGTTCAACATCCCGCAGATTTCCACCGGCGACATGCTGCGCGCTGCAGTCAAGGCCGGCACGGCACTCGGCCTGGAAGCCAAGAAGGTCATGGATGCTGGCGGGCTTGTTTCGGACGACATCATCATCGGGCTGGTCAAGGATCGTCTGAAGCAGCCGGACTGCGCAAACGGCTATTTGTTTGATGGCTTTCCGCGCACGATTCCGCAGGCGGATGCCATGAAGGATGCCGGCGTGGCGATTGATTATGTGCTGGAAATTGATGTGCCGGACGAAGCAATCGTCGAGCGCATGAGCGGTCGTCGCGTGCATCAGTCGTCGGGCCGCACATATCATGTCAAATTCAATCCGCCGAAAGTCGCGGGGAAAGATGACGTTACCGGCGAAGACCTGATCCAGCGTGACGACGACAAGGAAGAGACCGTGAAAAAACGCCTCGCGGTTTACCACGATCAAACCGAGGTGCTGGTTGATTACTACAATAAGTGGGCGAAGTCTGGCCAGCCAGGCGCCCCGAAATACCGCAAGATTGCGGGCGTTGGTCCGGTCGAAACGATCAGGGACAATGCCTTCAAGGCTTTGGCGGAATAAGAGAAGCGGACCTAAGGTCCGCTTTTTTGTTTCGGGGGCGATTTATGCCTAATCCAAATCAAAGGATTACAACAGCTTCACAAGCTTATTCCCCTAAATCAAAAGCGGGTATGCAAGAATAACAAGCACATATTTTTTCAGTATCGGTGCACATGGCCACATTGATGCAAGGAGCATCAAGAGGGGCGCAAAGGTTTTGCAGTACGCAGTGCTCGCAGGACGACGACAGCATACGCTCCCATGCGTTTCGAGCGTATGCCTTCGCCGTCCTCCGGATGTCGTAGTTGTTCGAACTTTGTCGTGAACATCAGGGAGGAATCAATATGGCAGCAAGTTTGTGGTTTGCAGTAGTGTGCGGCGTGATCGCCGTGATCTACGGGCTAATGTCCCGCAGCTGGATTCTGAGGCAGGATCCAGGCAATGCCCGCATGCAGGAAATTGCAGCCGCCATTCAACAGGGTGCGGCGGCGTATCTGGCAAGGCAATATCGTACTATCGGTATCGTTGGTGCAATACTCTTCGTCGTCATCGCGGTTCTTCCCGGACTCGGCCTGAAAACCGCACTGGGCTTTCTCCTCGGCGCCGTCCTGTCGGGAGCCTGCGGCTTTATCGGCATGAACGTCTCCGTGCGTGCAAACGTGCGCACTGCGCAAGCCGCCACCAAGGGCATGAATGAAGCCCTTGACGTCGCTTTCAAGGGAGGCGCAATCACAGGCATGCTGGTGGTCGGCCTCGGCCTGCTCGGTGTAACGCTGTTCTACTGGATGCTGAATGCGCAGGGTGCGGATGGCACTGCTTCCCCTCATGATGTGATCAAGCCCTTGATTGGACTTGGTTTCGGCGCCTCGCTGATTTCGATCTTCGCGCGTCTGGGTGGCGGTATCTTCACCAAGGGCGCTGATGTTGGTGCCGACCTGGTTGGCAAGGTCGAAGCGGGTATTCCCGAAGACGACCCGCGCAATCCTGCAGTTATTGCTGACAACGTCGGCGACAATGTCGGCGACTGCGCAGGTATGGCAGCAGACCTGTTCGAAACCTATGTGGTGACATTGATTGCGACCATGCTCCTCGGCGCGCTCATGATCAAGGGCGCCGAAACCCAGGCGATCTTGTACCCATTGCTGCTTGGCGGTGTATCGATCCTCGCGTCGATCGTTGGCTGCTCGATGGTGAAGGCCAAGCCCGGGAAAAAAATCATGTTTGCGCTGTACACGGGACTATGGTGGGCGGCCGGGCTGTCGCTGATCGGCTTTGCTGTCGTTACATGGCAAGTCATGCCGGAACCGATGCGCATGCCAATGATGGGTTCGACCATTGTCGGCATCGTGCTGACCGGATTGATGGTCTACATTACCGAGTACTATACCGGCACCGACTTCAAGCCAGTGCGTCATATTGCCGAGGCATCGACCACCGGTCATGGCACTAACATCATCGCCGGCCTGGGTGTGTCAATGAAGTCGACTGCTTATCCTGTGCTTGCCGTGTGCGCTGCGATCCTTGTTACTTACTGGCTGGCCGGTTTATACGGCATCGCGATTGCTGCCACATCGATGCTTTCGATGGCCGGCATCATTGTTGCACTCGATGCATACGGGCCAATCACTGACAACGCCGGTGGTATCGCCGAGATGGCCGAAATGCCGGATTCCGTGCGTGCGATTACCGACCCGCTCGATGCTGTGGGTAATACGACCAAGGCAGTTACCAAAGGCTATGCGATTGGTTCGGCTGGTCTTGCCGCGCTGGTTCTGTTCGCGGATTACACGCATGCACTTGACTCGGTTGGCATGAGCACATCGTTCGACCTGTCCAATCCGATGGTGATCGTTGGCCTCTTCATCGGCGGCCTGATTCCTTACCTGTTCGGTGCGATGGCAATGGAAGCGGTCGGTCGTGCTGCCGGCGCGGTGGTGATCGAAGTGCGCCGCCAGTTCCGTGACATCAAAGGCATCATGGAAGGCAAGGCCAAGCCGGAATACGACAAGGCAGTCGACATGCTGACGGCATCTGCGATCAAGGAAATGATTATCCCGTCGCTGCTGCCGGTAATTGTGCCGATCCTGGTCGGTCTACTTCTTGGCCCGGCAGCATTGGGCGGCCTGCTGATGGGCACGATCATTACCGGTCTGTTCGTTGCAATCTCGATGACCACCGGCGGTGGCGCATGGGATAACGCCAAGAAATACATTGAAGACGGCAATTACGGCGGCAAGGGCTCCGAGGCGCACAAGGCCGCAGTCACTGGCGATACCGTGGGCGATCCTTACAAGGACACCGCCGGTCCGGCGGTAAATCCGCTGATTAAGATCATTAATATCGTTGCTCTGTTGCTAGTGCCTCTGCTGCCGGCAACAGCCGTGCAGACAAGTGGTGATCATGCACATGGCGCGCCTGCTGTTGCCGCCGCTCCGGCTTCGACGAGCGCGGTAGCGGAAGTTCCTGCCGTACTGCCAGCGAAGCAGTAAAGCATCCGGTTTGTTCAAAAAGGCAGCTGCGGCTGCCTTTTTGCTTTTCCCCTCCAAAATTGGCTACAATTGACCCGACTTGACGTTTACGTAAACGTCAGAATTTTCCGTTTTTCTAAAGAGGAAAGAAATGCAGATCCAGAATAGTGTGTTCATCATTACCGGCGGTGCGTCCGGACTTGGCGCAGCCACCGCACGCATGATTGTGGAAAACGGCGGCAAGGTCGTGCTGGCCGATGTTCAGGTGGAACCGGGCGAAAAGCTGGCAGCCGAGCTGAAAGGCCGTTTCATTAAATGCGACGTAACGTCTGAAGCAGATGGCAAGGCGGTTGTCGAAGCCGCTACTGCAATGGGAACACTGCGCGGCCTGGTCAACTGCGCGGGTGTCGCACCAGCAGTCAAAACCGTGGGCAAGGACGGACCGCATCCGCTGGATGTTTTTCAGCGCACCGTCAATATCAATCTCGTTGGTACCTTCAACATGGCGCGCCTGGCTGCGGATGCAATGTCCAAGACCGAGGCCAGCGAACATGGCGAGCGCGGAGTAATCATCAACACCGCATCGGTTGCCGCTTATGACGGCCAGATCGGCCAGGCTGCGTACGGTGCTTCGAAGGCGGCAGTCGTTGGCATGACGCTGCCAATGGCGCGCGATCTGTCGCGCAATGGTATCCGTGTGATGACCATTGCGCCGGGTATTTTCGAAACACCGATGCTGCTCGGTATGCCCCAAGAGGTGCAGGACGCGCTCGGTCGCATGGTTCCGTTCCCTCCGCGCCTCGGCAAACCGGCCGAATATGCGAACCTGGCGAAGACCATCATCGAAAATGTGATGCTTAACGGCGAAACCATTCGCCTGGACGGTGCTATCCGTATGCAGCCTAAGTAATGCGCCCCAAGGAGTACTTGTAAGAACGGTGCTCCTTATAAATGGGTGCTGTGTGCCGGCATGCGTTGCGGGGCAGGGTGAGCAAGCTCAAGCTGCCATCAAGTACATCGCAGCAGAGCATGACAGCCACAGGCAGTCAAACTAGACTAAGACAAGCGCAATGCTTGTCTTTTTCTTTTTGGAGCGACCCATGCGGATAAAAAGAACGTTGCTGATCGTATTTGTGTCCGTGATGCTTGCTGCTTGTGCCGGCAGTCCGCAGCAGGCATCGTCGCAGAAGGGCATGCAGGCACCCGAACCTGCAACTGGCTATACGGAAAAGTCGGGCTGGGTTGCAAAAGAATTCATGATTGCTGCCGCCAATCCGCTGGCCACCGATGCTGGTTATCAAATTCTGCGCTCAGGAGGTTCTGCAATTGATGCAGCGATCGCCGTTCAGATGGTGCTGACTCTTGTGGAGCCACAATCCTCGGGCATCGGTGGCGGTGCTTTCCTGCTGCACTTCGATGGAAATATGGTCAGGGCTTTCGATGGTCGTGAAACCGCGCCCGCCTCAGCGAATGAACAGCTGTTTCTGCAACCAGACGGCAAGCCGGTCAGTTTTTATGAGGGGGTTGTCGGCGGCCGGTCTGTCGGCGTGCCGGGCGTACTGCGCATGCTGGAGCTGGTGCACCAACAGTACGGCAAGCTGCCTTGGGAATCTTTATTTGCGCCGGCAATCAGCCTGGCGGAGCAGGGCTTTCCGATCAGTCCGCGCTTATCGACCATGTTGAAGACAGAACTCCATCTGAAGAAAGATCCGGTTGCAGCTTCCTACTTCTACGACCGCGCCGGTAATCCATGGCCCGCCGGCCATATCTTGAAAAACCCAGAGCTGGCAGTCGTGTTTCGGGAGATTGCTGCTGCCGGTGCGAACGGTTTTTACCGAGGCAGCATCGCCCGCGACATCGAAGCGAAAGTCAAAGGTCATTCAACCAATCCTGGCGGATTGACTGCCGCGGACATCGCCGGTTATCAGGCAAAAGAACGCGAACCGGTTTGCAGCGATTACAAAGTGTGGACGGTATGTGGCATGCCCCCTCCTTCATCCGGAGGTATTGCAATTGCGCAGTTGCTGGGGATTTTGGAGAAAAAGAAAATTCATCTCCATCCCCCAAAGAATGGTGTGCCCGATGCGGAAGCGATTCACCTGTTTTCCGAGGCAGGCCGGCTTGTCTATGCCGACCGTGCCCGCTATGTGGCCGATACCGATTTCGTGCCTCTCCCGGGTAACAGTATCAAGCCGCTGCTGGACAAGAAATATTTAGCTGATCGCGCTGCCCTCATTAGCGACAGATCCATGGGGCCGGCGAAGCACGGCATTCCATCGCTCACTACTGTAGCAGGGGGGATGGACACATCCCCGGACCTCCCTTCCACCTCCCATATTTCTGTTGTTGACGCTGCTGGCAATGCAATTTCGATGACCACCACTATCGAAGATGCATTTGGCTCGCGCCAGATGGTACGCGGCTTCCTGCTCAACAATCAGCTGACGGATTTTTCATTTGACGCTGCAGATGCAAATGGCCCGATTGCCAATCGGGTTCAACCTGGAAAACGACCCCGCAGCTCAATGGCCCCCACGCTGGTTTTCGAAAAGGGAAAGAAAAATCTAATACTGAGCACCGGCTCGCCCGGTGGTTCGGCCATCATCAACTACGTCGGCAAGGTCTTGATCGGCACACTGGACTGGGGTTTGAATGTACAGCAGGCGATCAGCCTGCCAAATTTCGGTAGCCGCAACGGGCCGACCGAGCTGGAAGCGGGGCGTTTTTCCGAGGCAGTGGTCGGGCAGCTCAAAGACAGGGGACATAATGTGCGCCTGATGGAGCAGACCTCTGGTTTGCAGGGAATCATGCGCACCATGATTCATGGCGAGGAAATGTGGTTTGGCGGCGCCGATCCGCGCAGGGAAGGGAGTGTCAGGGGCGACTGAGGATTAGCTGCGGGGGTGCCGGCATAGCTTATGACGCGTTGTTTTTGCCCCCGGCTCTTAGTCGATCACCTCCCCAAATTAACAGCAGCCTGCTACTCTCTCACTATGGGAGACAGAAAGAAAACAGGCCTTGTGCTGACCGGCGGCGGCGCACGCGCTGCGTATCAGATCGGCGTACTGCATGGCATATCCGGGATATTGTGTGAAGCCGGCTGGCGACCGCAGCGCAATCCCTACGACATCATTTGCGGTACCTCTGCCGGTGCAATCAACGCAACAGCGCTTGCGTGCCACGCCGATAATATCGACGAAGGTTTGCAGAAGATGCTCAAGGTGTGGGAGCAATTCACAGCGGACCAGGTGTATCGTGCTGATTCGCTGGGGGTTATGCGCTCCGGTGCAAGATGGCTGTCGCTGCTGTCGTTTGGCTGGCTGTTGCGCAAATGGAAGGCAAGTCCGCCGAATGCGCTGCTGGACAATATGCCGCTTGTCACTTTGCTCAACAAGGTCCTGAATTTCCCAAGGCTGGATGCAGCCTTGATCGACGGTTCACTCCATGCGCTGGCGGTCACCGCGTCGTCGTATACTGCTGGACGACACGTTACGTTCTTTCAGACCGAAACGGAGATCGCGCCCTGGATACGCTCACAACGACTGGCGTTGCGGGGCCAGATCGGAGTTGAGCACTTGCTGGCGTCTTCCGCCATTCCACTCATTTTTCCGGCGACCCCGCTCTACTGCAATGGCAGGCGCGAGTATTTCGGTGATGGTTCGATGCGCCAGCTTGCACCGATTTCACCGGCAATTCATCTCGGCGCTGAAAAGGTGCTGGTAATTGGTGCGGGGCGATTGACCGAACCGGAACATGAAATCTCAGCATCGGCACAGTACCCGACGCTCGCCCAGATCGGCGGCCATGCGATGTCCAGTATCTTCCTTGACAGCCTCGCAGTCGATATCGAACGCATGACCCGAATCAATCTGACCTTGTCCATGCTGACCGAGGAGCAGAGAGCACATACGCCGCTGCGACCAATCGACATGCTCATCATCGCGCCATCGGAACGGCTGGATGAAATCGCTAGTCGGCATGTGCACAGCCTGCCAGCTCCCGTACGAATGTTATTGGGAGCGATTGGCGCAACTGAAGTCAGCGGTGCGGCCCTGGCATCCTATCTATTGTTTGAATCTACTTATACGACCGAACTGATTCAGTTGGGCCGAAAAGATGCGCTGTCTCGCCGAAGCGACGTGCTGGCGTTTTTTGGAGAAGCGGAGCCGGCTGAAGTGCGGCGTGAAAGCATGCTTCGGACTGCATGAAGAGGTCGGCAGTTCGCAAGCCGCATATGGTGAGCATCGGCAAATTGCGAGACCAGAGCCCAGAGGTTGATACTGCTAGGATTTTCGGTGCAGGCTAAAACGAGTCAACAGGGATTTTTAAATGCCGCATTCCTTAAACACTGTCAGGCATTTTGTTAAAACGATAATTAAATATGGGAATTTCTTTAAGGAAGGAAAGCAGCAGGGCAATTAGGATGATTGTTACGCAACACATTTTTGTCATTCCCTTAACTAATAGAACAGCAAGTCGAATTTTCCCTCCTACTCTTGCTTCGTTTATGACAACCAGTTACGCTATGGTATTACCATACTGAAATTGTTGATTTTTCAGTTTAGAGAATCAGGCGCGCGAAGTGAATGCTAAGTTCTTGAAAAAATGGCTGTTTTTTATTGCGGCCGCATTGCTATCTGTTGGTGTTTTTGCAAAAGGCGCAGTTCCCGTTGGCATAGTTCCATTTAATGAATTGCCAAAGGAAGCGCAGCACACGTTGTACTTAATTAAAACCGGCGGCCCATTTCCTTATGCCAAGGATGGTGTGGTGTTCCGCAATTATGAAGGGGTTTTGCCCAAGCAAAAGCGCGGGTATTATCACGAATTTACGGTTAAAACTCCCGGTGCCCGCAGTCGCGGCGCGCGACGGATTGTATCTGGCGGAGAGCCGGCGTCCTCGGGAGAATACTATTATACCGACGACCATTATGCGACTTTCAGGCGCATCAAAGAGTAATGAAATGCGAATCGAGCCCCAGGGTAGAGAACCTGCAACGTTAATTGCGCGAGCGGAGGAGAACATGAGCTTGTTTAAAACCGTGCCGCCTAACGTCGTGCAATCGATCCGCGCTTTCCGGGTGACTGATTTGCAGGAAGAGGCTGCCCGCCTGGGGCAGCACTTTTTATACGCGTACTGTGCGGAAGCGACAACAAAACAACAGGTGCTTTCGCGCATCGCCAGCGCTTTTCACTTTCCAAAGCATTTTGGCAAGAATTTCGATGCGCTTGGTGATTGCCTGACCGATCTGGCTTATAAAGCGGGTTCGCAGCCAGGATTTCTTGTTGTAATTGAACAATTGCCGAACACCCCAAAATTTGACAAAGAAGCACGCGAAACCTTGTTGGATGTATTCCGCGATGCGGCAGATTTTTGGGCTGAAAAGAAAGTCGCATTTCGCGTTTTTTATTCCTTTCAATAGTTTTTTGAGCCAAGTCTGCGGGAAGCCGGCCGGTGTGCCGGCTTTTTAATTTCGGCTGGTGGAAAAGGGTACGGTAAAATGCGCGCCATGAAAAATATCGTCATCCTGATTTCCGGACGAGGCAGCAATATGCAAGCCATCGTTCGCGCCGCACAAAGCGAGCAATGGCCAGGCAGGATTGCCGCCGTGATCAGCAACCGTGCCGATGCCGAGGGACTGGCATTTGCAGCCGAACAAGGTATTCCGACCGCCGTGGTCGTCAGCAAGGAATATCCTACGCGCGATGCCTTCGATGCTGCATTGCGCACCGCCATCGACAGGTTTTCACCCGATCTGGTGGTATTGGCTGGTTTCATGCGCATTCTCACGCCAGCGTTTGTCGAGCATTATTCCGGTCGTTTGCTCAATATCCATCCATCCCTGCTACCGAGCTTTCCGGGATTGGCCACACATCGCCAGGCGCTTGCTGCAGGCGTTAAGGTGCACGGCGCTACAGTTCATTTCGTGACGGCCGAGCTGGATCACGGTCCGATCGTTGATCAGGCTGTGGTCCCGGTGCAGCCTGGCGATACCGAATCCACCTTGGCCGAGCGCGTCCTGGTGCAGGAACATATCATTTATCCGCGTGCAGTCCGCTGGTTCGTTGAAGGCCGGCTATCCATTGATAATGGCTTGGTGCATGTCGCCGACGCTTAAAAACAGTTTGAATCTGAAAGAATCTCATGAGATTGCATCCCGCAGTCGTTAGCCACGCAGAGGAAGTCCTGCGTGAAGTGTTGCGTTTCACTGGCCCAGCAGACGCGATCCTGTCGCGCTATTTCCGCGAACATCCGAAACTCGGATCACGTGAGCGCAATGCCGTTGCCGAAAGTGTGTACGGTGTTTTGCGCAACAAATTGGTGTATGCAAGTTTTTCCGAATCGGGCTTTGGACCGGCGATGCGCCGTCTGGCGTTGCTGGGTCTGGCCGATGCGGTGGGCGTTGATGCAATCGGTGGCTTGTCGCCGGAAGAAATCGAATGGCTGCAACGCATTGGCCAGATTGATCGTACGAGCTTGCCGGTGGCGCTGCGCGCCAATCTTCCCGCCTGGCTTTTTGAGAAACTGGTTGCACGCGACGGTGAAGCCGCCACGCTCCAGCTGGCTGAAGCCTTGAACCGGCCTGCGCCGCTCGATTTGCGTGTCAACGCGATTAAAGCCAAACGTGACGAGGTGATTGCTGAACTCGCAAAAGCGCCGATTCAATGCGAACCGACGCCTTATGCACCGCTTGGCATTCGCGTAATGAAAAAACCGGCATTGCAGAATCTGCCTCTGTTCAAGGATGGTGCCATTGAAGTTCAGGATGAGGGGAGCCAGTTGCTCGCCCAGATTGTCGCTCCCAAGCGTGGTGAGATGGTGGTGGACTTCTGCGCCGGCGCAGGCGGAAAAACCCTGGCACTTGGTGCAACGATGCGAAATACCGGACGCCTGTATGCATTTGATGTCTCCGAAAAGCGGCTCGCCAAACTTAAGCCGCGTCTTGCGCGTAGCGGATTGTCGAATGTTCATCCGGTAGTGATCGCGCATGAGAACGATGCCAAGATCAAGCGCCTGGCGGCCAAGATTGATCGGGTTCTGGTCGATGCGCCTTGCAGCGGACTTGGCACCTTACGCCGTAACCCCGACATGAAATGGCGGCAGACACCCGAATCGGTAGCTGAGCTGAATATCAAGCAGACCGCCATCCTGGCAAGCGCGGCGCGGCTGGTAAAGCCGGGTGGACGGCTGGTTTATGCAACCTGCAGCCTGCTGGACGAAGAGAATGAAGCGATTGCAGAACAGTTCCTGGCAAAGCATCAGGATTTTGTGCTGCTGCCGATGAAGGATGTTCTGTCCGAGCAGAAGATTCAACTCGATATGCAGGATTACCTGAAGCTGTTGCCGCAAATTCACCAGACCGATGGTTTTTTTGCCGCGGTATTCGAACGAAAGAAATGAGCGGATGGCGACGTTGATAACGTCGTTTCAACCTGTGCAGATCACCCAGGAGAAGCGGTAGAAATACCGTGATTACGCGTCATAGGCTTGCGCTTGCCATGCGCTTCACAAAGTACTGCAAGCGTGAAGGGTAGGGGGCGTCACCATACAAGAAATGAAACAGAATCTGATATCCAGTCTCTTTTCCGATTTGTGGTCCGATTTGCATGATCCGGGTCTCTTGTGGCAGCTCATTGCACTGGTTGTCAGCCTTGCGCTGGGCTGGGCGGTTGCGCGAGCGTTACGTGCGCGATTGACAGCCCATGACGTTCAGTTGCGCGTAGTGCGCGTTGGCGTCGAGAGTTTCGTGCGCGTGTTGTGGCCGCTTTTGGGGCTGGCATTCATTGCACTTGCGAAGCTGATGATCGAGCAAAGATATCCGGCGAATCTGCTTGGTTTGGCTATACCGCTCGTCGGGTCCTTCGCCTTGATCCGGGTGGCGTTTCATGTGCTGCGGCGTATTTTCGCCCGCGGTGGTGAGGCCGGCGCTTTTCTTCTGATGTTTGAAAAGGTGTTTGCAACCCTGGTGTGGAGTGGAGTCGCGCTATATATCACCGGAATATGGCCGGAACTGGTCCGGTTTTTAGAGGAAACCCTGATCCCGATCGGCCGGCACAAGACTTCGCTGCTGGTCATTCTTCAGGCCGCAGCATCGGTTGCCGTTACCTTGTTGATTGCGCTGTGGGGTGCCGCTTTGCTGGAAGAGCGCCTGATGCGCATGGATACCATGCATTCGTCGCTACGCGCGGTAATGGCGCGCATGGGGCGAGCGTTGCTGATACTGCTTGCTGTACTCGTGAGTCTGTCGCTGGTCGGGATTGATCTGACAGTACTCTCGGTCTTTGGCGGCGCATTGGGTGTCGGGCTTGGGCTGGGTTTGCAAAAAATTGTCAGCAGCTATGTATCGGGTTTTATCGTCCTGCTTGAACGCAGCCTTGCAATTGGCGATGTTGTTACGGTGGACAAATATTCAGGCCAGGTAACGCAGATTAATACCCGGTACACGATTGTGCGGGGTGGTGATGGGATCGAAACCGTTGTGCCCAATGAAATGCTGGTATCGGGACCGGTGCAGAATTATTCCCTGACCGACCGCCGGCTGCGGCTTGCAACACGTATTGTGGTCGGTTATCAAACGGATATTGATTTTGTTCTGGAGCTGCTGGAGAAAACCGCCGCGCAAGTTGAACGCGTGTCCGTGGAGCCGACACCCCAGGCGCTTTTGCTGCGCTTTGATGCGGACGGTTTTGAGCTCGAAGTCGGATTCTGGTTGTCAGATCCGGAGAACGGGCGCTCAAATATACTGTCCGATGTTAATCGGGCGATTTGGAAAGCCTTGCAAACACATCAGATTGAAGTTCCATAT
This sequence comes from Noviherbaspirillum sp., assembly GCA_035254105.1. Classification (GTDB taxonomy): domain Bacteria; phylum Pseudomonadota; class Gammaproteobacteria; order Burkholderiales; family Burkholderiaceae_D; genus Noviherbaspirillum. Next base: position 1,372 of record DATFAZ010000008.1, on the reverse strand, counting down.
CCACAACGCGAAGTCCGGGTGCTTAATTTTCCGCCAAGCCAAGAGGCAACAGCACCGCAAAACGCATCGTCAGCCGGAAACGCATAAAAAGCGTACAATCTCCGCCGAAATCCACGCTATCGGTCCCTCTGCTGACCGAAACAGTCTGACTACAGACGCAGCTTTTTCCGTATCCGATTCTGGAGTATTAATTGATCGAAAACACCATGCTTGACGCAGTACTGAATTTTTTATCGAATGGCCTGACCGGCGCCAGCGGCTGGGAAGTTCTCATCTACGCCCTGGTAGTAACGCATCTTACGATTCTTGGCGTGACGATTTTCCTGCATCGTTGCCAGGCACACCGCGCGCTGGAACTGCATGCAATTCCCAGCCATTTCTTCCGCTTCTGGTTGTGGCTGACAACCGGCATGGTAACCAAGGAGTGGGCCGCGATCCATCGCAAGCATCACGCCAAATGCGAAACTGAAGAAGATCCGCACAGCCCGGTCACGCGCGGGATCAGGAAAGTACTGTTCGAAGGTGCCGAACTGTATCGTGCCGAATCGAAGAATAGCGAAACGATGCAGAAGTACGGGCACGGCACGCCGGACGACTGGATTGAGCGCAACCTCTACACCAAATATAGCGGGTCGGGCATTGTCCTGATGTTGTTCGTAAACGTGCTGCTGTTCGGCGTGATCGGGGTATCAGTATGGGCAATCCAGATGATGTGGATTCCGATTCATGCGGCCGGCATTATTAATGGCATTGGCCATTACTGGGGATACCGCAATTACGATTGCGTAGATGCTTCCACCAATGTTTTCCCCATTGGTATCTGGATTGGCGGCGAGGAACTCCATAACAATCACCATACGTTTGGTACTTCCGCGAAATTCTCCACCAAGTGGTATGAATTCGATATCGGCTGGATGTATATCCGCATTCTGGAAACACTGGGCCTGGCCAAAGTGAAAAAAGTTGCGCCGGCACCGAAGTTCAAGCACGACAAGATGGTGGCAGATTTCGATACGCTGCAATCCGTTATCGCGAACCGTTATGACGTCATGGCTAAATATGCCAAGTCGGTCAAGCGCGCCTGGCGTGACGAGCTTGAGCATCTGGCGGGAAAGGCGAAGCTCGAATCGCAATTTCTGAAGTCGTCGCGCAAGCTGCTGCAGCGCGAGCCGGCTAAACTGGAAGCACCGCAAAAACAGCAGTTGACGGAACTCTTCACGCATAGCAAGGCTTTGCAGACCATGCATGAAATGCGGGTAGAGCTTGGTGCGATCTGGGAGCGTTCGACCGCTACGCGTGAGCAGTTGCTGCAGCAGTTGCAGGATTGGTGCATTCGTGCGGAAGCATCCGGCATTAAGGCGCTGCAAGAGTT
>DATFAZ010000007.1:0-7938 GCA_035254105.1 Noviherbaspirillum sp. | reverse complement strand
TCGCCGCTGCGCATCGCCATCAGCAACTGGTGGACAATCGATGGCGGCAGTGCGCGCAGCCTGCTCGATATTTTCCATGTCGGCAATCTGAGCGGATTCGTCTTCGGACTTGTGTGGCTGGCGGCAGGCATCTTCTTCGCTCTGCGCTCCCGGGCCCGATGGACAACTGCCTTAGCCGGTTTTGGTGTGGGCGCGACGGTCGCGGGTGCATGGCTGTTCACCTATCAGGTCGCCACCCATTCGTTCGAAGTAACACCGGTAAAAAGCCTGAGTTTCACCGGCCCGGCAGCGGATGTGCTGATGCTGGTGCTGTCACCACCCGGTCACCCCTGGAACTTCGACATTGGCCTGGTGCCTGGCGTATTCCTCGGCTCCTTTCTCTCCGCCGCGTTTGCCCGCGAACTCAAGCTCGAAGGTTTCAAGGACGGGCTAAGCATGCGCCGCTACATCATTGGCGCTGCCTTTATGGGCTTTGGCGGCATGCTGGCGGGTGGATGCGCGGTGGGCGCCGGAATATCCGGTGCGGCGGTCTTTGCGATCACAGCCTGGGTAACACTGACCGCCATATGGGCTGCTGCTGGACTTACCGACTACCTGCTCGACCGTAACGTGCCGCATTAACGCACCGGTACTTGCGCCGGACGCGCTATTCGTCGACAGCCCGAGTTAAATCATGGTTGGATTGTCTCGTCCAACGAGCCCTATTTCGATATCTGGGGATACCGTCTGAAAGGTCTGGCAATGCAGGCATTGTGGATTTCTGATCGACAAACTAGACACGATGCTTAGCTGCCATTCAGCAAGTCGGAAAGGGTTCGTTCAACGAGGCTGTAGAAAAAAGGAGTTTCGATGATTTTTGAGCCTTGTAAGTCATTGATCTTATTAAGGGTAAAAATCGAAAAATTCGTAAGTTGAGGGTTTTTCTACAGCCTCAACGCTTGAATTAACCGACGCGTTTTAGCGCGCCCGGGTTGAATGATTTGTTAGGCGCACACGCAATCATTCACTGCACTGGCCGGGTATACCACTCTCTCTTTCGGAGTATTATGGTTTCGTTCGGAATTTCGATTTGGATGTCGCCAATAGTTATCTGCCCAAGATGCAAAATCCATCGCGAACCCGGCACCGGCGGCGTGGTATCAAAGCGAAGGTTTACTCCTCCTCTGTCGCGATTCAGGTTTGTGGCTCCCATCTGCAATGTTGAATAAAAATTTATGCCTCTGCATGGCTCAGGCGGTATGCCTTCCGCAGGCGAGCTTCTAACGTAAAATTCCGATCTAGCAATGACTCGTTCTCCATTTTCCTTTTCTATATAAGCATCCTGCGCTGAATATAGTATGGGAACTGGCTCTGAATAATTTCTAAAATTATGCGCGTACAGATATATCCATAAAGCAGATTCGTCTGCACAGTTTATGCTGATGGCAGTTTCAACGGTTTCGTTCTTCCCATCTCTTTCAATTTTGACTCGTGACACACTAGGCCAATCCGAGTCGCCCTCAAACCAGGGCCTAGGCGGTATTGTGCCTATGCACGCCTCAAGCAAAAGAGAGGCGCAACAGACAATACTGCTCTTCAGTAGTCTATGCATGGTTGTCGCTATCTTTTCGGCCTAACGATAAAGGTGGCCAGCGGCATAGCCGCCTGTGTTGATCAGAATGTTATTCATTTTTCGCCTTCACATATTTCTTCAAGATACAGGTTTTGAATTGAATCGGATTGGTGCCACCTGGATTAAGAATGGCGTATTCCATGCGTTGAAGGATGTGTGCGAGCAGCTCCGGCTTAACACCAACGAGATCTTTTTCAAAACCACTTCCAGCAACTTGTGATTTTCCTTCCGCTTCAGTCGAAAAGATTGGAATTGAATCACGACCATTAATAATGAAGCTTCTGGCATTAATGATGTTTGACTTCGGATCGATCCACCACAAGAGCGAATAAACATGTTCTGCCCTAGTGAACATCTGGGCGATTTCCGCTTCTTGTACTTTGTCCATAGTGCATGCCTTATTTGCAGCAAAAGAGCCACACGTCCAAATTGCGGCTATGGCAAACAAGGTAGTTTTCAGTGCGTTGGCTCTCATAATGCATAACGATTAAGACTGGCCGGCATCGCGCTTGCGCGATGAGCGTGCCCAGCGACGAGTTCCCTGGTAAAGGGCGCGGCACACTTCGGCTCGCTCCATAAGGCCGACATGCCAGTGAGGACGGGGTGGTTTGAATGCGTGGCATTGAAGCGAAGTGCGCGTGTCCGCATCAACGTACCGTTGTGCGCGCTCGTGCACTTCGCTTCACTAGATAGCATTTTTTCGACCTCGTGAATCCACATCACTCGACATTTGATGGTCCTTTGATCCACACCGTATTGGCGGAGCGCCCTTTATCTACAGGAACTGTATATTTAACAGGACAGCTCAAGCCGTTATGCACGACCGCGGGCCGTTATGCAAATTCGTTGGGTGACCTGCAAACCCCACAGGGCTTGGCTTTGGCACGATCACTGTATCTTTATACAGAATTAAATAAACGTGAAACAAGGCCTGTTCGAGACGATACCAGAAAGGCAACTCCGGTTACTCGAATAGTTGCGCCATTGCATCAGGAATAAACATCATTCGATCTGCCCCGAGCGTACCTATGTTTATTGAAGGAAACGGTAAGTGCGCTTCCATGGCTCGAGTCCTTCCGCAAATATAGGACTCAACAAGACGCTGAGTTACAGCGATGTCACGACTCCCATAATCTCTGCACGTCCTTAACCGAAGTGGCCGGGGCGTGCTTTCGCCGTTAGACAGCCTGAAAAAGAGACAGGCATGGACGTCCGCTTTCGGGTGTTACGCAACATGGGGTGCCATGACAAGGAGGCGCAACGCCGTGCCGCAGGCAAAGTGCCCGGCACCGACGGGACAGTCAGGCTAGAAGAGCTCTAGGCACGAGAAGATTGATTCTTCGCCACCGCGGCCCGGATCAAGGCTTTGAAAGCCTTCGCGTCGATCACCTCTCCTTCACGAATGTCGATGGCACGACGCGTATTTCCGTCCAAGCTGGCGTTGAAGAGCCGGTGAGAGTCTTCCAGGGAAGCGCCGCGGGCAAAGGTCAGTTTGACCACCTGTTTGTAGACCTCTCCGGTACAGACAATTCCGGCGTGTGACCATACTGGCACGCCCCAGGGATTGCTGGGTTTGATCCATTTGCACTCTTCCACGACTTCCGGATCGGCTTCATGGATCAGGTGACGAACCTTTGTCAGGATGTCGGCGCGCCAGTCGCCCAGAGACTGGATGCGCTCGTCGATGAGACGGGAGGCCGCTGCAGTTGGGCGCTTGGCTTCCACACTGCGACTCGTCTTCGCGCCTGCCTTCGGTTCACTCTTCTTTACGCTTAGCGCCATGGCTCGATCCCTAAGGTTTCATAACGTCCAATGCGAGTAACAGACACCGGCGAAGCCGCCAATGCGTGATCCACTCTTTTACCGATAATGCGGATCGTCTTGAGGAACGGCATGTCGCGCAAGCTGCCCAGCATCCTCATGCATGGTTGCGTTTCTCGATTCGACCTTGCCGTGCTCGCGGCGCATTTTGACGAACGCTAGAGAGCATGATTGGAGCGAAGAAAAGGGCAATTATCATCGCACCTATCCCGTTGTGTCGTTGTGATCTATCGCAGCGCTGGCATCTATCTTCCATATCAGCTCAAACGCTTCACGCTTTGCGGCGGCTTGGCCTGCAAAGTCAATTGATCAATATCACCCAGCCCGTTTCGACATGCGGAAGCCCGATGGTTTGTAAATTTCCTTCATCTATATTCGATTTCGGAACTTATCAAAATCACTTGTTCGTTCAGCTAATCGACAGCCGTGAGTCATGGTGAGGTCCAGATCTTCAGGTAACCAAAAATCTACTCATAGGAGACGCAACATGAACAAACGATTTCGCACTGCGGTGCGAAGGCTGCTGCCTGTGCTTGCCCTATTGGCCGTCGGATCGGAAGCGGCGGCCAACACGCTGAACCAGAATGCTTCCTGGACCATTGATCGATCCGGCACGACGACCAAGTACCGCGTGGTGTCCTACGGTGACTCGATTTTCGCCGGCTACAATGGATCCATCAGCAATGCGGCGAAGTACGCGGGCCCTGTCGTGCAATCGGAGTACCTGTCAGCGCTGTGGAATGCCGATATGGAGCAAGTGCGCCGCACCAAGTCTGGCGCGGTCGCGTCGGATGTCTACAATAACAAGATCGTCGCCGAGCGGTCTTACATGCAGCACAGCGCTACCCGCGTAGTCGCCTTCGAGATGTGCGGAAACGATGGCCTGCAAGCACGCACGGCGTTCAAGAATCAAACGGGCACCTGCGATGCCAGTGTGCTGGATACGGCATTGAGCAACTGCAAGACCTATGTAGCAAAGGCAATGGACTACATTAACGCCAATGCCTATGCTGGTACCAAGCTGAAGGTCATCTCCAACCTGCACTACCCGGGCTATGCTGCGGACAACGTGCAAAGCTCCTGCAAGAGCGCCTCGACCGGCACGACGGTGAACATACAGAGCACGCTCCTGCCTTATATTGCCAAGATGAACTTCGCGATGTGTGACAACGCCCGGCAAAAGGGCTTCGCATGTGTCGATGCGTTCGCGCAGTATATGGGTGCAGACTACGACAGTAACGGTGACGGCAAGGTCGACGCGGATGCATTGCGCTACATCGCAGGGGAAAGTGAGGCGGATTACGTGAACCGCATCACCACGGCGCTTCGCTCGACGCTGCGGGACTCCAACACGCACTTCGTGTCCGCGAGCAGCAGCTATGACTACATCCAGTCCGATGACACTCACCCGACCTATACGGGAGGTACTGTCACTGCCGGCCTGTTTGGCGGCAGCAGTGGCACGGGGGCTCCGCGTTACACGTCGTTTACAGACGGCAAAAACCCGATATGGAACCAGTACGGCCATGAACGCAGTGGTTGGGGGCTATCCACCTTCAATCCCTCCGCACCGTAAGGTCAGTAATCCATGAAAACGCCACGCCGCTCCGGCAAGCCACGGACCGATCCGGCCAACGTCCGGGGCGGCTGGCGCCCTTCCATCGGCTACCTCGCCATCGCACTCGCTCTGGCCGTGGTCAGCCTCCTCTTTCTGTTCAAGTCGTCCGCCGGGGACGATAGCGCAACATCGGCAGCATCCTCCTCACCGGAGCGTGAAAGATTCGCCACCTGGACGCCGCCCCCTCTGCCCGCACCGCAAACGGCACAAGAAGTGCCACCGGACGCACCAGAGAAGCATGTGGAGGGAGACGCCGATTCGACACGTGACCTCTCGTTTTACGTCGCCCGCGGCGAGAAGCCGACGATGCCGGAGGTCATCGAACGCCTGCATCAGGCGGGTGTTTATACCGGCCTCGGCGCATTCAACCCGCCAGGCACCAGCCCGCCCTTGGTCGGCATCGCGGTGCCGAAGGATTTTGTGCTTCCACCAGGCTATGTCCGTCACCACCAGGCGACGGATGACGGACAGCCCATTGAGCCGATCCTGATGTACTCGCCGGACTACCAGTTCGTCGACGCCGCCAACCAGCCGATCGCGCTTCCGAAGGACCGCGTCGTGCTGCCGGAACATGCACCGCCCGGGCTGCCCATTCGGCGTATCGAGATTCCTGCGCCAACGGAATCGCAGTGAGCCGCATGCTGAACCTCATGGCGCCATTGGCACATCGCGGCGGACGCATGCTGGCTGGCATCCTCGTCAGCGCGATACTGGCCGGGCTGTACGTTCGGGGCGATGCCGGCTGGATTCTTGGCTTCGTGTTTCTCGTGCCGTGGTTATGTGTGCTGGATGTAAACCGAACCCTCGCAGGGACGCTACTCTCTGCCTGCGCGATGTCGGTTGCATTCGCAGCAGCAGTCTTCGGGTGGTTCGGGACTGCGATCGATAGCTATACCCAGATAGGAACGGCTGCGGGCGTGTCATTACTGCTTGTGGCTGCGCCGCTGTTGCAGCCGCAATTCCTCGCCTTTGCGCTGGTGCGCTACGCGGCGAGCCGGCGGTACGGCCCTGCCCTTGCCGCATGCGCGGCCGCCTCTGCCTGGGTAGCGACGGAATGGCTCACGGTCAAGCTTCTCGGCCACACGCTCAGTTATACGCTCGGTTATGGTCTCTACCCCTCAAGGCTCCTGCGCCAGGCCGCCGATGTAGGCGGTGCAGCGGGTCTCACGGTGTTGCTGCTGTTGGCGAACCAGGGAGTCGCGAAAGCCATCGCACACCGCTCGGATGGCGTGCGCGCTATTGCCAAGCCTCTCGCGTTTGCTGCGTTGGTACCAATGCTGCTGGCGGGCTACGGCTTGGCCACCCTCTCCTCTTCGCCTGGAAGCACGAACGAGTCGCTGCGCGTGGGAATGGTCCAGTCCAACATCGTGGACTATGATCGTCAGCGCCAGGAAAAAGGCGCGCATGCCGTCGTCCGCGAGGTGCTCGACACGCACTTCGCAATGACTTACGACGCCGTCGTTCGGCAGCATGCGGACGCAGTACTCTGGTCAGAGACAGCGTACCCTACGACCTTTGGTCATCCCAAAAGCGAGGCAGGTGCCGAACTGGATCGCGAAATTCTCGCCACCGTCAATTCGGCCGGAGTGCCGTTTGTATTCGGCACTTACGACCGTGACGAGACCGGCGAATACAATGCCGCTGCGTTCGTGGAGCCAGGTACTGGCCTGCTGGGTTTTTATCGCAAGAGCAGCCTCTTCCCCTTCACCGAATACGTACCCGCCTGGCTCGATGGGCCGGCGCTGCGGCGCTGGCTGCCGTGGAGCGGAACGTGGCAGCCCGGCGAAGGTGCACGCGTGTTCCCGCTGCGCCTGGCTGACGGACGCGAAATCCCGGTGCAGCCAATGATCTGCCTCGATGACCTGGATACCAGCCTCGCCATTGACGGCGCACGATTGGGTGCGCAGGCGATCCTGAGCATGTCGAACGATTCCTGGTTCACTACCGGCCCGGGCATGGAGATGCATCTTGCCGCCGCTGCATTCCGGAGCATCGAAACGCGTCTGCCGCAGTTCCGTGTCACGCCAAACGGCTACAGCGCCGTAATTGATGCAACAGGCAGCGTAATCGCCAGCGCCCGACCAAGGGAGCGCGCATTGGTGGTGGGCGATGTGTTCGTTAGTCCACCTTCGCCTACTCTTATGGTGACTTGGGGGAACTGGGTTGGGGCCGCGGCCACTGCATTTCTTGCGCTGCTGGCAGTATTGTCGGCATTCCGCGCGTTGCACAAGCCGAGTCCGGAGGGAGCGCCCGAACCGGCTGCTGTAATGACCTTCCCTGCCAACGTCTTCGTGTTGCCGCCTGGTGCGCGCTTCGCCGCGGGCCTGTTGCGGACATTTGCACGCGGAAGCCTGCTCTGGATGGGCGCCGCAGTGCTGCTCAGCGACACCTTGCGTGGGAATACGCTGGCGCAAATTCGAACTTTTGCGGGTCTTTTCATTGCTCCGGAGATCGCTTCGTGGTGTGTGCTGTACGCTTTTGCCGGAACAGCCTCGATCGAGAACGGCAAGCTCGTGCTGACACGCGGCGCGCGACGCCTGGAAGTTGCTGTACGAGACATCGTCGGTATCAGGCCCTGGAACTTGCCTATCCCGGGTCCGGGCGTCTCGCTGCAGCTGACGTCGGACGAGCACTGGAGGTATGGGATTGCTGTCGCGAACCCCACCGCCTTTGGCCGCGCACTGACGGCCGTAAGCGGGGCTAAGATACGGGCCAGTACGCTGTCTCGCGCAGAAATGTATGCGAAGGCGCTCTCTGTGGTCCGGCGCGGGCGCCTCGGCCATCCCTTTATGAAGTTCGTTCTTTTTCCGTTCGTGCTCGCCATTCCGGCGTTTCGCCTGCACCAGCACATTGCCTTTGGCAGCGGTTTCGGCGAGTACTACATGTT
>DATFAZ010000006.1:0-8474 GCA_035254105.1 Noviherbaspirillum sp. | reverse complement strand
GGCTGGTTTGCGTACGGCCTGCTGCTCGGCGCGCTCCCGCTCATTCTCGCCAACAGCGTCACCCTGCTGCTGGCGTCGCTGATCCTGGCCCTGAAAGTGCGCGCCGTGCTGCAAGCGCGGCCTGGGCGCTGAACAAAAATCTGTGCAGATGGTGTTGCTGCCGACATCGGCACAGAGAACCTTGGGGACAAGGTGATCCGCAATTCAATTCGTGAACAACGCGTTTCAGCAGGGTGCTCGCGAAGGTTACCGCCTGCGACCGGCGCGGCGAACGACAAGGGATTGGTGCCAAACACGGCTTTGCGACTTTCGAGCGTCGTCATCTGCGCCGTCGCGTTCGTTGTCGCGAGCGCAACTAACCCGGCCTCGGCCAAGCGCCGGGTGTAATAACTGAGCTCCCCGGTTGTGTAGTTGTTTGCTTGCGCGAAAACAGTCACTCCGTCAGTTCTCACGGAATGACCGATTCAACCGTCGATTTATTGTCTGGCTGCGGCTAACTTACCAAGCCGTTGCGAATTCACGAAGAAGACCTACTACCGTTGCTTACATCACGCCTCTACTAGCCACACGAAATGAGAGAGACTTCTACAGCACAGCGGCGCTGTTAATGAAATGGACGCCCCCTTCCAGAAGCGGCACTGTGGTGCCACAGTGAATTTGCAACCAACTCACTGACCGAAGGGAGCGTCACCATGAACATTAGAACGATCGGGCTGGATCTGGTCAAGAACGTGTTCCAGTTCCACGGCGTGGATGCACAGGGCAAGGTAGTGCTACGCAAGCAGGTGGCTCGTGCGTCATTGGCGGCGCTCTTTGCCAACCTGCCGCCCTGTCTGGTCGGCATGGAAGCGTGTGGCAGCGCGCACTTCTGGCCCCGCAAGCTGGCGGCACAAGGCCACGTCGTTAAGCTGATGGCTCCCCAGTTCGTGGAGCCCTGCGTCAAAGGCAGCAAGACCGATGCGGCTGATGCCGAGGCGATCTGCGAAGCGGTGTCCCGTCCCAACATGCGCTTTGTGCCGGTGAAGTTACCCGTGCAACAAGCTCTGCTGGCGGTTCACCGGGCTCGGGCCGGCTTTGTGAAAGCCCGTACCACCCAAGCCAACCAGCTGCGTGGCTTACTGGCTGAATTTGGCATAGCCATTCCCGTGGGGTTGGCGTCGCTACGACAACGCCTACCTATCCTCCTGGCAGAAGCCGAAAATGGTTTGCCTGGCATGATGCGCGAACTGGTAGCCCGGCTGGCGGAGCATCTACAGGCTTTGGATCAGCAGGTCGCCGAACTGGAGAAACAAATCCAACTCTGGCATCGCCAGAGCGAACCCTCGCAGCGGCTGGCGGCGATCCCGGGCGTTGGTCCGATCACCGCCACGGCCTTGGTCGCCAGCATCGGCGATGCGCGTGCGTTCAGCAACGGCCGCCAGCTGGCAGCCTGGTTGGGGCTGGTGCCGCGGCAGCATTCCAGCGGCGGCAAGCCGGTCTTGCTCGGGATCAGCAAACGGGGTGACGTCTACCTGCGCACCTTGCTGATACATGGGACCCGGGCCGTCATCAGTCATGTCGAGCGCCGCTGCGATCAAGCGGAGAGTTGGCTGAAACGCCTGCTGAGCCGGCGGAACCGCAATATTTCGGCGGTAGCGCTGGCCAACAAGAATGCCCGAGTCGTGTGGGCGCTGCTGGCCCATGACCGGCAGTATGGAGTGGCTCCGTTGGCCGCGTGAGCGCCTAAGCTGAACCCCGTCTGCAACAAGAAAGGCTTTCCTACCGATTGCCCAGGCAATCACGACGTGATGGCGAGACAGGTCAGACCGTGGCAGAGTAAACCTGCGTTATGCAAGGCACTGCGAGTGCGCGCTGTTGTTCAGGACTCAGCCAGCGGAATCCATCAGGGGCCGAGACCTCATGTCTCAATACAGCCCGAATATATGGCTGCAATCGTTCCTGCTCACCCTCAATGACTGAAAGCTTGGCAAACCGGGGGCGTCCATATATGGCCTTCGGGGAGGAACATCAGCCGCGCACCAGCGTGAGCGTGACGCCGACGCAGAGTTCGAGGCGGCCGTCGCTTGCGGGCGCAGCCATCTGCGACCCCGAGGTCGACGAACGCTGGCGGACTTGGCTAGGCCGTGCGGGGTTTCGCCGAGGGCGTGCCGGAAAGCTGCGCGCGCCAACGGTAGAAGCTGCTTTTGCTGATGGCTTCGCGTTGACAGAATGCCGAGACGCTCAGTCCGCAGGCGTCGAACTGGGCGAGCAGGGTTTGTCATTCGCCGGCGCTGAGTTGGCGCCAGCGGCGGGCTGGATTGCGGGTCATGATCGCGTCTCCCTGGTGATTGGTCGTAGGAGACATTCTCCGCATCTCGCGGATAGGCGAAAGAACGCCACTGGCTTACCGGTTACCCCACAATGAGCAAGCCCTGACGTGAACGATGGACGTTGCTGCGCCTACTTTATTGCTTTTCTTCTCGGAGCCAGTCTAACAACGTCGACACGATGGGAGTAATTGATCGACCGTGGGGAACGACGACGAAATAGGCGTCTTTTGGCTTACATGATGCGAGCGGAAGCCGCACCAGCTCACCAGTGGCCAACAGGTCGTGCACAATACGGGCCCAGCCAAGCGCAATTCCCTGACCGTATCGGGCGGCTTGTACTGCATCCGTGTAGAGACTTGAACGAAGCACGAAGTTCAGTCTGGCGGGGCGATAGCCCACGGCTTGGAACCACTCATCCCAACCCATCCAACCTTCGTATGTCGGATCCGAATCGACCAGCGGCAGATTGACCAGTTCTTCAAGCGACTTCGGTTCCTTGTTCCACTCAAGGAAACTCGGCGAGCACACTGGAAACACTTCCTCGTCGAACAACAGCGTCGATGTTCCATCCTTCCAGTTCCCATCCCCGAATCGCACTGCTACGTCTACTTCCACGTGACGAAGGTCAGCCGTAAAGTTTTGAGTGGTCAATCGCAGGTGGAGCGGTGGATCCATCCTCCGAATGCCTGCCAGGCTAGGCCACAGTCGAAATTGTGAGAACGCGGCAGTCGAGACCAAAACCAGCTCTTTTTGCTGCACACCGTTCGACAAACGATCGAAGACGCCCGCAATCTTTTGCATGCTTTCGGCCACGACAAGGTACAACGCCTCTCCCTCATTCGTAAGAGCGATCGAACGATATAAGCGATGGAAGAGACGTGTTTCTAGTGTCTCTTCCAGAAAGCGCACTTGTCGGCTGACCGCCGCTTGCGTGACACCCAATTCCTTCGCTGCGTTGGTGAAGCTGTTCAAGCGGGCGACAGCCTCGAACTCGACCAGCGCCGTCAATGACGGAACTATGCGTCGATATCCTTTCGACTCTTTTGCCATTTCGATAGTGGTTTATGTTCTGCCTACGGGTGAAAAAAGTGCCGGTCTGTGACTTCCTGACATGATGTCTCCAAATTCTGATTGTGCGAACAGGCTACCGGTCTTCTGACTGTGACCGCGGCAGACGGTACGAGAAACAGCGCGCAAAGCAGGCTGCCGATGCCAAACAAGGCGATGATGAGCCCCATCGGCCAGGGCGTGCCGTCCGCGCAGGTGCCTACCAGCGCTGATCCAATGATGCCGGTTCCATACTGGATCGCGCCGATCAGCGCAGATACAGAGCCTGCGCGTTCCGGAAAGCTGCCAAGCGCGCCGGCAATCGAGTTGGCCACAATGAAACCGGTCGTTGAGACGAGCAAGAAGAGCGGAATCACCAGGCCCATCAGCACGCCCCAGCCAGTGCTCGCATCGATTGCCAGCAGCACGCCCGCGATAGCCGCGCCGATGGTACCGCCCCGCATCAGGCGGTCGCTGCCGAGCCGTGTCACCAGTCGCGAGTTGAGCTGGTTCGTGATCATGATGCCGACGATGCCTGCGCCGAACAGCACGCCGTAGTGTTGTGGCGATACATGGTAATAGGTGATGTAGGCGAACGGGGTGCCCGCAATATAGGCATACATGCCTCCATAGAAAAATCCGACGACGCCCGCGTAGCCGAGCAGTCGGCGATGCCTGAGCAGTGCGCTATAGCCGGCCAGCGCACGGCGCAGCGGTTCACGGTTGCGACGCGCCGGGGGCAGAGTTTCGGGGAGCGCGTACAGCGCCGCGAGCGTCACCAGACCGACGCCTACCAGCGTCCAGAAAATGGCGCGCCACGACGCCACATGGAGGATCTGTCCGCCCACGCTCGGCCCCAGCAACGGCGCGATCGCCATCACCGTCATCAGGGTAGACATCATCTGGGCCGCGCGGTGGCCGGTGTAGAGATCGCGCACCATCGCACGGGCGAGCACGACGCTGGCACAGGCGCCCACGGCCTGCAGCGCGCGCCAGCCGATCAGCATCTCTGCGCTTATCGACACGGCGCAGCCCGCCGAACCGATGATGAAAAGGACGAGCCCGATGGCGATCGGCAAGCGGCGACCGTATCGATCGCCGATAGGACCCCACAATAGCTGACCCAGGCTGAAACCGATCAGATACCCGGAAATCGTCAACTCGATGGTGCCGGCATCGGCTTGAAGCGCCGTCCCCATCGCGGGCAGAGCAGGTAGGTACAGGTCCGTCGAAATCGATGCGAAGGCCATCAAAGTGCTCAGGATCAGCAGAGTCCGCAGGCTGTGCGCATCTGCGGGTTTTGGCACGGAAGCGCTGGCGCCAGGCGATCTCATGTCTTCGGTCGCATCGCCAGGAATTAAGCCCGGCTCGGCAAAGGGTTGATCGTTTATTGGCATGGATCGGAATCCTGTTTCGGACGCGCAGCAAACTGCCGGAGTCAGGAGAAGTCGACACCGGAGGATTTCTGCAAGAGTTAACTCGTTTAACGAACGTCGTACCTGGCGACTGGGGCGTGATAACCGCCGCATCAAGGGGAAGCAACGATACCGGTCCTGATATCTATAGTGATTTCAGTCGTTCAACAACATGTTGGCTGATGATGAGGTCCAAGTACGCACCTCCGGCATTTTTGTAGACCGTGCGGTCCTCCTCCGAACGATAGAACGTCGACATCTGACACAGATCGAACAGGTCTCCTTCGATATGATCGGCCTTGATTACTTGCGCCTGCAGCGGGATCTGGATGTCACCGGAATGGGCCGCGTTCTCGCGGTCATCCACAAAGATCCGGGCACCGCTGAGCACATCACAATCGGCCTCCTGCATGTCTGGCCGGTAGCCTCCCACCAAGTCAACGTGGGCACCTGGACGAACAAACTTGCCTCGAATCTTGGGTGTGGAGGTGCTGGTGGCCGCCGTAACAATGTCTGCGCGAGCTACCGCTGCATCCAAGTCTTCAACAATGCGTACCTGGATGTTTTTTGCCGCAAGCTCTGCACGCACTGCATCCAGCTTGGAGGGGGTGCGATTCCACAGCAACACTTCACGGATGGATGGCCGGATGTGTAGATACGCATCTGTCAATGACCTAGCGACCGGCCCCGCGCCCAAGACAAGCAATACCTCGCTGTTCTCGCGACTCAGCTTCCTTGCCGCCAGCGCGGAATCAGCCGCTGTCTTCCAGCGCGTAATTTCTGGGCCGTCCAGCATGGCGACGATTCCCTTAGTGCGCTCGTCCAGAACCAAAAACGCGGCCTGCTCCGTTGGCAAGGGTGGACTGGCAGCGCCATTCGCCGGATAGATGGAGGCAATTTTGAACCCGGCTCCCTTCCCCGGCAGAATGACGCCTCGGCTGAACAAGCCAAAGCTAGCATCCCCAATGAAGTAACTATCACCGATGGGCCGCGAACCGGAATGTCCGTTGTACAGGGCATTGAGGACACCATCCCAATCCAGTACCGACCTGATTTGCGCCGCGGAAATGATCTGCATGGGTCACTCTCCTTCTTGCGGCCAAATGTCGCCCAGGGTGTAACCCTCGGGGAAGGGATCGTCGTGGTCCAGCACAATGGTGCTGATGCCATGAATCCAGCTGGTGCCCGAAAGCGTGGGCACCACCGCGGCTTTGTCACCCATGCGGGTTTCCTCCACCAAACGCCCAGTGTAGACGGTGCCCAGAATGCCCTGGTGCCGGAAGTCCTGGTGCAGCGGCAATTCACCCTTGGCGTGCAGCACAGCCATCTTTGCGCAGGTGCCGGTGCCGCAGGGACAGCGGTCAATCGCGCCGGTCCAGGTGGAAGGGTCATCCCAAGAGAGCGGCCCAGTGGGCATGGTGACTACGTTCTTCCAATCAGCCCGGGGGTCGTCGGTAGGACCGGAGAGTTGCGAAATGGTGATGCCCACACCCGGATAGTCCGGGTGCACAACTGGCAGCTGCTCGATGGCCGCCTGCCGGATCATGGCGGAGACCCGCGTGATCTCCTTGCCATGTTCGGGCTTGAGCTCAAGCCCTGGGAACTGTCGCACATCGGCAATGGCGTAGAACATGCCGCCCCAGCCCACATCCACCCGCACCTTGCCTAGGTGCGGCACGTCGATGACGGCATCCAAGTGCGCAGCAAAGGCCGGCACGTTCTTGAACTTCACACTCTTGACCTTGCCGTTCTTGCACTCGGCGGTGATGCGGATCAGCCCAGCCGGTGCTTCCAGAGTCAATTCGGTCACCGGCTCCTGCATAGGCAGCATGCCCATTTCCAGCAACACGGTGGCCACGGAGATGGTGTTACCGCCTGACATCATGGGGTACTCCACCTGCTCCAGGATGATGTAGCCCGCATCCGCCTCCGGGTGACAGGGCGGCACGATGATGTTGCAGCAGTGAGCCGGATAGCCACGAGGCTCGCGCAACAGCAGCTTGCGCAAGCCGTCATCATTGGCCTCCAGCCATTTCATCTTGGCATAGACGGTGTCACCGGGAATGTGCGGAATGCCGCCGGTGACCACGCGCATGGGAATACCCGAATGCGTTTCCACCGCGTGAATGGTTTTCTTAAATCCCATGTGCTGATTTCCTTTTCCGTGCCACCGACCCTGTGCGGCGTGGAGGGAAATTTATGCCAGCTGCTCGGGTAACTCAAACGACGTTTTTTACAGCATTCCTTCAACTTTTGGTTGATGATCGACGCGGCCTAAATTGCGACCTATTGCTGAACAGAGCCAGTTCGACGCTGGCACTCAGCGTTCCGGCTTCAGGACGGAGCTCGCTTCGTCGGCAGTGGGTTGCAAAGCGAGTTGCTGCTTGATCCACTGGCAGAACTTTTTGCACACACTGGCGTCCGTCTTGTCTTTTCGGACAGAAAGGTAGTGACCACGATTCTTCATCACTGTTTTGTGAGGCAGCGGACGCACCAAATCGCCGCTTTCCACTAGGTGTCCGATGAGATGGTGCCAGCCCAAGACAACCCCCTGGTGGGCCAGGGCCAGCTGCACGATGGCCGGATAGTCATTGCTGGTGAATAGCTGACGCGGAATGTCGGCGCGCCAACAGGTGTCCACATCGTGTAGTGCCAGCCAAACTTTCCAATCGATATGCTCAGAAATCTGCGAACGACCATAGGCGCTGATATCCAGTAGTGACATGCCCAGCAGTTCATCTGGCTTCTCAATAGGGCCATGGCTCTGCAAATATTGCGGCGTGCAAACGGGATAGACCTCGTCGTCAAACAAGTGCTCGCTGTCATATCCATCACGCATGCTAGCCAACTTGGCGATGTACACATCCGGCTGCACACCTGCTTCCATGGAGATGAAATTCTGTGTGGCCAGCACGGTGAGTTCGATGTCCGGATTGTCTTGAATGAATTCGGGCAGCCGTTTGTGCAGCCAAAGTGCCGAAAACGCGGGTGAGCAGCAAACGATGAGTGTCGGCCTGGCAGGAATTCTCTTCCGCAGGCGTTCAGCGGCCTGATAGATATTGATCAATGAAAGCTGGGCTGCATCCTTGAACATCTCGCCATCAGCAGTCAGTGTGACGGCTCTGCCAGAACGGACAAAAAGCGCAGTCCCCAGGTAGTCCTCCAGTTCCCGCACTTGCTTACTCACCGCTGCGGGGGTAACACTCAATGCATTGGCAGCTGTTGTAAAACTCTTGAATTTTGCAGCGGCAAGAAATGATTTGATGGCTCGCAGAGAAAGCGCACCAACCAAAGTTTGGTTCAATTCAAATTGAGGCGCCATAACGATTTCTACCGACCTAACAGAATTGGGATGGAGTCCGAAACAAGGAGCTGCCCGAGATTACATGAAACAAGGACGCTATTCTCATAGCCTAACGGGCAGCACTCAAGACAACCGTACCGTCGTAAGTAGTCAGCGTCCCAGATCAGGCATTGACCGGTTAGTTTGTCGCGTAACCCGTGGCTTCCTTTCCTCTCCGGGATAGCAGTGCTCTTGGCTGTGCGATTTGTTTAGCATGCGGGCGGGAAGTGTATTCCCGCCATTTCTTTAAACCAACAAACACCAGATTGCGAAAAAGGGAGCGGGCCCGGATCGCATGGCATGCAGGCTGTTAGGCGCGTTATGGATGCCTCCGCCGATTCCAGGGTGGAACCATTCCCC
>DATFAZ010000005.1:0-14397 GCA_035254105.1 Noviherbaspirillum sp. | reverse complement strand
CCGAGAACGTCGCCTTTTTTCGCCGTGCCAGCCTGAATGATGACGAGCGTTTCCGGTTTCATGCGAATCGTGCCGGTGGCGACAGCGATGCGATGGGTTTCATTTTTTGCACCTACATCGACCATATGCGCTTGTCCCGTTGCGTCGAAATGCGTCAGCCCTTCATGCCCGGTGACGGGTTGTTCCTTGTCTTTTTTGGTATTCATCGGTAATAGGTTGTGGGATTTGTGAACGATCCGCAGGTGAGGGGTATCATAGCACCGTGAAATCAATATTTACCTCCCCACGCACCACTTCAATAAGGCGACTCGCGGGCATTGCTGCGGTGACTCTCATCTGCGCGTGGCCCCTTGCTACGCCGTCCCCGATCTTGGCGCAAAACCTCCCCAGCCTCGGCGACACCGAGCGCGAAGAATTGTCGCCGCTGATGGAGCGCCGACTGGGCGAACAGATCATGCACGATATTCGGCGTGATCGTGATTATCTGGATGATGCGCCAACCTTGGAGTATTTGAATGATTTTGGCGCGAGCCTGCTGGCGGCAAATCCGGAGGCGCGGGGCGAGGCTGGTTACGATTATTTCTTTTTCGCGGTGCGTGATCCGAGGCTTAATGCTTTTGCACTGCCGGGCGGATTTATCGCTGTGCATTCCGCGTTGGTACTGGCGGCGCAAAACGAGTCCGAGCTCGCGTCGGTGGTCGCGCATGAAATTGGCCATGTTGCGCAACGCCATATTGCGCGCATGATCGGCAAGCAGCGCCAGGATTCACTGATCCCGCTGGCGGGGGTGGTGCTGGCGGCATTGGCGGCGCGTGCTAGTCCTGATGCATCGGCGGCATTGCTGCTTGGCGGGCAGGGCGTGGCAATGCAGCGGCAGCTTAATTTCAGCAGGGATGCGGAGCGCGAGGCGGATCGGATCGGCCTGCAGATATTGCGAGAGGCTGGCTTCGATACGTCAGGGATGATTGTGTTTTTCGGCCGGATGCAGACGGCGAGCCGGGCTTATACGGATGCCGCACCGGTTTACCTGCGCTCGCACCCTCTGACGACGGAGCGTATGGCTGACATCGAGGCGCGCACGCGCAATCAGCGCTATCGGCAGCGGGCCGACAGCCTGGATTTTCATTTGATTCGCGCTCGTTTGCGCGTGTTGCAGGATCCTTCGCCGCAGGGATTGCGCAACGCCGAGGTGGCCTTTGAATCGCAATTGCAGCAGAAAAACCGTGTTCAGGTCGCAGCAGCAAAGTATGGGCAGGCTGTTGTCGCACTCAGGGAAGGTTCGCCGGACAAGGCGCAGTCGCTATTGCGCGAAGCCTATGCGGCGGCGCAGGGGCCTGCTGCGCCGGTACAGAATCAGGTGCTGGCAAGCCTGGGTATCGAGATCAGGCTTGCAGCAAACGAGCCTGCCGGGGCATTGAAGGAAGCGGAAGCGGCTCGTGCGAAGTTCCCTTTGTCGCGCGGGATCGCGGGACAGTATGTCGATGCACTGATTGCAACGGAACGTTATGACGATGCCGTGAATTACCTGCGTGATCAGGTCCAGTTGTACCGGCAGGAGCCAAAGCTGCAGGATCAGCTGGCAAAGGCGTATGCCGCGCAGGGCAAGCAGGCTTTGCAGCATATGGCGCTGGCTGAGTCCTATGCATTGTCCGGGAGCCTGCCGGCTGCAATCGATCAACTGAATATCGCACGTCGTGCGCCTGATGCTTCATTCTATGACCAGGCAGTGATCGATGCGCGCGAGCGCGAACTCAAGGCGCGCTGGATGGAGCAACTAAAGGAAGCGCAGGGGCGCTGATTGCTGTTCAAGCAGTGTCAGGCTGCTGTGGGGTTGGCACGAATCCGAATTGGCTGGCGATCGCATCGAATGCGATGTGCTGCACAGGCAAAACTGCCCCGGCATAATCGAGCGTCAGCGCTGATGCTGATGCCGGTTGATTCAGCCAATCTAGCAGTTGCTCGTCATTTGCCTGCTGTCCTCCCACCCGCAATTTTTCCAGACATTGCGCCATATCCCGGTCATCCAGCAGTGCCACAAATTCCCCCCACTGAAACACTAACTGGCCAGCTTCGGTCATCCATACGGAATCGATAGTAGTCAGTGCTCCACCCGTGTGCAAAATAAAGGCGCGGGCAGGATCGGTACGGGCAATGTAGGGCGTTGCTTCCAGGTTCACATATACCCGCTGCGGCCCGTTCTGGAAATACCAGCGGCCGTGATCGTCATGCGTGTAGTTGCGGTTGATGAAGTTCACCAATGCGGGATTGGTGATTTTATCTCCCGGCAGTTTCAGTGTCTGGGCGCGTTCGTCGCGCATGCGCCAGTTGCCGCGTGCATCCAGCGCCAGCCAGCCATAACAATGCGGAACGTTCGGCCATTTCACCATTGCCTGTTTGACGATGTCATCCATTTTCTTGCCTCTCGTCAGGACGCAGTCTTGAGGAAATCCAGCATGCGCTGCGGCAGCCAGTCGATGCGCCCCGGTGGCCCGCCCACAACGAAGCCGACGTGTCCACCGTGCGCAGGATAGTCCAGTGTCACTGCCTTGGAAGCGGTGCGTGGCAAATGATGCGCTGGCAAAAACGGGTCGTTTCGTGCATTAAGCACCAGCGTTGGCACGGTGATGTCGGATAGCACATGCTTCGCGCTGGCGCGATACCAGTAATCGTCCGTATTGCGATAGCCATGCAAAGGCGCGGTCACGATATTGTCGAATTCATAGAGATTGCGCGCGCGCAGCATGGTGTCGCGATCAAACAGGTCGGGGAATTGTTTTAGCTTTTGCAGGCACTTGGGCTTCAGCGTCTGCAGAAATACGCGCGTGTAGATCATGTTCAGGCCGCGCGACAGCGCCGCGCCACCGCCTGCGAGATCGAGTGGCGCCGAAATTGCGCAGGCGGCATCGACGATTTCAGCCTGATGCTGCGATTCGCCCAACCAGCGAAGCAGCGCATTGCCGCCCAAGGAAACCCCCGCAACATAGAATTTTGCGCCGGGAGTCTTATGCTCCGCGACCAAGCGTCGGACGATCCAGTCCACTTCACTGGCGTCGCCGGAATGATAAAAGCGCGGCGCATGATTCAATTCGCCGGAACAGCCGCGGAAATGCGGTACTGCACCGGACCAGCCAAGCGCAGCAATGCGTGCCATCAGCGAGCGCGCATAATGACTGTCGGACGATCCCTCCAGTCCATGGAACAGCACGATGAAAGGTCGGGGCGCATCAGGCTGCGCCGCCTTGCCATCAACAAAATCGATATCGATGAAGTCGCCGTCCGGCGTCGGCCAGCGCTCGCGCCGATAGACGACCTTGGGCTTGACGGCGCAGGTTGCCGGGTAAATGGTTTGCAGGTGGCCGCCGGGCAGCCAGGATGGGGCAACGTACTTCATTGTTTCCTGTTTATGCATCCCTATACTTCTTTGCCCCTAATGCAGCAAGGCTGACACCGGCGTGTCGGCCGGTGCCTCTCCCGGCACGACCGAGGCGTGGTGCGAGACGATGCGCCAGCCCTGTGGCATTTTCATATAAACGTTGGTTGCAAGAATATGGATATCCCGCTGCCTGGAAGCTGCGCGGTGGACTTCCTCGATAATGTTATGCACCGACGTCATCATGTTTTGCGTTACATGCAGCTGAACCGGCCGGATATGCACGCCGCCCTGTTCGAAGATCGATTCCCATGCCGTGCGAATCGACGTATGCCCGACCAGGCGTGGCGCCCCCGGGTGGATGCAGACGATGTCTTCTTCATCCGCCCACAATGCCATGACAGCATCTACGTCCGCGCGGCTAATTGCCTCATAGAACGCAGCTTCGGTTTCTTCTGGGGTTTCCATTATTTTGCTGGGGTTGGACATGATGTATCGGCTCTCTTTTCCGAATGGAATAATCCAGGCGATTTGCCTGAAGATCGGCATGCGCCGAAAAGGAACAGTATAGAGCAAGGCTGCCGTTGAAGAAGCGGCCCCTTTTAAACGCTCGATCTGCTAGGAGAGTAGTGTGTTGCCGGCAACCACGAGGAAGCGGCTTGCGGAGATACAGCAGGGAATATGAAAAGCCGACCGGCAAGAACCGGTCGGCAGCGGGCTGTTCAATGGCCTTTGACGACCGTGCCCGGTTTGAGGCGATACACCGTGCCGCAATACGGGCACTTGCCTTCTTCGTGAGAATCCACCGGGATGAATACGCGGGGATGCGAAGACCAGATGGGCATCGCCGGATTCGGGCAATACGCCGGCAAATCCTTGCCGTCGACTTCAACGTAGCTCGTGCTTTTCTTTGTTGGGTTCATGGGTTGTTCCAGTGTGATTAAACCAGTGTGAGCCAGTGCTGATATTGCGGCGCCTTGCCGGCGACCACGTCGAAGAACAGCGACTGCAATTTCTCCGTGATCGGGCCGCGCTTGCCTGCGCCGATCTGGCGGTTGTCGAGTTCACGGATCGGCGTGATTTCCGCAGCCGTGCCCGTAAAGAACGCTTCATCGCAGCAGTACATCTCGTCGCGCGTGATGCGTTTTTCAATGACTTGGATACCCAGATCACGCGCCATCGTCAGCACCGCATCACGGGTAATGCCGTCCAGGCAGGATGCCAGGTCGGGAGTATAGATCTTGCCGTTCTTGACGATGAAGACATTCTCGCCGGAGCCTTCCGATACATAACCATCGGTATCCAGCAGCAGTGCTTCATCGTAGCCATCGGCCAGTGCTTCCTGGTTGGCGAGAATGGAGTTGATGTAGTAGCCGGATGCCTTGGCGCGTACCAGCGACACATTGACGTGATGGCGCGTAAACGACGAGGTCTTTACTCGGATGCCCTTGGCCATGCCATCTTCACCCAGATAGGCACCCCAGGACCAGGCTGCGACGGCGACGTGAATGGTATTGCCCTTGGCGGAGATGCCGAGCTTCTCGGATCCGATCCATGCCAGCGGGCGGATGTAGCAGGATTCGAGCTTGTTTTCCCGCACCACCTGGCGCTGCGCTTCCATCACGGTCTCCATGTCGAACGGAATCTTCAACTGGAAAATTTTTGCGGAATTGAACAAGCGTTGCGTATGTTCCTTCAGGCGGAAGATCGCGGTACCCGCCTGCGTCTTGTAAGCACGCACACCCTCGAAAACGGCCATGCCGTAATGCAGGGAATGGGTCAGTACGTGAATATTGGCGTCGCGCCAGTCAATCAGTTCGCCGTCTTTCCAGATTTTTCCGTCGCGGTCGGCCATGGACATGGTCAAGTCTCCAAAAATATCGCAAAGATTCGATTCTAGCGGATTCCCACCTGCTCGAAAATTCATCTGTAGAATCCGGATTGTGCAATTCCCCCCCTGTCGTTCAGGCAGAATGACGCAGTCTCGGCTAAGCCGGCCGGAATTTCATTGTTATCAAGTGAGCATGTCTGGCGCACGACTGTTGCCGTCCCAAACTGAACATACATGAGCAATACACAAACGGGCATCATTCAGGCCGATCCCATCGATTTTGAAAAGCGCGCCTTTCACGAAGGATTCAGGGCATGCGCACCAACCATGCCCGGCATCTTTGCGTGGGGCATGGTCACGGGCATGGCGATGGTAAAAACGGGCCTCACCATCTGGCAGGCGCTAGGAATGACATTTCTGGTTTTTGCGGGATCGGCGCAGCTGGCGTCCGTACCCTTGATCGCGGCAAACGCGCCGATCTGGATGGTGTTTCTCACCGCGATGGTGGTGAATCTGCGATTTGTTATTTTTGCTGCGGCGATCGGCCCGCACTTCGGGCATTTGCCGTGGTACCGGCGGGTCTGGTACGGATATTTCAACGCCGACATCACGATGGCGCTTTTCCCGCAGCGCTTCCCGGCGGAGAGTGTGTCCAATACACGAGGGAAACTCGGCTTCTTTAAAGGGATCGGCTATCCGAACTGGTGTGCGTGGCAAGCCGGTTCGGTCGCCGGCATCCTGCTGGCCAGTCAGATTCCGCAGAGCTGGGGAATCGGCTTTGCCGGCACGCTTGCATTACTGGCAATTACTATCCCGCTCATCATTAATTCCGCCGCGCTGGTTGGTGTTGCGGTTGCAAGCACAGTCGCCATCGCTGGCGCTGCGCTGCCTTACCGGCTTGGGCTGCTGCTTGCTGTGATTATCGGCATGATCGCAGCAATGGTGGTCGATACTTATCTGGACCAAAAAAAGGGCGGAGCATGAGCGCAGGCGATATCTGGCTGACGATTGGTTTATTGACGGTAGCAACCGTTCTGACGCGAAGCTCCTTCTTTTTCCTCGGGCATGCGGTCAAGCTGCCGGAAAAAGTGCAGCATGCTTTGCGTTATGCACCGGCTGCAGCACTCGCGGCGATCGTGGCTCCCGATCTGGTTCTGGCTGACGGCGCTCTGTATCTGAGCTGGATGAACCCGAAGCTGGTGGCAGGGCTTTGCGCTGGCCTGTTTTTCGTGTTTACACGACATCTTTTGGGAACCATTGTTGCCGGAATGGCACTGTACAGTTTGCTTCGCGTCATCTTATGAAAACGGTTCTTTCACGGGATGGGCTGCGGTAAAATAGCCGTTTTTCCATTCTTTCAATTCTTGTCTGGCAGCCCATGCAATTCAACCGATTGAGCGACCTCATCGCACGCAACCAACTTCAAGGCAAACGCGTTTTCATCCGTGCCGATCTCAATGTCCCGCAGGACGACGCTGGCAATATCACTGAAGACACCCGCATTCGCGCTTCCGTGCCGGCGATCCAGCAAGCGCTGCAGGCAGGTGCTGCCGTAATGGTGACTTCACATCTGGGGCGTCCGACGGAAGGCGAATTCAAACCGGAAGATTCGCTTGCACCGATCGCGAAGCGTCTGTCCGAACTCCTTGGGCAACCGGTTGAATTGAAGCAGAACTGGGTTGATGGTGTTGAGGTTGCACCGGGTCAGGTTGTGTTGCTGGAAAACTGCCGTGTTAACAAAGGCGAGAAAAAGAACAGCGACGAACTTGCGCAAAAGATGGCGAAGCTGTGCGATGTGTATGTCAATGACGCTTTCGGTACCGCGCATCGCGCTGAAGCAACGACACACGGCATCGCTAAGTTTGCGCCGGTCGTATGCGCAGGTCCGCTGCTCGCCGCTGAGCTCGATGCGCTCGGCAAGGCATTGGGGCAGCCTGCACGTCCGCTGGCCGCAATTGTCGCCGGCTCCAAGGTTTCCACCAAACTGACCATCTTGAAATCCCTTGCCGACAAGGTTGATCACCTGATTGTCGGCGGCGGCATTGCCAACACCTTTATGCTGGCGGCTGGTCTGAAGATCGGAAAATCGCTGGCTGAACATGATCTGGTCGGCGATGCAAAAGCCATCATCGACATGATGGCAAAGCGTGGCGCATCGGTGCCGATTCCGGTCGATGTGGTGTGCGCAAAAGAGTTTTCTGCAACTGCCGCGGCAACCATCAAGGATGTGAAGGATGTCGCCGACGATGACATGATCCTAGATATCGGGCCGAAGACTGCTGCGCAGCTTGCACAGCAAATCGGCCAGGCCGGCACCATCGTGTGGAACGGCCCGGTCGGTGTGTTCGAGTTCGACCAATTTGGCGAAGGCACGAAGACGCTGGCAAACGCGATCGCCGCGTCCAAGGGTTTCTCGATTGCGGGCGGTGGCGATACGCTGGCTGCGATTGCGAAATACAACATTGCCGATAAAGTTGGCTACATCTCGACCGGTGGCGGTGCTTTCCTCGAATTCCTGGAAGGCAAAACGCTGCCCGCAGTCGATATTCTGTTGCAGCGCGCAGTAAAGTAAATCGTGGCGATGCGCTGGTGTCGCATCGCGCACGAATTCGCTGCTCATCAAGGGTTCTTAAATGCTTAGAGCTACCAAAATTGTCGCCACCATTGGCCCTGCATCGAGTGATCAGGAAACCCTGATCAGAATGATCCGGGCAGGTGTGAACGTCGTGCGTCTGAATTTTTCACATGGCAAGGCACAGGACCATATCGACCGCGCCAGCATGGTGCGCAAGGCTGCGGCGGAGTGCGGTCGCGAAGTCGCGATCATGGCCGATCTGCAGGGACCGAAGATCCGCATCGGCAAATTCGAGCACAGCAAGATTTTTCTTGAAAACGGCAGCAAGTTTATCCTGGATGCCAACTGCGAAATGGGCAACCAGGCGCAGGTTGGTCTCGACTACAAGGAGCTTCCACGCGACCTGCGCGCGGGCGATGTGCTGCTGCTTAACGATGGGCTGATTGTGCTGGTGGTCGACTCGGTTGTCGGTAGTGCCATCCACACCACCGTCAAAATCGGCGGCGAACTGTCGAACAACAAGGGCATCAATCGCCTTGGCGGCGGCTTGTCCGCGCCGGCGCTGACCGCCAAGGATATGGAAGACATCAAGACGGCGATGAGTTTTCAGGCAGACTACGTCGCGGTGTCGTTCCCCAAGAACTCGACTGACATGATCATGGCGCGCCAACTCGCCAATATCGCCGGCGAATCGACGAAGCACAAGCCGCAGATGATCGCCAAGATCGAACGTGCCGAAGCGATTCCGGTGTTGCAGGAAATCCTCGATGCTTCCGATGGCATCATGGTTGCGCGTGGCGACCTGGCGGTTGAGGTCGGCAACGCAGCCGTACCGGCGCTGCAAAAGCGCATGATTAAGATGGCTCGCGCTTCCAACAAGATTGCCATTACCGCGACGCAAATGATGGAGTCGATGATCGTCAATGCGGTACCGACGCGCGCCGAAGTCTCGGACGTTGCCAATGCCGTGCTCGACGGTACCGATGCGGTAATGACATCGGCAGAAACCGCATCCGGGAAGTATCCGGTTGAAACGGTCGAGGCGATGGCCGCGATCTGCCTCGAAGCGGAAAAGTCAGACGTGGTCAAGCTTGACGCCGATTTTCTCAATGCGACGTTTACCCGTATCGATCAGTCGATCGCGTATGGCGCTTTGTTTACTGCGCACCACTTGCGCGTCAAGGCAATTGCCGCGTTGACCGAATCCGGTTCGACTGCCCTATGGATGAGCCGGCATAATATCGACATCCCGATCTACGCGATTACCCCGATTCTGCAGACCCAGCGCAAAGCGGCGCTGTATCGCAATGTGACGACGTTTGAACTGGCGCATTCCGTAGACCGTGAGGCGGTCTTGAAAGCCGCCCAGGATTTGCTTCTCGCTAAAGGCGTCGTGCAAAAAGGTGACATGATTGTCGTCACCTGGGGCGAACCCATGGGCCAGGTCGGCGGCACGAACGCCCTGAAAATCATGAAGATCGGCGAATACTAATTTTATTGTTTTGGAGAACCATTATGCCTCTCGTATCCATGCGCCAATTGCTCGACCATGCAGCCGAAAACGGCTATGGTCTGCCGGCATTCAACGTCAACAACCTCGAGCAGGTTACCGCCATCATGCAGGCCGCCGATGAAGTCGGCGCGCCGGTGATCATGCAAGCCTCCGCGGGCGCCCGCAAATATGCAGGCGAAGCCTTCCTGCGTCACCTGATCGAAGCTGCGGTCGAAGCCTACCCACACATCCCGGTCGTCATGCACCAGGACCACGGCCAGTCGCCGGCAGTGTGCATGGCCGCGATCAAATCTGGCTTCACCTCGGTGATGATGGATGGTTCGCTGATGGAAGATGGCAAGTCGGTTGCTAGTTACGAGTACAACGTTGAAGTGTCGCGCAAGGTCGTCGAGTTCTCGCACGCCATCGGCGTTACTGTCGAAGCGGAACTAGGCGTGCTGGGTTCGCTCGAAACCATGCAAGGCGACAAGGAAGACGGACATGGCGCTGACGGCAAGATGACGCGTGAGCAATTGCTCACCGATGTCAGCCAGGCTGCCGACTTCGTTAAGCTGACCCAGTGCGATGCGCTCGCAATCGCAATCGGCACCTCGCACGGCGCTTACAAGTTTTCGCGCAAGCCGACCGGCGATATCCTCGCGATCCAGCGCATCAAGGAAATCCATACCCGTATCCCGAACACGCACCTGGTGATGCACGGTTCTTCGTCCGTCCCGCAGGAATTGCTGGCTGAAATCCGCCAGTTCGGTGGCGACATGAAGGAGACCTACGGTGTGCCGGTCGAGGAAATCCAGGAAGGCATCAAGCACGGCGTACGCAAGATCAATATCGATACCGACATCCGCTTGGCGATGACGGGCGCGATCCGCCGCTTCTTCGCCGAAAACCCGTCGAAGTTCGACCCACGTGAGTACCTGAAGCCGGCGCGTGAAGCGGCCAAAGCAGTTTGCAAATCGCGCTTTTTGGCTTTTGGCTGCGAAGGACAGGCGCCGAAAATCAAGCCGATTTCACTTGAAAAAATGGCCGAAAAGTACAAAAAAGGCGAACTCGCGCAAATCGTGCAGTAAAATTTAGCATCGGAAATAAACCAACCGGCGGCGTGCCCTACACCCGCCGGTTTAGCTTTTTTGGAAACCCCATGAACAGCCTTTACCAGTCCACCATCAAGTCACTCCCGCTGCTTGGGCGCGGCAAGGTTCGCGACAACTATGCCGTCGGCGACGACAAGATCCTGATCGTTACCACCGACCGGTTGTCCGCCTTCGACGTCGTCATGAATGAACCGATTCCCGCCAAGGGCAAGGTGCTGAACCAGATGTCGAATTTCTGGTTCGACAAGCTGGGCGACATCGTTCCCAATCACCTGACCGGGATTGCTCCCGAGTCCGTGGTGCAGGCGAATGAAGCGGATCAGGTACGGGGTCGGGCAGTCGTGGCCAAACGACTCAAGCCGATCCTGGTGGAGGCAGTGGTGCGCGGCTACATCATCGGCTCCGGCTGGAAGGATTATCAGGCAACCGGCGCCATCTGCGGCATCGCGCTGCCATCCGGCTTGCGTCAGGCTGACAAGCTGGCGGCACCGATTTTCACGCCGGCGGCAAAGGCCGATATCGGCGAACACGACGAAAACATCAGCTTCGCCGAGATGGAAAATCGCATCGGCAAGGAACTGGCCGCCAAGATGCGCGATGTCAGCATCAAGCTGTACCAGACGGCTGCAGACTATGCCGCCACGCGCGGCATCATCATCGCCGACACCAAGTTTGAATTCGGCCTCGACGACAATGGCACGTTGCACCTGATGGACGAAGTGCTGACTGCGGATTCCTCGCGCTTCTGGCCGGCAGATTCCTATGCGCCCGGCATGTCGCCGCCCTCGTTCGACAAGCAGTTCGTACGCGATTACCTGGAAACCCTCAAGGACTGGAACAAGACTGCACCGGCGCCGGCATTGCCTGCGGACGTGATCGAGAAAACCGGCGCAAAGTATCGCGAGGCGCTGCAACGCCTGACAGGCGAAACGCTGAAGGACTGACATGAGCGCAGCAAACGCAGAGAAGCCGCTGGTCGGCGTGATCATGGGGTCGTCGTCCGACTGGGATGTGATGCAGCATGCAGTGGCAATGCTGAAGGACTTTGGCGTTCCGCACGAAGCGCGCGTCATTTCCGCACATCGCATGCCGGACCAGATGTTTGAATATGCTGAAACGGCTCGTCAGCGCGGCCTCCGCGCCATCATCGCTGGCGCTGGCGGTGCGGCCCATTTGCCCGGCATGGTTGCAGCGAAAACCATCGTCCCGGTACTGGGCGTGCCGGTGCCCTCGAAATACCTGCGCGGCGAAGACTCGCTGCTCTCCATTGTGCAGATGCCTAAAGGTATTCCCGTTTCGACCTTTGCGATTGGCGAAGCGGGTGCTACCAACGCGGCGCTGGCCGCGATTGCGATACTGGCGACGACTGATGAGCAATTGGCTGCACGTCTGCAGGAGTTTCGGGTCAAACAAAACCAGGCAGCCCTTGCCATGACATTGCCAGTATGAGCGACAAGTTTCATCCCTTCCTTCCCTCAGCATCATCTGCAACCTGGCTTGGCGTGATGGGCGGCGGCCAGCTGGGCCGCATGTTTGCACATGCCGCGCAACAAATGGGTTTCAAAGTCGCCGTGCTGGAACCGACACGCGACTGTCCGGCAGGCCATGCAGCCGATCACTTGCTGTGTGCCGACTATACCGACACGGCAGCGCTGGCCGAACTGGCCGAACAATGTGCTGCGGTAACAACGGAATTCGAGAACGTGCCGGCGCAGAGCCTTGCGTTTTTGGCGGAGCGCACTTTTGTCGCGCCATCCGCTGCCTGCGTGTCAATTGCACAGGACCGCATTGAGGAAAAGCGCTTCTTCACCGCCTGTGCGCCGACATCGGGCGTGCTGCCTGCACCTTATCAAGTCATCGCTTCGGTGGACGACATCGCTTCCATTCCGGACGAACTCTTCCCCGGCATCCTGAAAACGGCTCGCCTCGGTTACGACGGCAAAGGACAGGTTCGGGTAAAGACGCGCGATGATGTGCGTGCTGCCTTCGTGGCAATGAATGTTGTCTGCGTGCTGGAAAAAATGCTGCCGCTGGCCTACGAAATTTCAGTGCTGACTGCGCGCGGCACCGACGGCCAGTCCGTGGTGTATCCGATTGCCGAGAATGTGCATCGTGATGGCATTCTGTTTACTACCACTGTTCCAGGGCCGAATGTCTGCCCGGACTGCGCACACAAGGCGCAGGCTGCGGCGCTGGAGATCATTGCGCGTCTTGGTTACGTCGGCGTGCTGTGCATTGAATTCTTTGTGTTGCAGGATGGATCGCTGGTCGTCAATGAAATGGCGCCGCGTCCGCACAATAGCGGCCACTATACGATCGATGCCTGCATTACCAGCCAGTTCGCGCAGCAGGTACGTGCAATGGCGCGCCTGCCCTTGGGCGATGTGCGTCAGCATTCGCCCGCAGTGATGCTCAATATTCTCGGCGACGTCTGGTTCGAGCCCAGCAGTGACGAGCCGCGCGAACCGGCATGGGACCAGATACTGGCACTGCCTGGTGCCAATCTGCACCTGTACGGCAAGGACGATGCGCGGCGTGGGCGCAAGATGGGGCACATTACTTTTGTCGCGCCGACGCTGGAGCAGGCGCAATCAAGTGTACGCACCGCCTGCGACATCCTTGGAATCGCCGCCTGATTTATCGAAATGCCACAACATGCCTGACGTGACTCCGGATCTGGCTGCCATTCAGGTGGCTGCGCGCAAACTGGAGGAGGGCGAGCTTGTCGCTTTCCCGACCGAGACGGTATACGGCCTGGGCGCCGATGCGGAGAATCCTCAGGCAGTCGCCAAAATCTATGCGGCCAAAGGGCGTCCTTCCAACCATCCTGTCATTGTCCATCTCGCGCCGGAAGCCGACATCGCTTATTGGGCGCAGTCTGTTCCGGCCGAAGCTCGCAAGCTGATCGACGCCTTCTGGCCGGGACCGCTGACCCTGATTCTCAAACGGGCCACGCATATTCCGGACGCAGTATCAGGCGGGCAGGATTCGATCGGCCTGCGCTGCCCGTCGCATCCGGTAGCGCAGGCATTGCTGCGGGCATTCAAGGGCGGCAGCGGCGGCGTTGCCGCACCCTCGGCCAACAGGTTTGGCCATGTCAGTCCGACGACTGCACAGCACGTGCGCGACGAGTTTGGCACAGGGCTGGGCAGCCCGTTGGGATGCATACTGGATGGCGGGCAGAGCGAGGTTGGTATTGAGTCGACTATCCTGGACCTATCGCGCATGGCGACCAGCGGCCCGGTACTGCTGCGACCCGGGCATATTAGTGCGACTAGTATCGCCGAGACCATCGGGATTGCACCGCGCCTGCCGGATGCTGCAGCACCACGTGCCTCAGGAACGCTGGATGCGCACTATGCACCGATTACGCCGGTGGCACTTGTTAATCGCGATGAGTTGTCCGATACGATTCAGCAGCTCAATGGCGCCGGAATACGTACTGCGCTGATACGGCGCCTAGCTCCCGCGATACCGAATGTGGTTGCCCAGCTTGCCTTGCCTATCGACCCGGCCGGCTACGCGCATGATCTGTATGCGGCATTGCGCGCAATGGATACCGTTAATTCCGACATCATCCTGATCGAGGCGCTTCCCGTTGAAGACCAATGGCAGGGCGTCAACGACCGCTTGCGTCGTGCGGCGCATGATTCTCAGGGTGTTCTAGCCCGTCTGCTGAAAGCTAAGCCATAAGGCTTTTGATTGCCGCCGGCGTTTTATCCGAAACGCAGTTTCATCGACATGATGAAGAGGGCCAGCACCAGCGTAAATAGATTTGCAATGATTACCGGCCATGCACCGATGGCCAATCCATACACCAGCCATAGCGCCACACCGGACGTGAAGATGCTGTACATGCCCAGGGAGACGCCTTCGGCACGCTTGGTTTTCCATGTGAGCCAGGCTTGTGGAATAAATGCGATTGTTGTTAGCGTGGCGGCCAGAGCGCCAATCAAGGTAGCGAACTGATTCAGGTCGATAAGTGACATCTGAAATGTTTTTCGGAGGAAATGGTGT
>DATFAZ010000004.1:0-2018 GCA_035254105.1 Noviherbaspirillum sp. | reverse complement strand
GAGCCGAAAAACGTGTCCAGCCCGAGGCTGGCAGAATTCAATACGCTGCCGAGGACGATGCCCAATATGGGGAGTGCATAGCGCGGATCGTACCATGGCGAAGGACGTATCGCGGTGAGCAGCGCCAGCAGCACGGTGGTGATGCTGGACATCCCGATAACGGCCGCGCCGATCCAATAATTTGTCCGCCCCCGCAATGCGTGTACCGGCCTTACCGCGACTTCGCGCACTGCTGCGGTAATCATCAGTAGTGCAATTGCGATCATCGCCGCTGGCGAAGTGAACGCAAATACGGTCCGCAGCACGAATCCGACCAACAGCAGTTGTATCACCATCCGCAATCCAGACAAAAAGATTCGCCGGTGAAGGCGAAGCCCGAGCGCGATCGAAATGGCTGCGTCCAGCACGACCAGCACTGCGGCAATGGTGAGATCCAGCGCGTGCAGCTGAACGGGTCTCATGCCGGCTCCAGTCTTCCGGCGGCAAGATGAAGCGTCCGGTGGCCCAAGCGCTCCGCCTGCTGCGGGGAGTGTGTGACGAGAACGATCGCGAGGTTTTTTTCCATGCAGTTCCGCAGCAATTCTTCGACGGGGGTTGCGGATTCCTGATCAAGGGCAGCAGTGGGCTCGTCCAGCAGAAGGACATCCGGGTCGCGCGAGAGAGCGCGCAGCAGGGCCAGGCGCTGCCGTTCTCCGGTTGAAAGGCGCGAAATATCGTTGTCGAGTAAATCGGTGCGCAGGTGCAGTACCGACATCAGAGCCAGGGCCGTCTTCTTTTCTGACGGGGAAAAATGCGCTCCGGCAGTCGGTTCCCACCACGCTGGTTCCGCTGCCTGGTAAATCACTTTTTTACGCCATGCAGGAGCCAGCCATTGCTCCCGTTTTTGGCCGCCCAGCATGACGCTGCCGGTATTCGGGTCGAGGTCGGCAATCATGCGTAAAAAGACAGTCTTGCCTGACCCGGACGGGCCAAGAATGGCAACGCATTCTCCCGCATGTAGATCAAGCGAAAAAGGTCCGGCGTAGGGAGAGCGCAAGTCGCGGACGCGAAGCAGGGGCATCTGCGCCTTGTGTCCATATCCGCTTTCCATGGTGGCGATGTTGGAGAGTGCTTATTGATGCCGAGACGATTCAAATGCAGTCGTAGCGCCAGCGAGAAACCTGCTATGTTGAGGAAGCCAAGAGGTGAACAACGGTCAGAATGGCAGCCGCCGTCATCAGTCCTGTTGTCAGCCATCCGGCGATGAACAGCTTATTTGGAATAACAAATTTCCCCATAACTGCATGATTTCGTGCAATAAGCATTAATGCACACAATAAGGGAGCACTGATCAAGCCATTGATGACAGCGCTCCAGATCAATGCCTTTATTGGATCGACGCCGATGAAATTTAAGGCAGTGCCAATTACTGTCGCAGCCGCAATGACCGCATAGAAGCGACGTGCGCGATAGGGCTTATGGTCGAGTCCTGTACGCCACTTGAACGCCTCTCC
Organism: Noviherbaspirillum sp.; assembly: GCA_035254105.1. GTDB lineage: Bacteria > Pseudomonadota > Gammaproteobacteria > Burkholderiales > Burkholderiaceae_D > Noviherbaspirillum. The sequence continues at coordinate 525 of DATFAZ010000004.1, read as the reverse complement.
CATTGCGTACCCAATCGATCCCGCGAGCGTAGGAACGGCAAGCAATCCGGTTCCGATCATTCCTATCGCAAACAGGACAAAGGCGAAGCGGCCGGCTATCGGCTCGAGCGCCTTGGCTGCCTGCTCAGCTGAATCAATTTGCGTTATATGGTGGGTGTGAAGTGTTAAGGCGGTCGTCAGAATAATGAAAAACATGACGGCACAAGAGACTCCCATTCCGCTATAGGTATCGAACCGTATTTTAAGAAACTGGCTGCGTGCTTGACTGGGCGCAGTGCGCACGGGTTGCTCATCCGGATCTGCACGTTGCTCTTCGACTTCCAGCGATGATTGCCACACAAACAGGTAGGGGCTGATGGTCGTGCCCATCACAGCCGTGAGCATCGTTAGATAATCTTCAGAAAAGGAAATATGAGGAAGCAATGTGTTGCGTGCCACCTCTGCCCAAGGAATTTCCACAAAAAACACAATCCCGACGTAAGCAAATACACAGATTCCCAACCATTTGAGCATTGCCGAATAGGT
>DATFAZ010000003.1:0-12761 GCA_035254105.1 Noviherbaspirillum sp. | reverse complement strand
AACTAAGCATGGCTGATCTTCCTTATATGTATTCTCGTTTTTCGTTGCCCGTTTTTAATCCGGTGCGCGCATTTCTGCCGCACCGGATCCGGCTCTCGTTGGATTACTGGCAGGCTTCGCATTCTTCGAAACCGGGATCGCCCGGTCGCAGCATGCAGGCCGGGCCGGCGACATCGTCGGCTGACGCGGCTACCGGTGCTGCGGATATGCCGCTATTCATGCTGCCATTTGCCGAAACCGCATTGAGCGCGCCCGCCTTGGTGGTGGACTTCTCTGCATGGGTGGCGCCCATGGTACGCAGGTAGTAGGTGGTTTTCAGACCGCGCAGCCAAGCCAGTTTGTAGGTCTCATCCAGCTTCTTGCCCGATGCACCGGCCATATAGATATTCAGCGATTGCGCCTGGTCAATCCACTTCTGGCGGCGCGATGCGGCTTCCACCAGCCATTGCGGCTCGACCTCGAACGCAGTCGCATAGAGGTCGCGCAGGTCTTGCGGAATGCGATCAATTTTCGACAGGCTGCCGTCGAAGTACTTCAGATCGGCAATCATGACCTCGTCCCACAAGCCGCGCGCTTTCAGGTCGCGCACCAGATGTTCGTTGATCTCGGTAAATTCACCGGACAGGTTCGATTTGACATACAGGTTTTGATAAGTCGGTTCGATGCAGGCGGAGACGTCGATGATGTTGGAGATCGTCGCGGTCGGCGCAATCGCCACGCAATTCGAATGGCGCATGCCGTGCTCTTTGATGCGTGCACGCAATGCGGTCCAGTCCATCGACTCCGAGCTATCGACTTCGAGGTAGCCGCCGCGTTCTTCTGCCAGAAGCTTGAGCGAATCCTGCGGCAGAATGCCGCGGTCCCACAACGAGCCGCGATAGGAACTGTAACGGCCGCGCTCTTCGGCCAGTTCGCTCGACGCCCAGTAGGCGTAATAGCAGACGGCTTCCATCGAGCGGTCGGCGAAGGCCACCGCTGCCGTCGATGCATACGGCATACGCATCATATGCAGGCAGTCCTGGAATCCCATGATGCCGAGGCCTACCGGACGATGGCGCAGGTTGGAATCACGCGCCTTCTTGACCGCGTAATAGTTGATGTCGATCACGTTATCCAGCATGCGCATCGCGGTACGGATCGTCTTCTGCAGCTTGGCATGGTCGAGCTGCATTTCCCCGTTGATTTCTTTCATGTGCGCCGGCAGGTTGACTGAGCCAAGGTTGCAGACCGCGATTTCGGAATCATTCGTGTTCAGCGTGATTTCGGTACACAGGTTGGAGCTATGGACCACACCCACATGCTGCTGCGGGGAACGGATATTGCATGGATCCTTGAAGGTGATCCACGGATGGCCGGTCTCGAACAGCATCGATAGCATCTTGCGCCACAGATCGAGCGCCTGCACTTTCTTGAACAGTTTCAGTTCGCTACGAGCCGCCTTCGCTTCATAGCCAAGGTAGGCTTCCTCAAAAGCGCGACCGAACTTATCGTGCAGATCCGGCACATCGGATGGCGAGAACAGAGTCCACTCGCCCTTCTCCATCACTCGCTTCATGAACAGGTCCGGAATCCAGTTTGCCGTGTTCATGTCGTGGGTGCGCCGGCGATCGTCGCCGGTATTCTTGCGCAACTCCAGGAATTCCTCGATGTCGAGGTGCCAGGTTTCCAGATAGGCACAGACGGCGCCCTTGCGCTTGCCGCCCTGGTTGACCGCAACGGCGGTGTCGTTGACCACTTTCAGAAACGGCACCACGCCCTGCGACTTGCCGTTGGTGCCCTTGATGTGGGCGCCCAAGGCGCGTACCGGCGTCCAGTCGTTGCCCAGGCCGCCGGCAAACTTGGCCAGCAACGCGTTCTCCTTGATCGCTTCATAGATGCCATCAAGATTGTCGGAGACCGTGGTCAGGTAGCAGGAGGAGAGCTGCGAACGTTGGGTTCCGGAATTGAACAGGGTCGGTGTCGAGCTCATGAAATCAAAGGACGACAGCAGGTTATAGAACTCGATGGTCCGTGTTTCGCGGTCGATCTCGTTCAGCGCGAGGCCCATGGCGACGCGCATGTAAAACGCCTGCGGCATCTCGATGCGGGTGCCGTCAATATGCAGGAAGTAGCGGTCGTACAGGGTCTGCAAGCCGAGATAGCCGAACTGCAGGTCGCGCTCCGGCTTGAGCGCTTCAGCCAGCTTCTTCAGGTCGTACTGGGCGAGCTTGGGATCAAGCAAGTCGGCTTCGATGCCCTTTTTGATGAACTTCGGAAAGTACTCTATATAGTATGCCGGCGCGTCGCCCTGAGCGACTTCCTGGCCGAACACTTCCTTGCGGATCGTGTGCATCAGCAGGCGGGCAGTCACCTTGCTGTAGGCCGGGTCCTTTTCCATCAGTGCGCGCGCAGCCAGGATGGCGGATTTATGCAACTCCTCGACGGGCACGCCGTCGTACAGATTCTTCACCGTTTCGCCAAGAATCGCTTCGGCATCGACATGCTTTTCCAGTCCGAAGCAGGCAGCACTGATCAGATCGCGCACCTGGCCCAAGTCGAGCAGACGGCTCTGGCCATTCTCGGTCACATGCAGCTGGGGCGTATCAGCCGTCTTCGCCGACTGCTGTTGCGCGCGCTCTTCCATGCGCTTGGCGCGATACAGGACATAAGCACGTGCGACGTCATGTTCGCCGGAGCGCATCAGCGCCAGTTCCACCTGGTCCTGCACATCTTCGATATGGAAGATGCCGCCGGCCGGCTGGCGGCGCAGCAGCGCGGACACCACACCGGAAGTGAGTTGCTCGACCAGTTCGCGCACGCGGGCGGAAGCCGCGCCCTGCCCGCCGTTCACTGCCAGGAAAGCCTTGGTCATCGCAATCGAAATCTTGGACGGCTCGAATCCGACCACCGCACCGTTACGGCGGATAATTTTGTAATCACCAAGACCCACCGGCAAACGGACGGTAGAAGAAGGCGCACCGGTATACGGGGTGCCAAGTCCGAGCTCACTCGTAGACTTTATGGAAAATTCTTGGTTGGGGGGAGTGTGCATTTAGTCTCCTTCGATTGTGTCGCTCGCAGCACTGGGCTGCTTATGGTTATTAAATTAGAACGCCCGGTCCGGCCGAGGTTCGCGTATTCGCGAGACTGCTGCGCGAGGCATGCAGCTGGATGGGAGAGCTGTTCCGGCTCGCCCGACATCACCATCCTGGAAGTGGTTTTCAAGTGTGCAAAAACCGCTCCCGCAGACGAGGAACCGCATGAACAGCTTATTAACGGAAAATCGCAACACCACTATAGGTAGTGGTCTTCAATGCGATTTGAACTAATTCTAGTGCCAGGTAGACGAGGATGCAATATCTTTTTTACTTGATTTGCATTAATTTTGACAACGCGATTCTGTTGACTTTTTTACTTGATTGTGAAAAAGCGCAGTGCATTCGCAGCGAGTTGGGGCTGCTCTTTTTTGAGCAGGGACTCGCGGTAACGCACCCAATCGAAGAAGGGGCCGGGATCAGTCTTCCGTCCCGGCGCAATATGCTCATGCCCCACAACATCGGTCAGCGGATAGCGGGACTGCAGCGCATGCGTTAGCGCGGCAAGAGCCTCATACTGGGCCGACTCGAATGGCGCGAAGTCCGAGCCTTCGAGTTCGATGCCGATCGAAAAATCATTGCAGCGCTCCCGGCCGCCGAAAGTCGACACGCCGGCATGCCAGGCGCGGTCGTTGGCCGAAACGAACTGCATCACTTCACCATTGCGCCGGACCAGGAAATGGGCAGACACCCGCAATGTACGCAACTGGTCAAAATACGGATGCGCATCGCAATCCAGGCAGTTGTTGAACAGGTCGGCAATGTAAGGGCCATCAAACTGGCCCGGCGGCAGGCTGATGTTATGAATCACCAGCAAATCGATCTTGGTATCGTCAGCGCGGACGTCGAAATTGGGTGATGGTTTGCGCACGACTCCGCTGCACCAGCCGTCATCACCGACATGAAAACGCTTCATGCGTCCGGCTCTTCTATTGCCAGGCGTTGAATCCGGTAGCGCAACTGGCGGAAACTGATGCCCAGCAGTTCTGCGGCCTGGGTCCGGTTGAAACGGGTTTTCGACAATGCCCGCAAAATGACTTCACGTTCGACATGGTCCAGGTAATCGGGCAGCGAAGGCGGCAAATCATCCGTGACAGTCGGCGCAGATGCCATCGGCTCCGCCCTCGTCTCCTCTATTATTGGAGAGGATTCGGATTCAGGTGCGCGCTCCGCCGATTCCGGCTGTATTTCTTTCACTTCGACGGCAGGCGCGGACACCCTCTTCAGTGCAAGATCAGCCACTTCAATGATGCCGTTATTGGCAAATGCCAATGCGCGTTCGAGGATGTTTTCAAGCTCGCGTACGTTGCCCGGAAATGAATAGCTGCACAGCGCCTGCAGGGCCAGAGGCGATAGTACCGCTGTCTGCCCCGGTGGAGAGAGACGTGCGAGTATTGCATTCGAGAGCTGGACGATATCGTCCAGCCGCTCGCGCAGAGGAGGCAAATGCAACTCGATCACATTCAAACGATAGAACAAATCCTGCCGGAACTTGCCTTTCTCCACACACTCGGCAAGATTCTGATGGGTAGCACTGATCAGGCGCACATCGACCGGTTCCTCGACCGTGGCACCGACCTTGCGCACATGCCTTTCCTGAATCGCACGCAGCAGCTTGACCTGCATCTGCAGCGGCAAGTCCGCCACCTCGTCCAGCAACAGGGTGCCGCCGTTCGCTGCCTGAAAAAAGCCATCCCGGTCATCGCTTGCGCCGGTAAACGCGCCTTTGCGGTAACCAAAAAATTCAGCTTCCATCAACGCTTCCGGAATGGCGCCGCAATTGACGGCGATGAATGGCTTGTCGGCACGTGCACTGTGCGCATGAATATCGCGCGCGGCCAGTTCCTTGCCGCAGCCAGATTCACCTGTGATGGCAACAGGTGCCATGCTGCGTGCCAGGCGCTGGATTTGAGCGCGCAAATCCTGCATTACACAAGATTGCCCCAGCAGCCGCGTCACAGGCGTGCCGGATTGCATGCTGCGGCTGGTAGCGCCATTTGCGTTGTTAGTTCGCAACGCCGAATGGACCATCTGGCGCAACTGGTCAAGGGCAACCGGCTTGGACAGGTAGTCAAATGCGCCCGCCTTTAGGGCTGCCACCGCATTGTCGGCGCTGCCGTAGGCAGTAAGTACGGCTATTGGCGTGTTCTTGTACGTGACCGCAACTTCGCGCACCAGTTCGATGCCCAGGCCGTCAGGCAAGCGCATATCGGTCAGCACCAGGGCATATTCCGCCTGCGCCAGCCGGACGCGCGCAACTGCCAGGCAATCGGCACAATCGACATCCAGCCCCATCTTGACGAGCGTTATTTCGAGCAGCTCGCGCAGATCGGCCTCATCATCAACGACCAGAATACGTGGTGCAGTCATGCTACGGCTTTCAACATAATTCAGAGGGAATGGTGAGTGGCAAAGGTGATCACGAATCTGCCGCTCGCCAGGTCCGAATCGAGACCCGGCAAATCCACCCTGTATTCGTAATCCAGCATTGCACCATTATTCAAGCACAATTCGCGCGCCAGGTAGAGTCCCAAACCGGTGCCTTTGCTGGAAGTGGTATAAAACGGCTCGAACAGATGCGAGCGCGTCTCCTGAGATATGGGAGGTCCATCGTCCTGCACATGCAGCTCGAGCCGTCCGTCAAGCGGCGACGGCACATGAATTCGAATGCTGCCATCACGGCCGCTGGCGTAGCGTAAGGCATTGGTTAAAAGGTTTACAACCACTTCCCGTAAATGCAGTGGGTCGAACCAGACCTGATGGTCCTCAGTTCCGATCAGCGAGATCAGGCCAGGACTTACGGCATGACATTCCCTGAATTCAGTCAGAAGCTCTGTCAGAAAAGGCGCAAGCCGTAGCGGCTCGTTATGCGCATGCGCCTTGCGTGACAACTTCAGGATATCCTCGATCATCCGGTTCAGACGGATCACATTGTCACCAATGATATTCAGGAGCCGCACCTCAGACGGATGTGTAATGTCTTCGGCCAGCAGCGAAGCGGCATGGGAAATCGCTGACAGCGGATTGCGCACTTCATGGGCAATGCTGGCGGTCAGACGCCCCATTGACGCCAGTTTCAATTGCTGCGCGCGATTCTCGATTTCGGTAACGTCCTGCAAAAAAATGACTGTCCGCTCCTCACTCAAGCCGGATGTTTCCACCGTGGCGAAGCTCAGTTTCAGGTGAGCCATAATGTCGCGGCGAATGTCACGTACGACGTTGGTGCCTTGGGTGACCGCAATATCATTTCCGGGCTTTACCCGGACGAACGTGGACCAGACGGCATCCTTGGGCGCATCAGTATGCGGACGTGCCATCCACGCTTTAAACGCTTCAGCAATCGGCGCCAGCGAGGGAAGATCGGTCAGCTTGTAGCGCGCCGATCCTGCTGGAGCCGACAGCCCGAGCATCCGCTCGAGGGCCGGATTGCCTGCGTAAACTTCGGTATCTCGCCCAACCACGAGAATGCCATCCCCCATGTCGGCAATTACCAGGCGGTTAATTGCCTCCGCCAATTGCAGCTCCTGTCCGCGCCGGACGGCCAGTTCTTCCTGTCTGAGCAGCTTTTCCGCAAGACGGTTAACTACGTAGATCGCGGTGAAGAAGGCTGCGCCATAAAGTCCGGCGCCAGAAACGGAGACATCCGCCCCGGAACTCAGCAGCTGAAACCCACTTTCCGCCAGCATGATCAATGTGACGACTGACACAAAGAACAGGGCCAGAATCAAGGGAGCGAGAATCGCGCTGCCTGCAAGCGGGAACAGATAGAGGATCGCCAAACCGCTGCGCGCTCCTCCAGCCGCCACATACAGCAATGAAATCGCAATGATGTCGACCACAAGCTGCACCATCAAATGCAGCATGAACTGCTTTTGCCAGTACACCGACAACAGGGCAAAACCGACTGCCAGGAACAAATAGACAATGCAGGTTTCCCAGTTCGCGAAGGTCACCGTTACACCGAGGTACTTGGCAGTGTTGACGCTGAGGTAGGCGAGCAAGACCACCGCAATGACGATTCGCGTGATGGAAAAAGTCTGCAAGGTACGCCAGAGCGTCGCGCGTGCCGCCGACGGCATGCCGTCCATCCTTAGCGCGGCCTCGCCTGCATACGTTCCGTTATCTGGATTTGCCAGCACGTTAGGCGAACAGGTGTGCGGCGTCGACATGAAACCTAGGATTTGGCGTGACCAAGGCGGTGTTCCTGGCTGCAAAACGCTGCGCCGGAGGAAGAAATTACCGCTTCCGAAGCGGGTATGTGAACGCCGCAATGGGCGCACGGAAGCATCGGCTCAATACCGCCCGAGGCTGCGGTGGCGGCACTTTCCCTGGCAGCACTATCGGAACGGACATTATCCGGGCCGGTAGAATTTTTCTTGCTTCGAAATAGCCACGCGACGATTACAAACACGATCACGAACCACAACAGGAGCTTCATGCAAGCCCCCGGTGCAGCACGACTTCGATAACGAAGCGGCTGCCCACATAGGCCAGCAGCAAGGTGGCAAAACCGGTCAGCGTAAATCGCAGTGCGGTCTTGCCGCGCCAGCCCCGCCAGGCGCGACCAGCGAGCAGCACACCGAAAAGAGCCCATGACAGCATGGTAAAGATGCTCTTGTGATCCCACTTGAACGCCTTGCCGAACAATTCCTCGGAAAACACCACGCCGGAAACCACAGTCAGCGACAGCAGGAAAAAGCCGAATGCGATCAGGCGAAACAACAGTCGTTCCATGGTCAGCAGTGCGGGAAGCCGATCAATCGCAAGTCCCAGCCAGTCGTTGTGCGAAGCATTCGGATGGGTATGCAGTCTCGATTCTTGCAATGCCATCAACACCGCATGGAATGCAGCAATGGTCAAGGTGCTGTAAGCCAGAATGGAAATTGCTACATGCCAGGGGAATAACGCAGATCTGCCTTCCAACGGCACGACACTGCCTGGAAACGCTACCGGAAGCACTACCGCTACTGCCGCAATGGGCAATACAAGAACGCGCAAACTATCCAGCGAAAAATTCCGGTTCTCCAGCCAGTACGCCCCCACCGAAATCCAGAGCGTCGCCGACAGCATGATGGCAAAGCCGATGCGCAAGGACCCGGGCGCCACCACATCAGCCGCCAGCGCCCCACCATGCAATATCCAGCCTGCAGCAGTGCCTACTGAAATGGCAACTCGTTGCTGCGAAGGCAAAAAAGCACAGACCGCGTAGAGAAGCGCCGCCAGTACGAATAAGTAGGTGTGCATCATGCAGAAGAGTAATAAGCAGACCCTGAGTTTACACTATGTCCGTGTGCAATCGCGTGTAGCGCACGCCACGCACGCCTGGGTTTTTCTCTCATTTTTGATTGATTTTTCCACAACTTGCCCGGATAAACGACATGCCCCATTCCGGATAGCAGGCCGGATTCGGTGGCTGCATCGGTTAAAATGAGTCCTGTTCTCGATGCGCCTTTCTTGCCGCATCCTACTTGCCCTTTTTCCTGGTACCTCACCCATGCTCGACAATCTGACTCAACGACTGGCGAAAGTCGTCAAAACGATGCGCGGCGAAGCGCGCCTGACCGAATCCAATACCGCCGACATGCTGCGCGAAGTGCGCCTGGCATTGCTCGAAGCCGACGTTGCCTTGCCGGCGGTGCGCGAGTTCATCGCCCGCGTAAAGGAAAAGGCGCTGGGCGAAGACGTGATCGGCTCGCTCACTCCAGGGCAGGCGCTGGTCGGCGTAGTGCAGCGCGAACTGGCAGCAATCATGGGTGCAGACCTCGGGCCGGAAGCTTCGCAGTTGAATTTCGCCACCCAGCCGCCAGCGATCATATTGATGGCCGGCCTGCAGGGCGCCGGCAAAACCACGACGGTCGGCAAACTGGCCAAATATCTGAAGGAACAGAAAAAGAAGAAAGTGCTGACAGTGTCCGCCGACGTCTATCGTCCCGCGGCGATCGGCCAGTTGCAGACGGTGACCAGTCAGGTCGGGGCCGACTTCTTCCCGTCGAGCGCGAACGACAAACCGGTCGACATCGCACTGGCCGCTCTCGATTATGCGAAAAAGCATTACCACGACGTCCTGATCGTCGATACGGCCGGCCGCCTCGGCATTGACGAAGCGATGATGCAGGAAATCGCTGCATTGCACGCCGCCCTGAAACCGATCGAAACCCTGTTTGTTGTCGATGCCATGCTCGGCCAGGATGCGATCAATACGGCCAAGGCGTTCAATGACGCACTGCCGTTGACCGGCGTGGTGCTCACCAAGCTCGACGGTGATGCGCGAGGTGGTGCCGCATTATCGGTGCGCCATGTCACCGGCAAGCCGGTCAAGTTCGCCGGCGTTGCCGAAAAGCTGGACGGCCTGGAAGCCTTCGATCCGAACCGGATGGCCAACCGCATCCTTGGCATGGGCGACATCCTCGCCCTCGTGGAGGAAGCCCAAAAAGGCGTCGATGTCGCTGCCGCGAAGGAACTGGCAGACAAAATCAAGGTCGGCGGCAAGTTCGATCTTAACGACTTCAAGGCGCAAATCTCCCAGATGAAAAAAATGGGAGGGCTATCAGGTCTGGTCGACAAGCTGCCGGCACAGTTTCAGCAAGCTGCCGGCAATGCCGATATGGGACAGGCAGAAAAGCAGGTGCGCCGCATGGAAGGCATCATCAATTCGATGACGCCGCAGGAGCGCGCCAAACCGGAACTGATCAAGGCTTCGCGCAAGCGCCGGATCGCGGCCGGCGCCGGAGTCCAGGTGCAGGAAGTTAATCGAATGTTGTCGCAGTTCGAGCAGATGCAATCGATGATGAAAAAGCTCAAGGGCGGCGGCATGATGAAAATGATGCGCGGCATGAAAGGCATGTTGCCAGGCATGCGCTGACCACCATCCTGCGGCAAGCGCGCATTCCGTAACTGCGCCCCTCGATACAGGGTTGGCGGCAACAAAAAATCATCCTTACCCGCCGACCCGATTACACTGCCGACCTCCCGTCCGGCGTAATTCTCCCTCCCAGCCTGCTCCAAGAATTACCGCACTCTCAGTACCGTAGCAAGCGCAGAAGCATCCGGCCGAAGACGCAAACGGTCAACTTCGTGCGCAACACCTAACAGAAGAATGAGGCCGGCTGCTATCCCATACGCGGCACCCCATACCAGGTCACCACTTCCCTAATTATCGCAACAGGTAAAATCATTGCTGAAGCGTCGCGCATGCAGGACCTCGTAATTGACGCTTTTCCCCTATGAAGAACGCGTGGCATGAAGCAGACAGAATCGTGCAAAAACGTGCAAAAAAGACTTGCATACCTGTAAAAACCGCACCACTATTAGCGTTGCGTGATCTGACGCATATTCCCAACACTATCGTGAAGGAGGCTTAAAGATGGCAACAGCCAAAAAACCCGCGGCCAAGACAGCCGCCAAGAAGCCCGCAGCAAAGAAAGTCGCAGCAAAGCCAGCAGCAAAAAAAGCAGCTCCAGCCAAAAAAGCCGCTCCGGCAAAGAAGGCAGCAGCTAAACCCGTAGCAAAGAAGGCAGCAGCTAAACCGGCAGCGAAAAAAGCCGCTCCGGCAAAAAAAGTCGCAACCAAAAAGCCGGTAGCGAAGAAGGCCGCCAAGCCGAAGACCCCGCGCAAGCCGAATGCAGCATTCATGAAGCCGATGACGCCTTCCGCTACTCTGGGTGCAGTGATCGGTGCAAATCCGCTGCCGCGCACTGAGGTCACCAAGAAAGTCTGGGATTACATCAAGAAGAACAAGCTGCAGGATGATGCCAACAAGCGCATGATCAATGCAGACGACAAGTTGAAAGCCGTGTTTGGCGGAAAGAAGCAAGTGTCGATGTTCGAAATGACGAAACTCATTTCCAACCATCTGCAATAATTTGTCTTTCCGAAGGCCAAACAAAAACGCCCGCATCGCGCGGGCGTTTTTGTTTTTGCTTGTATCGCGTCTGGTTCAGGATTTGAATTCCCAGCGCTTCCATGCGCTCAGTACCGCATTCGGGTATTCAGGCCGCCCCCTGCTGCCGTTGTAGCGCCCCAGAGCAAGGAACAGGTTGCCCTTTTCCATATCGAGATAAAGCCGAAGAATCGAACAGCCGTACCGCAGATTGGTTTGCATGTGAAACAGCTTGCGACGGTCGCCATCACCGATAACCCGCGTCCAGAATGGCATTACCTGCATGTAACCATGCGCACCAACCGGCGACACTGCATATTTGCGAAAGGCCGACTCCACCTGAATCAGACCGAGCACCATGGCAGGATCGAGACCGGCCCGCCTTGCCTCATACCAGGTCGTTTCAAGAAACTCGCGTCGCACCTGCTGGTCGGGCAGCTTCTTCTTCAACCGCTCCGACATCTCGCCCAGCCAATGCAGGTACTTGATACGCTCTTCGATATCGGCAAACTGCGGCTTCGGCGGACGCGCGTCGGTGATGGCATTGTGCAGCGCAATCCGCACCGAATCAGCCAGCGCCTCTTCCTTCTGATTGCCGGCGCTGGCGCAAGTGCTGATTAAAATTATCGCTGCAATTGCCAGCCTGCTTGCCGATCTTCGAACCACGGTGCGCCCGGAGTCCTTAAGCAAGCAGCTTGCCTTTGACGAATTCAACCATCTCGGCAACCGGCACGGCAGTAGCGGCGGTATCGCGTCGCCCCTGATATTCCAGCTTGCCGTCCTTGAGTCCACGATCCCCGATCACTACCCGGTGCGGCACACCGATCAATTCCCAGTCGGCGAACATCACGCCCGGGCGCTCGCCACGATCGTCAACGATGGCATCAACACCCGCCGCCAGAAGCGCCTCGTACAGCTTGTCGGTTTCTGCCTTGACCGCTTCGCTGCGGTCATAGCCCATCGGGCACAGCACGACCTCGAAGGGCGCAATCGAGGTCGGCCAGATAATGCCCTTGTCGTCGAAATTCTGCTCGATTGCCGCACCCAGAATGCGCGTGACGCCAATGCCGTAGCAGCCCATCTGCATCAACTGCGGCTTGCCGGTTTCATCGAGATAGGTTGCCTTCATGTCTTCCGAGTAACGCGTACCGAGCTGGAATACATGACCGACCTCGATGCCACGCTGAACCGCCAGCGTGCCTTTGCCATCCGGCGACGCATCGCCGGCCACTACATTGCGCAAATCCATCACCATCGGTTCCGGCAGATCACGTCCCCAGTTAACACCGGTATAGTGAAAATCCACTTCGTTGGCACCACACACGAAATCGCTCATGGCGGCGACGGTGCGATCAGCAACAACCTTGACCGGCTTCCTGGTACCGATCGGACCGAGATAGCCGGGTGGCGTGCCGAACCATTCAACAATCTCGGCTTCGCTGGCAAAACGATAATTGCTCATGCCCGGGATCTTGCCGGCTTTTACTTCATTCAGATCATGATCGCCCCGCAGCAAAAGAAGCCAGATTTCCTTGTCGGCCGCCTCTTCCTTATCAACTGCCAGCACGATCGACTTAACCGTCTGCGAAAGTTTCAGGCCCAGCAGTTGAGCGACATCCTCGCACTTGGCCTTGCCCGGAGTCGGCGTCTTGGTCAGCTCCTGCTTTGGCGTGCCACGCGATTCTGCCGGCGCGATCGCTTCGGCCGCCTCGATATTGGCTGCGTAGTCGGAGTTCGGGCAATACACCAGCGCATCTTCGCCGGTATCGGCAATCACATGGAACTCATGCGAACCGGAGCCGCCAATC
>DATFAZ010000002.1:0-20357 GCA_035254105.1 Noviherbaspirillum sp. | reverse complement strand
CATCCGGCCTGGCATCCCGGACACCGTATGCATAGGCAAGCACCCGCGTCCATTGTTCCTGCAAAAACGTTTCGACAAAGCCGGCAACTTCGCCGCTCTGGATGCGGCTGGCAACGTCGCTTGCCGCCAGCGCCTGGGCATGCGCGGCATTTTCGTCTTCTGTTGCTACTGCAATCGTGTCCTGCAGCTTGCGGTCTGGTGATTGCAGCTGTTGCTCCATCAGGGCCTGGAGTTCGCTGACGAGCCGTTCGCACAGCTCGTCCTCGGCGCCTTCCTGATTCACCTGCGCAATCGCATTTTCCACTGCCTGATACAGCGGATCTACGCGGCTTTCTGCATTGGTTTCGTCTTGTTCCCCACCCTTGGCGGCCTCATATCCCAGTGCGCACTCGATAAGCGTATCGAGAAGGCGTCGCGCCGGATGCCTGCCGGTGAAGAAAAACCGCATGTCAGACAGCGCTTTCTTGCGCAATGCTTCTTCAAGCGGGACAAATAATGTGCGGATATCTGAAGCAATGGTTTTTTCATGCGAGACCTGCACAAACATGCTCTCCAGCAGTTCCTTCGCCCGTTCCGGGCTCAACCTTCCGCCCGGCGCCAGCCGGCGGCGCAAGCGATCCTGCAATCTGAGAGGCGCCTCCTTCGTGGTTCCGCATTTTTCTTCCGCGTCGGGCAGCACGCCGCGAGCGGCCAGTTCGCGATTCAAGGCCTGCCATACTGCGCCCAGTTGCAGAAAGACCTCCGGCCGCATCTGGCGTAGTACCGGATGATGAGATTTGCCATCAACATCAAATTTCTGCCAGGCGTCATCGACGGCATTCAGGAAAACTTCCGGGCGAAACGGGTTGGGCGTCGTGCCGGTTATCGGCGATTGCAGCCAGTATCCGATCCGCAGGCCAAGGGCCGCCAAGGCAACCGGGTCGACCGCTTCCTGCAACTGAGTGAGGTAATCGATCAGTAACTTGTGTTCCATCGCTTCGAATGCGCGCAGCGATGAGTGCATCATGTCGATCTCGCGGCCAGCCGTGTCGGCTTTGCATGCAGACTGCGCTTCCTGCAGCAATATGCGTTGCAGGCTTTCACTGAAAAACCGGTGGAAAGTCAGGCGGTGCTGGCTCAGGTGTTGTTCGGCGTGGCGGTAAATCTCCGCCTCGGGGGCATCTTCCGAATGCATGGCGTGCCGCGACAGGACATCAATCAGGCGGGTTGTAAAGTCACCGAATTGCGCCACGCTCAGTCGCAGCGCGGTAAACGCTAGCGTGTGCAGGAGCGCCATGCGTTCCGATGCAGAGACGCTCCTGTCATCGGATAGGTTGATACTGGTATCGGTCATGCTCTTCAGTGTGCCATCCGGTGTGGCACATTGCATCTTTCACTGCGTTGCTGTCATGAATAAGCGGCTTCTGATGCAAAGGTGATAACAACGATCAGAAGCACCACAGCCGCAAGCACCATCAGCAGGCGCCCGAATTTCGGTGCCTCGTCGGTGCCGCTTGGCTGTTCCTCCGGATGATTCATGGGATTGTTATCCGGCGCGCTCATGATTATGGCAAAAGAATGGTCGAACCGGTCGTTTTTCGCTCTTCCAGGTCACGGTGCGCCTGCGCAGCATCGCGCAACGCATAGCGCTGGTTGATGTCAATTTTGATCTTGCCGCCTTCCACCATGCTGAACAGGTCGTGCGCCATCACATCCAGGTCTTCGCGCCGGGCGGTATAAGTAAACACCGAAGGGCGGGTGATGAACAGCGAGCCGCGCGACGCCAGTTCGTTCAGGCTGAACGGCGGCACCGCACCGGAAGCAGCGCCAAAACTGACCATCATGCCAAGCGGCGAAAGGCAGTCGAGCGAACCGATGAAAGTGTCCTTGCCAATCGAGTCATACACTACCGGCACGCCCTTGCCGCCCGTGATTTCCTTTACGCGTTCGACGAAGTTTTCCTTGTTGTAGTTGATGGTATGCACACACCCGTGGGCCTTGGCCAGTTCCGCCTTTTCATCGGAACCGACCGTGCCGATCATCGTCACGCCGATCGCGCGTGCCCATTGGCAGGCGATCAGGCCAACGCCGCCGGCCGCAGCATGGAACAGGATGGTTTCGCCGCCACGCAAATGAAAGGTGCGGCGGAACAGGTATTGCACAGTCAGCCCCTGCAGCATCATCGCCGCACCGGTTTCGAAATCGATCGAAGCAGGCAGCTTCACCAGCACCGCCGCCGGCATCACGCGTGCCTCGGCATAGGCTCCAGTCGGGCGCCCAGCATACGCAACACGGTCGCCGGGCTTCACATGCGTGACGCCCTCGCCAACGGCTTCGACCACGCCTGCGCCTTCCATGCCGATCCCGCCCGGCAAGGGCTGCGGATAGGCGCCAGTACGGAAGTAAACATCGATGTAGTTCAAGCCGCAGGCAACCTGGCGCACACGCGCCTCACCCGGCCCGGGATCACCGACCTCGACATCGACATACTCCATTACTTCCGGCCCGCCAACAGCATGGATGCGGATTGCCTTTGCCATGTTTATCCCCTAGTTGTGATGGTGATGATGCGGTGCGAGTTGCGCCAGTAGCAACTTCGCCGACTCGATATTGGTAGCGCACGGGATGTTATGCACGTCGCAAGCGCGCACCAGCGCATTCACATCCGGCTCGTGCGGATGGGCAGTCATCGGATCGCGCAGAAAAATGACACAATCGATCTTGCCTTCGACCAGTTCCGCGCCGATTTGCAGGTCGCCACCGGATGGGCCGGACATCTTGCGCTCGACCGTCAGCCCGACCTCTTCCTGCAGGCGCTTGCCGGTGGTGCCGGTGGCAACCAGAAGGAACTGGCGCAGCAGATCCGCATGGTCGGATGCAAGCTCGATCATGTCATCCTTCTTTTGGTCGTGAGCAATCAGGGCAATGCGTTTTTTCATAACATCCTCTAGAACGTTCCCGGATAGTTTCCACCGTCGATCAGCACGTTCTGTCCGGTCATGTAGCCGGCGTGCACGCTGCAAAGGAAGGCGCACGCCGCGCCGAATTCGGCAGGCGTGCCGAAGCGCTGCGCGGGAATCTGCTGGCGCCGTGCGGCGAACACTTCCTCGATGCTCTTGCCGGAGGCGCCGGCTGCCGCGCCGAGCGTCTTCTTCAGGCGGTCGGTATCGAACTGTCCAGGCAACAGGTTGTTGATTGTCACGTTATGCGCAACCGTTTTGCGCGCCAGCCCGGCAACGAACCCTGTCAGGCCGGAACGAGCACCGTTCGACAGGCCCAGAATATCGATCGGCGCCTTCACCGCGCTGGAAGTGATATTGACGATACGGCCGAAACGGCGCGCGATCATGCCATCGACGGTAGCCTTGATCAGCTCGATCGGGGTCAACATGTTGGCATCCAGTGCGGCAATCCAGTCGTCGCGGGTCCAGGTGCGGAAATCGCCGGTCGGTGGTCCACCGGCATTGGTCAGCAGGATGTCCGGCGACGGGCAAGCGGCGAGTGCCAGTGCCCGCCCTTCCGCAGTCGTGATATCGCATGCGACGGTGGTTACCGTGACACCGCTTTGCTGCCGAATTTCGGACGCCGTCATTTCCAGCGCCTCGGCGTTGCGCGCGACGATGGTCACATTCACACCTTCAGCAGCCAGCGCTTCCGCGCAGCCACGCCCCAATCCCTTGCTGGCACCGCATACCAGCGCCTGTTTGCCGCGAATTCCCAGATCCATGGTTTTCCTTACGCTCTTCTTTTGGACAATAAATATATTCCGGCCAGCACCAGCGCGGTACCAGCCAACTGAATTCCCGTGACCGGCTCGCCAAGAATTAACGCACCAAGAAACAAGGTCGATACCGGCCCGATCATCCCGGCTTGCGAAGTCGTTGCCGGTCCGATGCGCGCCACTGCAATCATTGTCAGAAATACCGGGAACACCGTGCAAAATATGGCATTAATTATCGACAATCCATACACCGGCATCGGTTGCACCAGCATGGATGCCGGACGCAGCAAAAAGAATTGCAGGATGCATGCCACACTCGCTACGCACATCGCATAAGCGACCAGACGCAGTGGTCCAGCCCTGCTGACCAGCTCACCCGACAAAAGCAGGTACAGCGCATACGATACGGCGCTGCCCAGCACGAAGGCGCCCCCGAGGGCGACATTCGAACCACTAAGCCGTGCGTCGTGCAGGAACACCAATACCGTGCCAAGGTAAGCTGTGCCAAGCGCCAGCCATTCCGGCATGCTGATTTTCTTCTTCAGGAAGACGACTGAAATCAACAGCACGAACGACGGTGTCAGAAACAGGATCAGTCGCTCCAGTCCGGCCGAGATATATTGCAGGCCGAGAAAATCCAGAAAGCTCGACAGGTAATATCCCAACAGGCCCAGCACGACGATCTTGCCGCGCTCCGCGGCTGTCAATGGCACGGCCTTTCGCCCCTTCCAGAAGGCGACAACGACAAAGAACGGCAAGGAAAACAGCATGCGGAAAGTGATCAGTGTGACCGCATCCACATCGTAGCGGTAGATCAGCTTGGCGACGATCGCCTTTGCAGAAAACAGGACAGCGCCGGAGATTGCAATCGCCAGACCCGTCAGGAAGGTCTGGCGCGCGGAATGAGAAACAGTCGTGGAAATCATCCAGCGATTTTACGCCGCGAATGATTTCCTTTCAGGCAGGCGTTTACCTTCCGTCTATCGCCTCTTCATGATGGAGCCCAGCACACCGCGAATGATTTCACGCCCCACCTGCGAGCCGATGGTGCGGGCGGCGGACTTGGCCATCGCTTCCACGAAGGTATCCTTGCGTCGCGATGCACCGCCTTTGGAGAACAGGCCGCCGAACGCATCCTTGACCGAGTCGCCGAACGACGCGCCATCCTCTGCCGGCGGGGCGGCTTCGCGCGGATTCTGCGCTACCTCTTCCTTGTCCGGCATTTTTGTGGCGACGCGTCCCTTGATTTTTTCATATGCCGATTCCCGATCCACAGCTTTTTCATACACGCCAGCAATGATGGAATTGGCAATAATCTCGCTGCGCTCCGCATCACTGATCGGCCCGATCTGCGATGCCGGCGGCATGATAAAAGCACGCTCGACTATATGCGGCCGGCCCTTTTCATCCAGGAAGGACACCAGCGCCTCCCCGACTCCGAGCTCGGTGATGACCTGCGCTGTGTCGATTTGCGGATTGGGACGGAATGTTTCGGCGGCTGCCTGCACCGCTTTCTGGTCGCGCGGGGTATAGGCGCGCAACGCATGCTGCACCCGATTGCCCAGCTGGCCGAGCACGGTATCGGGAATGTCGAGTGGATTCTGGGTGACGAAATACACGCCGACGCCTTTCGAGCGAATCAGGCGCACCACCTGCTCGATCTTTTGCAGCAGTGCTTTCGGCGCTTCATCGAACAACAAGTGCGCCTCGTCGAAGAAGAAGACCAGCTTCGGTTTTTCCAGATCGCCCACTTCCGGCAACAGCTCGAAAAGCTCCGACAGCATCCACAGCAAAAAGATCGCGTACAGGCGCGGTGAATTGAGCAGTTTGTCGGCAGTGAGGATGTTGACCATGCCTTTGCCGCTGGCAGCGGTCTGCAGGAAATCCTCGATGTTGAGCATCGGTTCGCCGAAGAAGCGGTCGCCGCCCTGCTCGTCAATCGCGATCAGGCCACGCTGGATGGCACCAATGCTGGCAGCGGAGATGTTGCCGTATTCGGTCTGGAACTGCGCCGCATTTTCACCGACATGCTGCAGCATCGTGCGCAAATCTTTCAGGTCTAGCAGCAGCAAGCCATTGTCGTCGGCGATCTTGAACACCAGTTGCAGAACGCCCTGCTGGATTTCATTCAGGTTCAGCATACGTGCGAGCAAGACCGGACCCAGGTCGGAAACCGTGGCCCGCACCGGATGCCCTTTTTCTCCGAACACATCCCAGAACGCAACCGGGCAACCGGCCCATGCAGGCTCATCGATCTTCAGCGAAGCAAGACGCTCCTTCATTTTTGGCGACAGCGTCCCGGCCTTGGCCATGCCGGAAAGATCACCCTTGACGTCAGACAGGAATACCGGTACGCCAATATTGGACAGCGCCTGCGCCAATACCTGCAGAGTCACGGTCTTGCCGGTGCCGGTAGCGCCGGTAATGCAGCCGTGGCGGTTGGCGAGCTGGGGCAGCAAGGCCAGTTCCTTGTCCTGATGGCGGGCGATCGTAAGTGGGTTAAGCATGATTGAAAGGGCTTTCCGGCTGATTTCGCCAAGGGGTCGTATGGTAAAATTCTAGATTGATTTTCGGCTTGGTACTTGCTTATTTTGGCTCAATTTTTGCGGCAGGATAAGCCTTACCGCCCCTCCTTTTCATTTCCAGGAAAGATCCAACATGGCTGGACACAGTAAATGGGCCAATATTAAGCATAAAAAAGCAGCGACCGATGCCAAGCGAGGCAAAATCTGGACGCGCCTGATCAAGGAAATTACCGTGGCAGCGCGCATGGGCGGCGGTGACATGACCAGCAACCCGCGCCTGCGCCTTGCAGTGGACAAGGCTGCGGACGCCAACATGCCAAAGGATAACGTTACGCGCGCCATCCAGCGCGGTACCGGTGGCCTGGAAGGTGCCAACTACGAGGAAATCCGCTATGAAGGTTACGGCATTAATGGCGCTGCAATCATCGTCGACTGCATGACCGACAATCGCGTGCGTACGGTGGCGGAAGTACGTCATGCGTTTTCCAAGTTTGGTGGCAATATGGGCACCGAAGGCTCGGTGGCTTTTTTGTTCAAGCATTGCGGACAATTGTTTTTTGCGCCGGGCACCAACGAGGACGCGCTGATGGAAGCGGCGCTGGAAGCTGGCGCCGAAGACGTCATCACTGACGAGGAAGGTGGCTTTGAAGTTATTACGGCACCGCACGATTTCTCGACCGTCAAGGATGCGCTGGAAAAAGCCGGATTCAAGGCGGAAATGGCCGAGATCGTGATGAAGCCGGCGACCGAGACCGAATTCACCGGCGACGATGCGGTAAAGATGCAAAAGCTGCTGGACGCGCTGGAAAACCTCGATGATGTGCAAGAGGTTTATACGAATGCGGTCATCGACGCTTGACAGCGGCACTTGTTAGCGGCACTTGATAATTTGCCTTTCGCTTTCTTCGTTTCACAAGTAAATTGGTTGGTGCAGGCTCCGATACCTGCACCACGTTAACGTTTTAATATCCCCATGAAAATTCTGGTAGTCGGTTCAGGCGGCCGCGAACATGCCCTGGCTTGGAAGCTTGCACAATCCGAACGGATTCAGATGGTGTATGTTGCGCCCGGCAATGGCGGCACCGCGCTCGACGCGCGCCTGCAAAACATCGACATCACCGATCCGACTTGGCTGGCGCAATTTGCCATCAAGGAAAATATCGGCCTGACCGTGGTCGGCCCGGAAGTTCCGCTGGCAGCCGGCATCGTCAACATCTTCCGTGAGCATGGGTTGAAAATCTTTGGCCCGACCAAGGAAGCGGCGCAACTGGAAAGCTCAAAAGATTTCGCCAAGGCGTTCATGAAACGTCACCGCATCCCGACTGCGGAATACCAGACTTTTTCCGACTTGCAAGCGGCACACAAGTACCTGAATCAAAAGGGTGCGCCCATCGTGATCAAGGCCGACGGACTGGCTGCCGGCAAGGGTGTAGTGGTTGCGATGACGCTCGACGAAGCGCATGCAGCGGTCGATATGATGTTGTCGGACAACAAGTTGGGCGATGCCGGTGCGCGCGTGGTCATCGAGGAATTCCTCGCCGGCGAAGAAGCCAGTTTCATCGTGATGGTTGATGGCAAGCATGTCCTTCCGCTGGCAACCAGCCAGGATCACAAGCGCCTGAAAGACAACGACGAAGGGCCGAATACCGGCGGCATGGGAGCTTACTCGCCGGCACCGATCGTAACCCCTTCGCTACATGCGCGCGTGATGCGCGAAATCATCAATCCGACCGTGCTCGGCATGATGAAAGATGGCATCCCGTTTACCGGGTTCCTGTATGCCGGCCTGATGATCGATGCAAAAGGCAATCCGAAAACGCTGGAATTCAACTGCCGCATGGGCGACCCTGAAACACAACCGATCATGGCGCGCCTGAAGACCGATCTGGTCGGCGTCATGGAGCATGCCGTCAATGGCACGCTGGACCAGGTTGAGCTCGAATGGGACCGCCGCACCGCACTGGGCGTTGTCATGGCCGCTGCCGGCTATCCGGACGCGCCGCGCAAGGGCGATGCAATCACCGGCATTCCGGCAGAAAGCCCGGATTGCGTGACTTTTCATGCCGGCACCGCCAGTACCAATGGCAAGCTGACGACATCCGGCGGCCGCGTGCTGTGTGTGGTCGGCTTGGGCGACAGCGTGAAGATAGCCCAGAAGAATGCTTACGATGTGGTAGACCGGATTCATTTTGACGGCGCGCAGTTCCGTCGTGATATCGGGTGGCGGGCCATAAAACGGCCTGCATGAAGGCTTGCCGGGGCGCTGACCTCCCCGTGCATTTATAAATCGCAATCCCGTCCGCATGAAGTGAACGGGATGACGAATAAAGTAAGTGTGCGCGTTCTTTACACCCGCAGGGGAAAATTATCTTCCCCCTGCGGCTGGTTCGTGTTTACTGCGCCTTAACCCACGGCTTCCATGCCTTTTCCCGCATTTGTGGGAACGACAATTAATTGCGCCCCATCCGGCCTTGAAACAACCGTGACCGATCAAATTCCTACGCCCGCCACTGTCAAGTCTTACCTGCTCGACCTGCAATCGCGCATTGTCGCTGCATTGGAACTGGTGGATGGCAAACAATTCATCAAAGACAGTTGGCAGCGTCCGCAAGACACTGGCCCGATTGCTGGCGGAGGCATCTCGTGCATTCTGGAAGACGGCAATGTCCTGGAGCGTGGCGGTGTCGGCTTTTCGCATGTCAGCGGCAGCAGCCTGCCGCCGACTGCCGCCGCCAATCGCCCGGAAATTGCGGGTCGCAAGTGGGAAGCCATGGGCGTGTCCCTGGTGCTGCATCCGCGCAATCCGTACGCTCCCACTTCACACATGAACGTACGCTTTTTTAACGCCACCAAGGAAGGTGAAGAACCGGTCTGGTGGTTCGGCGGCGGCATGGACCTGACGCCCTATTACGGTTTTGAAGAGGACGCCATCCATTTCCACCGGACTTGCCGCGATGCTCTCGCCCCCTTTGGCGCAGATTTGCATCCGCGCTTCAAGAAATGGTGTGACGAGTATTTCTACCTGAAGCACCGCAAGGAGCCGCGTGGTGCCGGTGGCATCTTTTTCGATGATTTCCACGCGCTTGGCTTCGAACAAAGCTTTGCCATGATCAAGAGCGTCGGCGACCACTTCATTGACGCTTATCTGCTGTTATTACAGCGACGCAAGGACACGCCTTACGGCGAGCGGGAGCGCGATTTCCAGGCGTACCGGCGCGGCCGCTATGTCGAGTTCAACCTCGTATTCGACCGCGGCACGCTGTTTGGCCTGCAATCGGGCGGACGCACCGAATCAATCCTGATGTCGATGCCGCCGGTCGTCAAATGGCGTTACGATTGGGCGCCCGAACCGGGCTCGCCGGAAGCCAGGCTGTATTCGGACTTCCTGATACCGCGGGACTGGGTGTGAGGGGGTGAATACAAGCAACCACAAACGCTGCATCGCCCTGCTGGGCGGCAGCTTCGATCCCGTGCACAATGGGCATGTAGCTTTGGGCAATTATTTTGCGTCGATGCTGAAACCGGACGAGTTGCGGATTGTTCCGGCGGGTGAGCCGTGGCAAAAGCAGGGCTTGCATGCATCGGCGGCGCATCGGGTTGCAATGCTCGAAATCGCATTCGCGCACTTTCCGGTGCCAGTCATGATCGACCAGCAGGAAATCCTGCGCAAAGGTGCCACCTACTCGATAGACACATTACGCGCCGTGCGCGCCGAACTTGGTCAGGATGTTTCGATCGCTTTCCTGATCGGCGCCGACCAACTCCTACAACTGAACACCTGGAAAGAATGGCATCAACTATTTGACTACGCCCATATCTGCGCAGCATCACGCCCAGGTTTCAATATGGATGCCGCCCATGTCCCCGCCGAGGTGCAGCAAGAATTCACGCGCCGTGCCGCCACGCCTGAGCAGATGCTGAAGTCCGCTCATGGCTTAACCTGTTTTGAAACCAACCTGTCAGTTGACATTTCTTCCTCCCATATACGCAACACCCTGAAATTGGGACAGCAAGCCGAGACGCTCATCCCGGCCGGGGTGCTAGACTATATAAAACAACATCATCTTTATTGAAATTAATGGACATTAAAAAACTGCAATCCACCGTCATCGACGCCCTTGAAGACGTTAAGGCACAGGACATTCGCGTCTACGACACAGTGCATCTGACTAGCATGTTCGATCGTCTTGCGATCGCCTCCGGCACATCCAACCGTCAGACCAAGGCGCTTGCAGCATCGGTGCGCGACAAGGTCAAGGAAAAAGGCGGCAATATCGTCAGCATCGAAGGTGCAGAAACCGGCGAATGGGTATTGGTCGATCTGGGCGACATGGTTGTGCACATCATGCAGCCGGCGATCCGCGACTACTACCGGCTGGAAGAAATCTGGGGCGAAAAGGAAGTCAAGTTCGGCGCGGCAAAGCGCACGTCCAAACGCACTGCCTCCGAAGGCGAGGAAGAGGCGCCGAAGAAGCGCTCACGCCACCTCGTCGCCAGCCAGGCGACAGTGGACGAGGATGAGCCGAAGAAGCCGGCACGCAAGACGGCGGCCAAGAAAACCGCAACCAAGACCGCTGCTGCCAAAACCGCCAAGGCACCAACCGGCAAGACCGTGAAGGTTGCGGCCGCAAAAACTGCGGCGCCGCGAAAGGCGGCCGCCAAGCGCACCACGAAAAAAGCCGCTGGTTAAGGGCTAAGCGTCTGCCATGCAGCTCATCATCGCTGCGGTCGGCCACAAGATGCCCGCCTGGATCGACGAGGGTTTCGGTGAGTATGCCAAGCGCATGCCGCCGGAATGCCGGATCCATCTCAAGGAAATCAAGCCGGTCGAACGTTCCGGCAGCAAAACCGCTGAAACGGTCATGGCGCTGGAACGGGCAAAGATCGAAGCTGCCATTCCCAAAGGCGCCCGGATTATTGCACTGGACGAACGCGGCAAAGACTTGACAACAATGCAACTTTCGCAGCTACTTTCACAGTGGCAACAAGACGGGCGTGATGTTACATTCGTAGTCGGCGGCGCAGACGGATTGGATGCGGGATTCAAGGCATCTGCCGACATGCTGGTTCGGATCTCAAGCCTGACCCTGCCACACGGAATGGTGCGCGTATTGCTCGCCGAGCAGTTATACCGCGCCTGGTCGATCACGCAGAATCACCCCTATCACAGGGTATAAGAGCAAGTACCATGAGACTGGTAGACAACAAGATTTACCTCGCATCCAAAAGTCCGCGCCGCCGCGAGCTGCTGCGCCAGATCGGTGTCGAATTCGAACTGCTGTTGCTGCGAGATCAGTCGCCACGCGGCCCGGAGGTCAGCGAGGAAGTTCTGCCAGGCGAGAAGCCCGAGGATTATGTGGTGCGGGTGACACATGAAAAGGTCGAACATGCGGCCAGAATCATGCTGCTGCGCCGCCTGCCAATGCGTCCCCTGCTGGCGGCCGACACGACCGTGGCAATAGACGGTCGCATTCTCGGCAAACCAGCCGACACTGCAGAAGCAATGGAAATGTTGCGCCTGCTGTCCGGGCGTACGCATCAGGTGCTCACCAGCGTCGCGCTGGATTACGATGAAAACATTACGCAAATCACGCAGATTTCGGACGTGACCCTCTCCAAGCTGAGCGAAGACACCATGCGCGCCTATTGCGCGACACCAGAGCCTTATGACAAAGCCGGCGGTTACGGCATCCAGGGCATGGCAGCGGTTTTCGTCGAGCGCATTGCCGGCAGCTATACCGGCATTATGGGCCTGCCTCTGCATGAAACCGCAAAACTAATAAAGCAAGCCGGTATTTCGATTCTATGAACGAAGACATTCTCATCAATATCACGCCGCAGGAGACGCGGGTGGCATTGATCCTTCAGGGCGCGGTGCAGGAACTGCATATCGAGCGCACGCTGTCGCGGGGCATCGCGGGCAACGTCTATCTCGGCAAGGTCGTGCGCGTGCTGCCGGGGATGCAGTCGGCCTTCATCGACATCGGCCTGGAGCGGGCAGCATTTCTGCATGTTGCCGATATCTGGGAATCGCGCGCGCATGATAATTCCAATGCCCCGCAGGCCCCGATCGAAAAACTGCTGTATGACGGCCAGTCGATCATGGTACAGGTCATCAAGGACCCTATCGGCACCAAGGGTGCGCGCCTGTCTACGCAAATCTCCATCGCCGGTCGCATGCTGGTGTACCTGCCGCAGGATCCGCACATCGGCATTTCGCAGCGCATCGAAAATGAAGCCGAACGCGAACTGCTGAAGGAAAAAGTACAGAAGCTGCTGCCGCCGGAAGAAAAAGGTGGCGTCATTATTCGTACGATGGCCGAAGACGCATCGGATGCCGACTTGCAAATGGATATCGATTACCTGCGCAAGACATGGTCCACCATCACGCAAAATGCGAGGACCAAGCCAGCACCGACATTGTTGTACCAGGATCTGAACCTGGCGCAACGGGTGTTGCGTGACTTCGTCAACGACGAGACCTCGACTATCCAGATCGACTCGCGCGAAAATTTCCAGAAGCTGCAGCAGTTCGGGACTGCCTATACGCCATCGGTCCTGTCGAGACTGGTGCATTACACCGGCGAGCGGCCGCTGTTCGACCTGTATGGCGTCGAAGAGGAAATCCAGCGCGCGCTCGGACGTCGCGTCGACCTGAAGTCGGGCGGCTACCTGATCATCGACCAGACCGAGGCAATGACCACAATCGACGTCAATACCGGCAGCTATGTTACCGGTCGCAATTTCGACGACACGATCTTCAAGACCAACCTGGAAGCTGCGCATGCGATTGCGCGCCAGCTGCGCCTGCGCAATCTGGGCGGCATCATTATCCTCGACTTCATCGACATGGAAAATGTCGAGCATCGCAATGCCGTACTGGCCGAACTGCACAAGGCCTTGTCGCGCGACCGTACCAAGGTATCGGTCTCCGGCTTCTCGGCACTAGGGCTGGTCGAGATGACCCGCAAGCGCACGCGCGAGTCGCTCGCGCACATCCTGTGCGAAATATGCCCGGCCTGTGGCGGCAAGGGGCAGGTCAAGACTGCGCGCACCATCTGCTACGAAATCCTGCGCGAACTGCTGCGCGAGGCAAAGCAATTCAACCCACGCGAATTTCGCATTCTTGCGGCACAAGTAGTGGTTGATATGTTCCTTGAGGAAGAGTCGCAGCATCTCGCGATGCTGGGTGACTTCATCGGCAAGCCGATTTCGCTGCAAGTAGAAACGATTTATCATCAGGAACAGTACGACATCATTCTGATGTAAGTACGGATAAGCCATGCCAAAGCAGCTTGCCATTCTGAATACCACAAGAAGAATGACAAAAAATCTCATCGGGATTCGCGCATGGATGAGCTGCGCATATCCGGCTCTTGCTGCCCTGCTGCTTACCCTTTCTTCTCCCGCGCTCGCCGACACATTGACCGTCGCCGTGGCCGCGAATGTGCAATACGTTTTCGATGACCTTCAGGCCGAATTTCAGAAACAGACCGGACACAAACTTAAACCGGTATTCGGCTCCTCCGGCAAACTAACTGCGCAAATCATGAACGGTGCGCCGTATGATGTGCTCCTGTCTGCCGATATGGAATATCCGGAAAAATTGTACAAGGAAGGCTTTGCTACGGCAGCTCCCAAGGTATATGCACAGGGCACACTGGTTTTATGGACCCTGAAGGAAATCGACTTGCACAACTGGCAAAGCATGCTTGCCAGTCCGATAATCAGGAAAATCGCGATTGCCAATCCCAAGACGGCGCCATACGGACGGGAGACAATGAAAGCGCTCGCGTATTTCCAACTGGATGAGACGCTGAAGCCAAAACTGGTGTTCGGTGAGAGCATCTCGCAAACCAACCAGTACATCCACTCCCAAACTGCCGACGCCGGGTTCACCGCCAAAGCGGTCGTTGTGTCACCGGAAATGAAGGGACAGGGAAAATGGATGGACTTGCCCAGGGATGCATATCAGCCAATCCCGCAAGGTCTCGTGATACTCAAGCATGGTCAGCAAAAAAATCCAGCCTCTGCACGGCAATTTCATGATTTTGTGCTTTCCGCAAAGTCCCGCATGATTCTGGAACGTTACGGGTATCTGCTTCCATGAATCGCCTGCCTGCCAAGATCGCCGCTGTCGACGTACATGGCAGCATTGCCCTGGTGGATGCCGCAGTGGATGCACACCGTTTCACCGCCATGCTGATTGGTGCTGCTGACGAGGTAAAGAACTGGACGACGGGTATGCCGGTCACGCTGCTGTTCAAGGAAACCGAAGTCTCTCTGGCCAAAAATCTGTCCGGTCTGCTCAGCATGCGCAACCGCATACCCTGCACTGTCACAGCCGTCGAACATGGCAAGCTGCTGACTAAAGTTTCGCTGAATTTCAACGGAAACCTGATCGAATCCATCATTACCACCCGCTCCTCACACGCCTTGTCAATCGCCCCTGGCGATATCGTCGAAGGCTTGGTCAAGGCGAACGAAATGACTGTGATTGCGGAGGACGCTACGTGAATCACGACTGGCAGCCGCTACTACTCACCTTCCGCCTTGCCGCCATCACCACGGCAATCCTGTTTGTGATCGCCATACCGCTCGCCTATTGGCTTGCGCATACCCGCACGCGCTTCAAGCCGGTGATCGAGACGCTGGTCAGCATGCCGCTCGTGCTGCCGCCATCAGTATTAGGCTTTTACCTGCTATTGACCTTCAGCCCGCAAAATGCCTTTGGCCAGTGGCTGGAACAGTGGTTTCACATCCAGCTGGTGTTCAGTTTTGCCGGCCTGGTGATTGGCTCAGTTATCTTCAGCCTACCGTTCATGGTGCATCCGGTACAGTCCGGATTCCAGAGTCTCCCGGCGTCGCTGATCGAAGCATCGCGCACGCTGGGAAAATCCGATTCTGTAACGCTGTTCCGTGTGCTGCTTCCGAACATCAAACCGGCGCTGCTGTCTGGCACAGTACTGAGTTTTGCGCACACGATCGGGGAGTTCGGCGTGATCCTGATGATAGGCGGGAACATTCCCGGCGTGACAAAGGTAGCATCGATCGCGATCTATGATGAGGTGGAGAGCCTGAACTACGCAGCGGCCAACTTCTATGCTGGGGTATTGTTTGTAGTAACGTTCGCGATTCTGCTAACAGTCTACATAATGAACAAGAAACTGCTAAGGGCGGGCTGACGTGATTGATATCGGCCTGACTAAAACCTTGAACAGTACGAACGGACCATTGCAGCTTGATATACGCACAAGTGTTGATAAGGGATGTTTCCTCGCGCTGTTCGGACCTTCGGGAGTAGGAAAAACGACGATCTTACGCATGCTGGCCGGATTGACGCGCCCGGACGCCGGACGAATCATCGTGAATGGAACAACATGGTTCGATAGCGAACATAATATTGACTTGCCACCACAAAAACGTGCAATCGGTTTCGTGTTTCAAGACTATGCTTTGTTTCCCAATCTGACTGTTCGGCAAAACATCGCGTATGGAGCCCAAGTCCTGGATGATGGACACTGGATCGACGAACTTGTTCACTTAATGGAACTTGGCGAGTTTCAGCACCGATTGCCCGGCACCTTGTCCGGCGGGCAGAAGCAGCGAGTAGCATTGGCACGCGCGGTTGCGCCCCGACCTGCACTACTTCTGCTTGACGAGCCGCTTTCTGCGCTTGATGTGAGCCTGCGCCATCGTTTGCAGGATGATATCGCCACCTTGCACCGCTCTCTCGGATTGACAACGGTGTTGGTCAGCCACGATATTGGCGAGGTGTTCAAGTTGTCGCACAAAGTATTACGACTTGAACAAGGCAAAATTATCGAATCCGGTAGTCCGGCGCAGATTTTCCTTGAGCGCAAGCTGTCTGGGAAATTCAACCTGCACGCCCAAGTCCTGGCCGTCCGACGTGACGAAGTGGTCTACATCGTGTCGCTGCTAATTGGACAGGACATCGTGGAAGTTATTGCCTCAGATGATGAAGTCGCCGAGTTGCGCGCGGGCGATGCAGTATCCGTATCATCAAAGGCTTTTAGCCCGTTTTTCTTCAAAAGCACACATCACTGACTGTCGCTGTAATGCGAAGTTAGCAAGTCCGCTCAACCAGATCGGTTCCCGCTTGGCAGCGTACTCCGCTGCAAAACGAGAGATCACTCTCTTTATTTATCCAAATTAATTAAATCAGATATTCGTCTCTGCGACACCAGATTCAAGTTTCGAGTCCAATTCTTCCGGCATGTTTTCAGCAAAGCGCCGGCTATCGAGTGTGATGCATTTTTCGTAAACGGCGAGTGTTTTTTCGACCATATGGTCGATCGAAAACTGATCCTCAAATTTATTTCTCGATGCGTTAGCTAAACTGTCAATTTTTTCTGGAGCGTTCAGCAACCGCATAATTGCGTCAGCTAACGCAATTGGATTCTCCGGAGGCACGAGCAACCCCGTCACCTCATTTTCGATCACTTCGGGAATTCCACCAACACGAGAACCAATCGTTGCCTTGGCAGCAGACGCGGCCTCCATGAGTGAGATCGATAGGCCTTCGCTACGCGATGGTTGTATACAAAGATCAGCAGCGCTCAACAACTCAGGCACATCCTCTCTGCGACCAAGCCAATTTGCGGCAATCCCTTCATCGCTTTCTCTTAGGGTGCTAGCCCACGCAGTCTCCTGACCGGCAAAAAAGAGTTTTGCCGAGGGTCCGTACTTTTCTTTAACTAGCTTAATTGCTTTCAGAGCGATGTCGTGTCCTTTGACTTCTGCCACCCTGCCAATCAGGAAGATCGCGAATTCATCGGACTGAAGCCCCAGTTCTTCACGTATGCGTTTGCGCACATCGCCATTCTTCACTCCAAGACTACAATCCCGCGCGCCGGCAAAAACGACGTGAATTCTGGAATCAGTGAATCCCCGGGATATCAAGTGCTTTCTCACTGCGTCGGAGACTGCAATTACATTCCGCTCGCGAGGGTAATGCTTCCACGTCGTCAAATCATGAACCGTACTAACCAGCGGCGTATTCGTTAATCGGGTTGCGAGGCGCCCATAATATGCGGCACGAACCAAGTGGGTGTGAACGACATCAAATTTGTGATTAAAAAGTAAATTTGTAAAACGAATGAATGTGACCGGATCAAAGTGCGAGGTTGGGTCGAATTCATGAACCATGAATTTGGCCTCGGACAAACGACAACCGATCCATGATTCTTTCGCCGCTGCGACTTCAACGACATGGCCTCGGTTTCGCAAACCTTCGCATAATTGAATAAGGTGCTGTTCGGCGCCACCGATCTTATGGTTATGCAGTACTTGTAAAATTCGCATCAGATAGTACGGAAGTGTCGAAAACAGCACCCAAGCGAACAACCAAATAAGCCGTGCAGTGCAGAGAAGTGCTTCATCCAATCTCGCTATTGGGCGCACAAGACAACATTGGAATCACCACTTCAAATGATGAATCAACTGGCTTACGCAAAGTTGACAGTGCGTCGTATTGATCAAAACGATTTATCCGTATTCTTCATTAGGCTATAGAACATGCGAAGAGCTCTCTATTTAAATCCTGTCTTTCATATTCGCCTGGCCGGTCAGCTCAAGTTATTGCGGGATTCATGGCCTTGCTAGCATTCCAGTTTCTGCTATTAGGTTGTGCCACCAGGACGGCCAGGATTGCAGAAAAGGTCAAAGCGGTATTGGAGCGCCACAAATAGCTTTCGAACATGCACACCACCGCGAATCCGATCAACACGGATCGGATTCGCATATCATTGCCAGAGAAGGCTGCAAAATAAATAATAGAAAGCAGTGCGGTAAGCCCAAGAAGCCCAGTTGTAGCTGCAGTTAGAAGGAACTGGTTATGCGGATTAACGGTATCCGGAGTTCCTTTCCAATAAGCTGGTTTGATTCGCGCGTACTCTTCTGTA
The DNA here is from genome assembly GCA_035254105.1 of Noviherbaspirillum sp. Classification (GTDB taxonomy): domain Bacteria; phylum Pseudomonadota; class Gammaproteobacteria; order Burkholderiales; family Burkholderiaceae_D; genus Noviherbaspirillum. Next base: position 2,208 of record DATFAZ010000002.1, on the reverse strand, counting down.
AAGTCACCGCTTCCGACTCCGAGAACAGGATTCTGAAGGAACAACTGAAAACTCGTTGCCCAGAATACAATTCTCAACCCTGCCGACGTATTAGGGTCTTCCTGAAAAGTTCGAATATTATTAACAGCATTATCGACGCGGTTTGCAAAATGACTCTGCGTACTGTATGTGGCAAAAAAGATAATCGGCAAAAGAACGACACATATTAGAAGTGCCTTACCCCTCGCCTTAATTCGCTCGAAAACGAGTGCAATACAAAGAGCAGCAAACATCACCATGCCGGCCCGTCCGCCCGAAAAGGCAAGGTTGGACAAGAACAGGATAGTGAGCCCAATAGCCAAAACTCGGCTACGCATATCAACCTCGAACACGACACGATGCAAGCTGAAGTACGTTCCCAGCGCAAGAATCGGCGTGTACATTATCCAGTCGACGAATGGAGCCGTGTCCTCCGCCCCCTTGAACACGCGAACCCCGCGAGGCCAATCCGGGAACCAATGCAGTTGGATCCAGTTGTAATGAGCCAATACCGCACACACGCTCAAACCTGCCAAAAATGATGAAATATAGCGTTCCCGATACTGAGGCTCCGCACTGCTCCAGAAAAGAAGAAACAGCAAGATAGGGATCTGACGATCAACCATGTGCCAACCGGCTGCCGCATTTTCTGTCCATAGCATAGCCAGAACATATACGCAGTAGTAAGCGATAAATGCGAGGCATAGTTTTGAGCGTAGTACTTCCTCAATCTTTTCCAACCATCGCCCTTCTGCAATCCACACAAGTAAAAGCAGCGCGCTTAGAACATAGATGAAGCTGGCCTTCATTGGCAGCACAAAACAAATTGCAGTAAATATCCAAACACGCGCTTGAGCAAGGGATGACGAGGTGAAAGGAAAAATCATGGCTTTGAAAAATATGTTAATTCAGAGGCGCATCAGCGCAACTCAACGCACAAAATATGAAGAGACATATTTGGCTGGCATCAGGTCTTGAGAGACCTTAGCAAAGCGCAGGTTTATCCAAATAGGCCTACAGCTGAAAAAATCTAACCACCTAAAAACAATGCTCAGAATAGATTTCCAGAATTTTCTTCTTAGACAAACTCGATACCGGAAGCAGAAAACGCCTTCCTCATGTCGTCATGTTCTTGTTCCGATTTAAAGCGCACCTTGTCCCACCCAAATGCAAGCACGCTTACAGAGCGCGGATATATCTGGCGGGCGAACAATAGCGCCGTCGAGCGAACACCAATCACTGCTTCATAATATGTCGAGGCCATATAGGACTCGAGCGCACAAGCCGGATCAACCAAGCGATAGTCCGGATGGCACAGTTCGCGTGCCGGGTCCTTCGGATGTGCCTTATAGTCAATAGCCGTTATACCGCGTCGAGCTAACCAATCACGTATTTGAGCGGTGATCTTCTCCATATCCTGAGACGAAAGCAGTCCGGTGCCAGTAAGCGGCTGGCCGATCACAAGCGCGCGCCGGGCCTCCGCCCCTTGTCGATCTTGCGAAGATGTATCGACATCAATCAGAGATGGCAATACGCATACCTTGTCCTTCGGGTATTCGCATGGGAGGCCTGCCACTGTATAAATACGATCACAGAACTCAGCATCAGAACCGATCCGGTCGCCGCTGAAGCAGCGATAATTCAGCTCGGGTGCAAACAGGCGACGCAACTTGCGCGTACGCTGCAATAGCAGCTTCGGAAGACTAAGTGGATAACGCCGTATGCTGATCAGCCCATCCGGCAAGATGCGAGCGTGCATCTGCTTTGCCTTCGAAGCAGAAGGAAGAGCACTGAGGAAGTAATTGATTGCCTCAGTGTCGAATACTGCGCTGTGCAAAATCAGCGTGTCGCAACTTCCGACAAGGTCTGCTACGAGCCGTATATTCGAGAGTAGACGCCGATGACGACCGAATATGCCTGGCAGCGGCTCCAGACGAGGCCAAGGCATGTAGGCGCATGCGTCCCATTCGGCTGGATTGATAATGGACTTGAGGCCCGGCTTGTACCATACGAGCACCTGCCGGGCGCCGCATTCAAACTTTTCAGCGATGCGCCGCGCAGCCAGGTATTGCAGAGGAGATGCGACAAAATAAACTGCAACCTTGTGTGCGTGGTGCATAACTTGAAATAGGAGGGCTCCATTGCCGGGCCCAAGTATCCCGGCTCGCTTACGAGGCTGTCAAGCGGATC
>DATFAZ010000001.1:0-42117 GCA_035254105.1 Noviherbaspirillum sp. | reverse complement strand
GGCGCTGCAGGTGCCGCCGCCGGGCTCGCTGCAATACGTGTTTGACGCCGTCACCCAGATCCGCACCGAGCTGGCCGGCCGGGTGCCGCTGATCGGCTTTTCCGGCAGCCCCTGGACGCTGGCGTGCTACATGGTCGAAGGCGGCGGCTCGGACGACTTCCGCACGGTTAAGACCATGCTGTACAACCGCCCGGACCTGATGCACCACATTCTCCAGACCAATGCCCGGGCAGTCGCCGACTACCTGAATGCACAGATCGAGGCCGGTGCGCAGGCGGTGATGATTTTCGACACCTGGGGCGGGGTGCTGGCCGACGGCATTTACCAGCAGTTTTCGCTGGCCTACATGCGCGAAGTTGTCAGCCAGCTGAAGCACGAGCACAACGGCGTGAAGATCCCGGCCATCGTCTTCACCAAGGGCGGCGGGCTGTGGCTGGAGCAGATTGCCGACATCGGCGCCGATGCGGTCGGCCTGGACTGGACCGTGAACCTGGGCGAAGCGCGCCGGCGGGTGGGCCACAAGGTGGCGCTGCAGGGCAATCTCGACCCGAACGTGCTGTTTGCCGGTCCCGATCAGATTCGTGCCGAAGTGGCCAAGCTGCTGGAATCGTTCGGCCAGCCGGGTGCCGGCAGCGGTCATGTGTTCAACCTGGGCCATGGGATTTCGCAGTTCACGCCGCCGGAATCGGTGACGGTGCTGGTCGAGGCGGTGCATGACATGAGCCGCAAGATGCGGGCAGGCTAAAAGCGTACTAGCTCTCCGGCCCCGACAGCGCCACAAAATCGGCTTTGCTGCGTACCACGCAGGCGGGGCAGAAAAATTCCTCCGGAAGCGATGCCCAGCGCGTGCCGGCAGGATATCCCTCGTGCGGCTCCCCCTTTTCCTCGTCATACACGTAGCCGCATTCGGGGCAAGCATAAGTGCCCATATCAGCGCCCCCAGTACGTGATCTTGGGAGCAAGGCCGTAACGGCGCATCATCAGTGCCCGGCGCGGAGGATCGAAATTGATCCTGGCCGAATCTCCCTTCACCACGCTCACCAGCCGGCGGTTCATGACCCAGAACCAGAGCGGCGGCATGTACGCAAGAAGGAACATGACTCCGTAACCGGCGGGGAGTTGCGGCACATTCTCAAAATGGCGTAGCGACTGATAGCGGCGTACCGGGTGCGCATGGTGGTCGGAATGACGCTGCAAGTGAAACAGCGCCCAGTTGGAAAAAAGCTGATTGCTGTTCCAGGAGTGGTGCGGCTGACAAAGCTCATACCGGCCATTTTCCAGCTTTTGACGCAGCAGGCCGTAATGCTCGACATAATTGGCCGATGTCAGCTGAAAATTGCTCCAGAAACCCGCAAGAAACATAAAAGGCAGCGCCTGCCAACCCAGCCAGGCGAGCATGGCTCCATAGAAGATCAGAGTCAGCAGCAGAGGCTGCAGGATTTCATTTTGCAAGCTCCAGGTCGACTTGCCGCAGCGGGCAAGACGGTCCTTCTCCAATGACCACGCCCGCTTAAAGCCGCCGGGCATTTCTCGCAACAGGAAGCGGTAAATGCTCTCGCCCATCCTTGATGAGGCCGGGTCATCCGGCGTAGCCACATCGCGGTGATGGCCGCGGTTGTGCTCGATATAGAAATGACCGTAACCCGTCATTGCCAGCATGCCTTTTGCCAGCCAGCGTTCCAGTTCCGGCCGCTTATGGCCCAGTTCGTGCCCCAGATTAATTCCGTAGCCGCCGATAATGCCGGTGGCCAGGATGCCGGCGAGTTGCGCGTGCCACGGCAGATCGTGGCTCGTAAAAAACCATATGCCAAAGACGAATCCCGCCCACAGCAGCGGCACCAGCGCATAGGTGACGAGCCGGTAGTATTGGTCGGCTTCCAGCCGGGGCACCACTTCTTCCGGTGGATTGCTTCGGTCTTCGCCGAGGGCCAGGTCAATGATCGGGATGAGCATGTAAATCATCAAAACCGGTGCCCATAAAGACCAGATATTGCCGGTTGCGTAGTAGAGGGCAGGGCCTGCTCCGGTTAGCGCCGGCACCAGAAGTGACAATAACCAGGAATAGCGCTTGCGGTCGCGATAGCTTGCCGGCTCCGACGGGGTGAGGATTGTCTCCATGAAATTTTCCTTTTTTTATTTATCATGGGCTAAGCATGATTTGATATGCCGCACAGTTCCACCGCAAGAAATGGCAAGTTCTCGTCATAACGTGACAGCATGAGGAAATTCACGCGCAGTCTGACGCTGCACAATTACCAAGGTGAAAACTGATGCCTGTACCCGCTCACTGGCTGGAACCCGCATTTCATCCGACTTATGCGCGCCTTTTATGCATGCAGTTGCGCCAGCGCGGCGTGCCAACCCAGCGCCTGCTCGAAGGCACCGGCCTGAACTGGGCCGAACTGGTGAGTGCAGATCAAGGCGTCAGCTTCATGCAGATGCGCGCGCTGGTGCAGGCTGCGCTACGGCTGGCCGGATCCTCTTCGCTGGCGATGGAGCTGGGCGCCCAAATCCATGTGTCCGCCCATGGCCCGGTCGGCTATGCTGCGCTGGCGAGCAAGGATGTCGAAGATGCCCTCCACGTTATTACGCGGTACGCCCGGTTGCGCAGCAAGGCGATCGATTTTCGTCTGGTACGGATTGACGAGAAATGCAGGCTTCAGATATGCGAGCTGTTCGATCTGGGCGATGTCCGCATACCGATTCTTGAAGCCGCACTAATAGTAATCGTGACGCTGTTCGAGGCACTGCTGGGCCATTCTCTGGATCAGGCCGAATACCGGCTGCCATATCCGGAGCCGCCATGGGCCGGGGAATATGCGGCGCGGCTCAAAGGTAAAACTCAATTCAACGCACCCCATCTGGAAATCTGCCTGCCGGACGCGCTGCTTGCCGAACCGAGTCTGGCATCCGATCCAGCCGTTTATATGTCGGCGCTGCGCGATTGCGAACAGGGGCTGGCAGGATTGTCCGGGCAGGGTAGTGTTGCGGCACAGGTGCGCCTGCGCCTGCAGGGGCGCGAGGATGCTTACCCAAGTTGCGAAGCGATGGCAGATGAACTGCATATGTCAGCGCGCACGCTGATCCGCAAACTGAAACAGAGCGGAACCAGCTATCAGACTCTGCTTGATGAGGTGCGCAAGGAGCAGGCGCATTGGTACCTGCGGCATACAGGCCACTCTGTCGAGCTGATCGCCGAGCGGCTCGGTTATCTCGATACATCCAACTTCAGCCGGACTTTTCGCCGCTGGTTCGGCGTGTCGCCGAAAACGTACCGGCAGAAACCGGACGTGAACACGCCGGATTTCACTGGTTCTTGAGCGCGGCTTGTGTAAAAAGACATTTGCGCCGAAAACGGGTATTGTCTCGGTCGGTTTTATATTTTTGCCATACGGAATCATGCGATCTTCCAATAGTCCGTTTCATGAACTGATATGGCGCTTATAAAGGTGTTTCGTTGACAACGGTTAATACAAAAAACAGCCTCCAAGCCCTGACTCTCGCTGCCATCGGCGTGGTCTACGGCGATATCGGCACCAGCCCCTTGTACACAATGAAAGAGGTGTTCTCGGAATCGCACGGTCTTCCACTGCATCCGGCGAATGTGCTGGGCGTCGTGTCCTTGATCATATGGGGCCTGATCATTGTCGTGTCACTGAAGTACGTAGTCCTGATCCTGCGTGCCGACAACCGGGGTGAGGGCGGCATCATGGCGCTAGTAGCGCTGGCCCAGTCAACGGTAACGCAACAGTCGCGCTGGTACTACCTAGTGTTGCTGGCCGGCCTGATCGGCGCGGCGATGTTCTTCGGGGACAGCGTTATTACTCCCGCCATTTCCGTGCTGTCGGCCATAGAAGGCCTGGAAGTGGCAACCCCAGCGCTGAAGCCCTACGTTGTGCCGATCACGGTGGTGGTACTGGTGGCGCTGTACATGCTGCAGCACCACGGCACCGCTGGCATCGGCAAATGGTTCGGGCCGATCGTGCTGGTATGGTTCGCGGCGCTGGCGGCGATGGGCATTGTCAACATCATCGACAATCCTGAAATCCTGGCCGCCCTCAGTCCGCTGCATGCCGCACGCTTCCTGGTGGAGAACGGCTGGCTGGCCTTCCTTGCATTTGGCGCGGTCGTGCTCGCCCTTACCGGGGCCGAAGCCTTGTATGCGGATATGGGACATTTCGGTAAGCGGCCGATTCGCCTTGCGTGGTTTGCCGTGGTATTCCCGGGTCTGGCGCTGAACTATCTGGGTCAGGGCGCACTGCTGCTGGCTAATCCGGAAGCCGTCTCCAACCCGTTCTATCAGCAGCTCGGAGCGTGGAGCATCTATCCGCTGGTGGCGCTGTCTACCATAGCGACTGTGATCGCTTCGCAGGCAACCATTTCGGGCACGTTCTCTATCGTGCAGCAGGCCATTGCGCTGGGCTTCCTGCCGCGTATGCGGGTGATGTATACATCCGAGCGTGAGATGGGGCAGATCTATATTCCGCTGGTGAACTGGCTGCAGTTAGCGGTGGTTCTGCTGGCCGTGGTCGGTTTCGGCTCGTCGTCCAACCTGGCTTCGGCATACGGCATTGCCGTCACAGCTACGATGCTGATGACGACCATTCTGACCTTCTTCGTGATCCGCTATCGGTGGCGCTATAACGCGCTGCTGTCATGGGCCGCGACCGGGTTCTTTTTCATAATCGACATGGCGCTCTTTTCGGCAAACACGCTGAAGATCGTGCACGGCGGCTGGTTCCCGATCTTACTGGCTGCAATCATGGTCGCCATAATGCTGACATGGCGTGACGGCCGTCGACTGGTGTATGACAACCTGCAAAAACACCTGATTCCGCTCGACGACTTTCTGCGGTCACTGTTCGTCAGCCCACCGCTGCGTGTCGAAGGCACGGCCGTGTTCTTCCGGGCTGAAGGCGATGGTGTGCCCCATGCGATGCTGCACAACCTTGTGCATAACAAAGTACTTCATGAACGCACGGTATTTCTGACCGTGTTCAACGCTGACATTCCCTATGTCGCGCTGGCAGATCGCGTCAAGATCGAAACACTCGGCCAGAATTGTTATCAGGTCAACGTGCATTACGGCTTCAAGGATGAGCGGGATATTCCCGCCACGCTGCAGCTTTGCAAAGATGCAGGGCTGGAGTTCGAAATGATGTCCACCTCATTCTTTATTTCTCGTCAAAATGTGATTCCAAAAGTGGGGCAGGGAATGGCTCTTTGGCGTGAATCAATGTACGCATTGATGTCCCGTAATGCGCGCGATGCAGCCGACTATTACCATGTACCCAGCAATCGTGTCATTGAACTGGGAACCCAAGTGGAAATTTGAAACTGTTGCTTAAAAGCTGGTTATTTTTACAGTACTGTTGATTTGTACAGTGGTTGTGGTAAAGTAAGACCTCATTCATTGCTGACAAGAAACGGAGGATTACGATGGCACACTTCTCTAATTCCATTGCCCCGCGGTTTGGCGTCGAGTATGCGCCGATGTCGTTCCTGTTACGTCTGGGGCGCCGCGAGATTTTCGTATGCCGCGATTTCCGCAAACGTTACTACCATGTCAATCCGATCCTCGACTGCAGCACCGGCATCGAGGCCGGGCATCTGGAACTGCTGTTTCTGCGCCGCTGGCTGATTATTCTTTCCAAGGCACGTTAAAAGCAGTTCCGCGCTAAGTGCGGGCGGCACCGGCTTCGGCATGTCTCCTATTCTGGCCCTGCGGAGTTTGCGTTTCTACAGTGAAGACTGTTGATTCACGTCATTACCTGAATCATTGATAAACGCAATGCTCATACCCTCATACCCACGTTCGAGGGCGACCGAGCCACGCAAGGCTAAACAGAGCGCTCAAAGGAGACTTGCCATGAAAACCGTTGCAAATATTCTTCGTTCCAAGCCGCACCAGACTGTCTATACCATTACGCCCGACGCGCGCGTCTGGGATGCGCTCCGCCTGATGGCAGAAAAAAGTATCGGCGCATTGGTGGTTACGGAGGGGCCGAGAATTGTCGGCATCATCTCCGAGCGGGACTATGCGCGCAAGGTGGTGCTCCAAGGGCGATCTTCAGAAAACACGGTTGTGCGGGACATCATGAGCAGCCCGGTCATGTACGTACGACCAGATCACACCAATGAAGACTGCATGGCGCTAATGACAGAAAATCGCTTGCGCCATCTGCCGATCATGGATAAAGGCGAGTTGGTCGGCCTGATTTCAATCGGCGATCTGGTAAAAGACATTATTTCCGAGCAGCAATTCATCATCGACCAGCTGGAGCATTACATCCGGGGCGAGCGCTAAAGAGGTGAGGCAGGGCGCACTCTTTTTGTGGCTTCCGTATGTACTTTCGCTCGTTAGCGCTCGTCTGAATTCTTTTCCTTAAGGCACATTTCCATTCAATAAACTGGAAATGTGCCAGTAGACAAGCCCATTTTTCAACATGCTGCAGATTCAGTGCGGTGGCCACCTTGTCTAAATATAAATAAAACTCGCTTCGCTAATTAAATTCCTTTAATTACATAAGGTTGAAACACCTTTTGAATAGTTAACATGAAGTTATAAGCCGGATTAGTTAGATGTTGGGCGTGAATATTTTTATGAAATTTGCATCATTCGACGGATAACAAAGGTGCAGTTACTATGAAAGCAGCAGTGACAGGAGTTCTGGCCGCATTGGCAGTTGTGGCATGTGGAGGGGGCTCGGACAGCAAGAACGATACGCAGAACGCCTCTGCGCAAACCCAGACCATATCCGCTCCTGCCGTCTCTACATCCGCTACCACGGTCGGGGGTAGTAATCTGAACATGAACACCAACGGTAATGAGTACCTGGTGCAGTTCAACGGTACCGCTAATATCACGCTTTCCGGCTCTTCCAATAAAGTCTGGATTGCTAACAACCAGGCTATTGGCGGCTTCTATCTTAGCGGCACTGGCAATACCGTCGTCTTCCAGACTGGAGCGAATGTTATGAGCCTGGATATTACCGGTTCAGGAAACACAATTTATATTCCGGTGGGCTCTGCGATTGTCGCTAAAGGTGCGACTGAAAATTCCACTACTGTGAAGACCTATACGCCGTAAGCTACAGCGCATGTTTATGCATTAGTTAGAAGAATGTATAGAAAAGCGCCACCTGAACTCTTGTTTACTCTGCCGTCGTCAATTGGTCTTGTTTTGCCCGACCGGAGCTACCCTTCCTTCTTCGGTATTTCAGGCACGAGGAGAAAGTTTTCTCCTGCAACGAATAGATCCGACCCTAGTCTTCACTCCTGGGATTCCTTCCTTGCAATAAATTCCCAATTCAATCTCGCTTGGCCTTCACATTGTGCTTTCCTCCCCTTGCCGTATTCACCAGAACAAAGTCATTACACCTTTGTCGAATGAGCTATAACCCGCAAAGGAGAGCTTCATGCAAACCACCTGGATTGTCGCCGCGGATGAACATCGCGCAAGAATTTTCGAAGTCGAAGGTGTGGAAAGTAATTTTCATGAAATTGAGGATTTCATCAACCCGGAAGGGCGCATGCGCGAACAGGATTTGACGAGCGATGCGGAGGGGCGTTATTTCGGACAAGGCACACAAGGGATCGGGCACACCGCCGAACCGAACGTGAGCAAGACGCAGCACGAGAGCGACATGTTTGCGAAGCAGATCAGCGATTATCTGGACAAGGCACGAATGGAACACCGCTATGACAAGCTGCGTGTCATTGCGTTTGCCAAATTCCTTGGCATGCTAAGAAAGAACATGAGCAAGGAATCTCAGCGACTGGTTGTCGATGAGGTGTCCAAGGATATTACCGGATTCGATGAAAAAGAGATCAAGGAATACATCAAGGACAAGCTGCATTGAATAGGCTAACCCCTTCTACCGGCATTGGCATGGCGCTCTGAAGTCGGCTTGCGTATGAGGCGCTGTCCAATATTTCAAGGGCACTTAATCTCAGGTGCGCTTATCTTCCTGAAACCTTAATTCGGTTCAACCTGATGAATGATCCGGGGAGTCAGAGGACAACTTGACCGGTGAAGGAGGGTGGTCTTGCCACAATGCAGGGCTGAATCCACCCTTGGTATGATCGTATTACTGGTCAATTAAGTACTGAGTAAGATAAGTACTAAAGCAACGCATTTTTCAGTTTGACTACTTGTGATTATTTGCGACCGAACCGGCCATACCGGTCGAGCCTCTCCAGTTCTGCACGTTGGAGTCGGGAAAGCCGAACTTCCGGTTTTCGTGACAGGCTGTATCCCAGAACGTGGGCGCTGCCGGGAACAAGAATGGGCGGCCGGTTGGTGCTGGCTGTTGACATTTTTTTAAACATTTTAAATATCTCCTTCAAGCGTCGGTTACTGCCGAAAGCAAAAATGGCACTTGGAAATACTCCCATATCAAACTTAGGCCACGCTTAAAAATACTTAAAGGCCTTGTGTTTACTCAGGCATGAGGGTGACAGTTGCTTATGCTTAACTACCACTGCGTTGAAAGTTTTCCCCTTCTGGGTGATGACGCCTTCCGAATATGAGTTGCGGCTCAATGCACGACGTGCCTACAATCCCTGCGTTCAGCACGGAAATTTTTGAGATCCACGTAAATTCATGAAGGTACTCCTGGTAGAAGACGACGCAATGATTGGCGAGAACATCCAGATTGCTTTGGATGGAGAGGGCATTGCCGTCGACTGGGTACGGGACGGATTGGCTGCAGAAACGGCACTCGCCGCCTACTCGTATGACGCGCTGCTGCTTGATCTCGGAATACCCGGAAAGGATGGCGCCGATGTCTTGTACAGCCTTCGCACCCGTGGAAACAATATCCCTGTGCTCGTCGTGACGGCCAGGGACACACTGGCGCAACGGGTGCAGGGATTAAACATCGGCGCGGATGACTATCTGGTCAAACCTTTCGACGTGGAAGAATTGACAGCCCGGTTGAACGCGCTTGTCCGGAGGTCTCGAGGAAGCGCGGATCCTGTTTTTCGCAAGGGCGAAATTGTGATTAATCCGGCAACCAGGCAAGTTCTCGTGGCTGGTCGGCAGGTGGTTCTTTCTTCGCGAGAATGGATGATTCTCGATACCCTCGTGGCGCGTCCCGGGGCCATCCTGTCACGGGCGCAGCTCGAAGAACGCCTGTATGGATGGTCAAGCGAAGTCGAGAGCAATGCGGTTGAAGTCTATATTCACGGATTGCGTAAAAAACTGGGGCAGCAATTTATTGTGAACGTTCGCGGGCTCGGCTATATGGTTGAAAAAAATTAATGCGCTCACTACGTATCCGCCTGATTTTGCTGCTGGCTTCAGCCATTTTCATTGCAGCCGGCGTGCAGTTCACGGCCTCACTACGCGCCGCAATGAAGGAAGCCAACAAGCTGTTCGACTATCACATGGAACAGATGGCCCTTGCATTGCAAGATAGCGGTTTCCAGCAGGCCGATTGGTACAAGGCGCCCCCCGAAAGCAGTAACTTCGACTTCGTTATCCAGATATGGACCGACGACGGTGTACGTGTTTATCAATCCCGCGACTACAGGCAACTACCAAAGCAAGGAACACTTGGCTACTCCACCGTCAATCTGGACTACGGCGAGTGGCGTATATATGCAGTACAGACGCAGACGCGCGTTATTCAGGTTGCCCAGAAAATGGAGACCAGGCGCTCCCATGCAATTTCGATGGCGCTGCATTCCTTGTGGCCCGTTCTTCCTGTTTCCCTGTTGCTGGTTGCAGCGACATGGTGGGTTGTGACGTCTGCGCTTTCTCCGTTAAACCGAATTGGTCAGGATCTTGCCAACCGCAATGCGGATTCACTTGCGCCAGTTTCCGACGAAGGCATTCCGAATGAAGTATCGGTTCTCGTTGACGAACTAAACTCCCTGTTGGCACGAATGTCGCGAGCATTGCAGTCCCAGCAGCGCTTCGTGGCCGATGCCGCGCACGAATTGCGCTCGCCCATTACCGCGCTCAAGCTGCAGGTACAAACTCTGGCAAGATCAAAAGATGATACGGCGCGCGATCAAGCCATCGGTCGGCTGCTGGGTGGTGTTGATCGAGCTTCCCGACTGGTCGAGCAGTTACTCGTACTGGCAAGGCAGGACCCACTGTTCGAATCGCCTGATGCGGCGACTTTCTCGTTGTGTGCATGCGTTGAGCAGGGTGTAAGCGACGTTTCCCCGCTTGCACTATCACGGCATATCGAGCTGCATTACGGAGAATTTGTCGATGCGGATATTTGTGGCGATGCGGAGGGCATTCGGGTAATGGCGCGAAACCTGCTCGATAATGCAGTCCGATATACACCCGAATATGGAACGATCCGCATCGATGTACTTGCAGATGCTTCTCAGGTCACATTGATGGTCCAGGATTCGGGGCCCGGCATTCCCGAACAGGCCAGAGTCCGTGTATTCGACCGTTTCTACCGTCTTCCCGGAACAAGCTTAAGCGGCAGCGGCCTGGGCCTTGCCATTGTCAAAGCTATCGCTGACCGCCATGAGGCGCAGATTGAGCTGGGAGAATCAGCGCATGGCGGCCTTCTGGTAAAAGTCGTTTTCCAGCGACCTGATGAAGCCGTATTGGTGCCAATAGCAGAAAAGAAAACTGCGTAGTCTTTTCGATAACAATTATGTGCGGGTGTATGGCTCGCACCTTCAGGACGCTCAAGCCGGTCCAAAAGCGGCAATTTTCAAAATTTAAGATTCACCTAAGTGTTGTCATGCAATATGGCAATTGGTAGTGCATTGTCATGCCACCAATCTGTCAGACGTGTGTCTTCATCATAGGAAGTACCGCATCCCTGACCGCCACAGAATCCGCAGGGAAGAGGGTGAATCATCCAAACACCATCTAGCCCGGAAACGAGCAACAACAGCGAGGGAATACCGGCCCTCTTAATGCCCCCCTGACCGGGGGCTTTTTTTTGTGGAGGGAGCGTGCATTTGGCAATTGCCTGATCCGTATTGGGTTGCTGCCGGCTCTATGAACACTCCCTTAAGGTTCTTGAGCCAGCTCGAATTGTATCGGGCTGATGTAACCGAGCGTCGAATGCCGGCGCGTCTGATTGTAAAAACGTTCGATGTAATCAAATACATTTGAGTTGGCTTCTTCTCTCGAACGATAAACCTTCCGGGTTGTGCGGTCGGTTTTCAAACTGATGAAGAAGCTTTCCATAACCGAGTTGCACGATCCCTCCCCGGCACGGCTCATACTGCACGTGATGCAGCAATTCCAAGGCCTGCCTCGTCGCTATACCACCACCATGAGCGCATCAGCGACAAGCTGAGATGGCATGCTTTTCTGTATGCGGCAGCCAAAGATATGCCGTGAATACAGGTCCAGCACCGCAGCCACATACAATCAGCCTTCCGCTGTCCAGAAGTAGGTGAAGTCAGGCATCCATCTCCCGTTCGGCCCGTCTGCCTGGTATTGACGGTTCAGCACATTGCCGGCAATTGCGCAGCACACTCCCGCATCCTTCTCTTTCGCATCCTTATCCTGGTAGATCGAATGTCAATGGGACCCTGTACATCTGTCCAAATAACTCGCAATGGATTTTAAATACAGGTTGACACTAAAGTACAAGTGCGACATTATTGTCATCGTCAATAACAAGGCTAGCTCGCTGGCCGCAATGGGGGAGTGAATCATGTCTCTGACAACTGACCAGAAAGTCACATTATTTAGAAACCTGGCTCGTGCCATGGCGCAGGACAGGATGATGATGCGTATCATCCGCGCCGGGAAAATGGTGGGCTTTTATCACGAAGGGGGCATCGCGCTTGCTCCTGGCGTGGCGGCTGGATCTTTCTTGACCAAGGAAGACATTATGTGGCCGCATTATCGTGCGCACGGCATGGCACATATGCTCAGCAAAGGGATAGACGTGAAGTACTACGTTGCTGAGCACATGGGCCGTGAAGCCGGTTGCTGCAAGGGCCGTTCCAGCTATCACATGTCATTTCCGAAGGATCATGTCTTCGGCTTCTCAGGCAATATCGGCGCCAACTTCCCGTTAAGCGTCGGTTACGGGTTCGCAGCAAAGTACAAGAAGTCCGGGCAGGTGGTGATGAACTGTTCTGGCGACGGCTCGTACGGCGAAGGGCGCTGCCATGAAGCGATGCTGATGGCGGCCAACTGGAAGCTCCCTGTGATTTTCTGGTGCGAAGCCAACGGCATGGCGCAGCACAGCAACGTCAAGGATCTGTTCCCGGGCCCGAACATCTCGAGCCTTGCGGCGGGCTACGGCATTCCTTCCTCGATCGTCGATGGCCAGGACGTTTTTGCATGCGCCGAGGCGGCATTGAAGGCGATTGACTTCACCCGCCAGGGCAATGGCCCCATCTTCGTCGAATGCAAAACCTTCCGTATTCAAGAGCACAGCGTTGGTGGCGTGAATTATGAGGGCCCGGTGCAGCGCGATCCCGCCCTGATGGCGGAGTGGAAGCAAACGCGCGACCCGCTGAAATTTGCGGCCGCACGGCTCTTGGAAGAAAAAATCCTCACGGAAGACGATATTGACAAAATGCTCGCCGATGCGGAGCAGGAAGCGGATGCCATCGAGGCCTTCTGCGATACGAGCCCGAAGGCGCTTCCCTCTGTCAGTGAGCTGCAGGCGTCCGTTTACGCGGCATAGCCATCAACAAGGATTAGAAAATGAATAACGAACGCGAAATCACCCTTTGCGAAGCGATCAGGGAAGCCTACATTGAAGAAATGCGCCGTGACGAGAATGTATTCTTGCTCGGTATTAGTATTCAGGCAGGTACCTTCCCGCACACGAAGAATCTGTGCGATGAATTCGGCACCCATCGAATTGTCGATACGCCGCTGGCCGAACCAGCTATGCTCGGCTGCGCCATGGGCGCGGCGCAGGAGGGCATGCGCCCGGTCCTGGATTTTATGTACGCGGGATTCTCGTATTTCGCGGGCTCCGAGGTGTTTCTTCAGGCCGGCCAGTACCATTCCCTGCACGGCAGCCAGCATCCTCTTCCTATGGTCATGGTCGGCACTTGCGGCGTAGGCCGCCGCGTCGGCAACGAACATGCGACCCTGCCCTACGGAACGATCATCCACCATCCGGGCATCAAGACCTGCATGCCGTCCACTCCGTATGACGCGAAAGGCTTGATGAAGGCCGCGATCAGGGACAACAACCCGGTTTTCTTCCTGTGGCACACCAACTTGATGATGCAAAAGGGGCATGTTCCGGAGGGCGACTACATTGTTCCGCTGGGACTGGCTGACGTAAAGCGCGAGGGCACGGATGTCACGGTTCTTGCAAGCGGACAGCAGGTGCATTTTGCGCTCAAGGTCGCCGAAAAGCTCAAGGACGAGATCAGCATCGAAGTGGTCGATGCACGCAGTTTCGAACCGTTTGACCTCGACACCCTGCTCAAATCGATTGAAAAGACATCGCGCCTGGTGATCGTGGATGAAGACTTCGAGCGCGGCGGTTTTGCCGCGGAAGTGTCGGCGCAGGTCATGGAGCATGGTTACGACTTGCTGGATGCGCCGGTCAAGCGCGTGTGCCATCCGAATATTCCTGTTCCGGGCGGTTATATCGATGTGTATACGATGCCAACGCCGGAGCGCATTGAAGAAGCCGTTCGTGAAATCTGCCGATAGGGGAACAGAATGATACGTGATGTAATCCTTCCCCAACTCGCCATGGGGATGTCCGAAGGGACTGTTGTCGAGTGGGCGGTCGCAGAAGGCGCCCGCGTGACCCGTGACCAGGTTCTGCTGGCGATCGAAACCGAGAAAGTCGTGACCGATCTTCCTGCACCATGCGCTGGCTTCGTGCACCTGATCGCAAAGCAGGGCGAGACCCTGGCAATTGAAACAATCATCGGAAAAATCGCCGACACGGAAGAAGAGTACCGCGCACTGGTAAGTGGAGCGGGCAGCGATAACACGAATAGCGCCAACAGCGCAGGCAACGCAACCGTCGCTCCAGCGCCGCAAGCTGCACCAGCTGCTGCGCAGCCGGCAAATGCAGGCGCCGGAATCGCTCAAGGCAATGCGCAACAAGGCACGCAAAGAATCCGAGCATCGGGCCTGGCAAAAGCAATCGCTCGCAAAAACGGGTTAGATCTTGCGCAAATACGCGGCAGCGGACCCGGCGGACGCATCGTCCGGCGCGATGTGGCCGGAGTCACTGCGGCTGCAAGCGCACCGAGCCGCGTCGTGTCTGCGGAAGCGCCCGGCGCATCCGCCGCCTTGCGCGAAAAAGTGCGCGTGCCCCTGACTGGAATGCGCGCTGCGATTGCGCAGAAAATGCTCGCGGCAAAAACGACGGCAGCGCAGACATATACCTTCTTCGAAGTGGATATCACCAAACTGGCTGCCGCCAGGAAGACCATTCTCGGCTACGAAGAATCCCTGAACACCCGCGTATCTCTCATGGCGTTCTATGCACGCGCACTGGCAATCGCATGCCAGCATGTGCCGATCTGCAACGCCACGTTGCAGAACGGTGAAATCACCGTGTGGGAAAACGTGAACGTCGGTATCGCCGTCGCGCTTCCGGGGCGTACCGAATACGAATCCGGCCTGATCGTCCCCGTGGTGCGCAACGTGCAGAGCAAAGGCTTGCTCCAGATCGACCGGGAAATCAAAGAGCTGATCAAAAAAGCGCGCGCATCCGAGCTCACGCCGATGGATACAGCCGATGGCACCATCACGATATCCAGCACCCAGGGTTTCTTCCCTGGTGGGTGGATGGTCTCCACTCCTTTGCTCAACCTGCCGCAGGTAGTCAATTTCCAACCAGGAGGATCACTCGAAAAAGCGGTTGTCGTGGATGGACAAATTGCAATCCGCGAGATGCTTCCATGCGGGATGACATTCGACCATCGCGCCATGGACGGTGAGCCAATTGGACGCTTCATGAAGAAGCTTGGTGAGCTCCTCTCCAATCCTGAATTGATGCTTCTGTGAGGACTGCCGTGGCCAAAACATACGATGTAGCAGTAATTGGTGCAGGGCCCGGCGGCTATGTGGCGGCAATCCGCGCCGCGCAGCTCGGGTTGTCCGCATGTGTTATCGAAAAGGACACGCCGGGCGGAGTGTGCCTGAACTGGGGCTGCATTCCTTCCAAGAGCCTGATACACCACGCAACGGAGTTCGCCGCGCTCAAGGATATGGAAGCGCTCGGCGTGCGCATCGACCGTGCCGGATTCAAATACGGCAAGGTACATGAGCACTCCAGAACGGCGGCAAAAACGCTTGCCAGCGGCATCACGTCGCTGCTGCGTAAAAACAAGATTGATCTCATCAAGGCAACCGCTTCGATTGTGGGGGCGGGAAAAATCGCGCTGAAGGGAAATGATCTTTCAGCCGATAGCGTCCTGGCGAAAAACATCCTCATCGCGACCGGTTCGCGCCCGATGTCGATTCCGGGGTTTGAACTGGACGAGCAATCGGTGCTGTCCTCAAGCGGCATCTTGTCGCTGACCGTGCTTCCACGGGCCATGGTGATTCTGGGCGCCGGCGCGATCGGATGCGAGTTCGCGTATGTAATGAACGCATTCGGCGTCAAGGTAACGTTGGTCGAGATGAGCGACCATATTCTGCCGGCGGAAGACTTCGAAGCAGCACAGGTTCTCGACGCTTCCCTGCGCAAGGCAGGTATCGAGATTCGCACGAAAGCGCGTGCCAAGTCCTGGCGTAAGGTCGAAGGCGGCGTGGCAGTCACCGTCGTTACTGGTGACAAGACCGAGGAAATCCAGGCAGAGAAAATCCTCGCAGCATTCGGGCGCGTGCCAAATACCAATGGCATCGGCCTGGAAGCGGCAGGGGTGAAGACAGACGCGCGCGGCTATATCGTTACCGGCGATTACGGAAAAACGTCAGTGTCCGGCATTTTCGCCATCGGCGACGTCACTACGACACCGGCTCTGGCCCATGTCGCTTCCCGCGAGGGCGAAATCACCGTCGAGCATATCGCGGGGCGCGCTCCTGTCGAAGCGCAGGTCGATTCCGATCTGGTTCCATCGGCAGTCTATTGCGAGCCGCAGATCGCGGGTTTCGGTCTGCGTGAAGATCGCGCGGTGAAAGACGGCATCTCCTTCAAAAAGTCGGTGTTCCCTTATCGCGGCGCCGGCAAAAGCGTTGCCATCGGCAAGACCGACGGCCTGGTGAAGCTCCTGACGGATCCGGAAACAGGTGAACTGCTTGGCGCGCATATCGCAGGCGCCAGCGCCACTGAGTTGATTCACGAACTGCTTCTGGCAAAGAGCAGCGAGTTGCTGCCGGAAGATATCGTTCACATGATTCATGCGCATCCGACACTGGCGGAAGCCATTTCTGAAGCAGCAAGAGGAGTCCACGAAAAGCCGATTCATATTTAGCGTTTCACAATTTGGCTCCGGCTTGTTCCGGGAAATGAAGTTAAAAAAACACTCGAATTGTCGTCCGATTTGAAGGAGATTGAAGTGAATGCGATCCTGAAAACAATACTTTTTGCCGTTCCGTTTGTCCTGCGGCGCGCAGCAAAGAAGCATCCGGCCTTTCGGAAAGAAATGAGCCGGCATAACTGTACGGTGCAGATCAAGCTGAAGGATGAAAGTATCGGACGCTATTACTCATTTCGAGACGGGACGGTGACGTCCGAGGCGGGGATACATCCTAACCCTGACGTGGCAATGATCTTCCGTGACCTGAAGACGGCGCTGGTGTTCCTGAAGCCGCCGATGGACAGGGCAGAGATTGTCCATGCAGCCAAGCAGTTTCGCGTGGTGATTGCCGGACCCGATGACCTTGTCGTCTGGTTCATGCAGTTGATGAACAAGATGGAAACCACGGGGCTGCAGTATGGCACCCCGATGAAGGACGGTTCGATTCGCTACACCACCAACACGAACGGCGGTCCCCTGTTTGTGTTTGTCAAGGATGGAAAAATCCTGCGTGTGACGCCCATCGACTTTACCGAAGATGATGCGGAAAGCTATGTAATCCGTGCGCGGGGCAAGAGCTTCAAACCCCGCAGGCGTGCGACCGTCAATCCCCATGCGCTGACGCTGAAATCCATGGTGTATTCGGAAAAGCGCATTCTGTATCCGATGAAGCGGGTCGACTTCGATCCCAACGGCGAACGCAATCCGCAGAACCGCGGCATTTCCGGCTACGAGCGGATCAGTTGGGATGAGGCGCTCGATATTGTTTCGAAGGAGATCAAGCGCCAGAAGCAAGTGCATGGCCCCGGATCGATTGCGATTCCGCATTCATCCCATCACCAATGGGGCAATGTCGGCTACTACCTGAGTTCCATGCTGCGCTTCGGTAACCTGATCGGCTTCACGCGCGTTCACCACAACCCGGACAGCTGGGAGGGATGGTACTGGGGCGCTGCGCATCACTTCGGCAACACGATGCGGGTAGGCTTGCCGTCCGCTTATGGAACCGTCGAGGATTGCCTGAAAGAGGCTGAGATGGTCGTCTTCTGGTCAAGTGATCCGGAAGCTACCAACGGTGGCTATGCGGGCTTCGAAGGGACCGAGCGCCGGCTTTGGGCAAAGGAACTGGGTATCGAATTCGTGCATATCGATCCGCACTGCAACTCGACCGCGCAACTTTTTGGCGGACGCTGGATTCCGGTACGGCCCGGCACAGATGCCGCCCTTGCCATCGCAATCATGAATGTCTGGGCGAGTGAAGGGCTTTACGACAAAGATTACGTTGAAAAGCGCACCACCGGATTCTCGGAGTGGAATGACTACCTGTTGGGTACATCGGACGGCGTGCCCAAGACCCCGGAGTGGCAGGAAGCCGAGACCGGCGTTCCGGCACAGGTCGTGCGCGCCCTGGCACGCAAGTGGGCTGCGAAAAAAACATATCTCGCGCCAGGCGGGCTGGGAACCGGGCTTGGCGGCGCATGCCGCACGGCGACTGGTTCGCAATGGGCACGCAACATGATCATGATGATGGCGATGCAGGGGTGGGGCAAGCCTGGGGTCAATTTCGGCAACCTGCAGATGGGCGCACCGGTAGACAACTACCACTACTTCCCGGGTTATGCGGAAGGGGGCATTTCCGGCGAACTGGCATTTACTGCCGGTGCCGTGAACAACTACACGCGCATGCCGCACGTGCTGACAATGAACCCGGTCAAGCAGATGATTCCGCGTCAGCGCCTGCCGGAAGCGATTGTCGACGGTTATGCCAAGGGCTATATCTGGGACGGCTCGTCGATCGAGGCGCAAATGCAGGAATATTCCTATCCGATGCCGGGATACGCGAAAGTGCATATGCTGTACCGCTACGGCGGCGCCCTGCTCGGAACAGTCGCAAACTCGAAACGGTATATCGACGCCTATCGCCACGAGTCGCTGGAGTGTATCGTCAGCCAGGCGATTTACATGGAGGGCGATGTCCCCTTTGCCGACATCATTCTGCCGGCCTGTACGGCAGTAGAGCGCTGGGACATCGGTGAAACGGCGGGCTGCCAGGGCTATATCCATCACGCACCGGCGCAGCTCAATCATCGCACCATCGTCATGCAGCACAAGTGCATCGAACCGCTTGGCGAGTCGAAGTCTGATTACCAGATTTTCCTCGATATCCTTAGCCGTCTCGGCCTTGGAGCGATGTTCTCCGAAGGGAACAGCGAACTGGACTGGTGCAAGCACGTGTTCAATTCTGCCGATATCGCAGGCGAAATGAAATGGAATGACTTCGTCAAGAAAGGTTATTACGTCGTCAAACCGGAACCGGAGGCCACGCGCGAGCCGGTCAGCATGCGCTGGTATGCCGAAGACAGGCAGAAGGATGTGCCGGAACCGCATCCATTGCCGTCCCAGTATTCAGGCGACTTTGGCAAGGGCGTGCCGACGCAGTCGGGAAAGATCGAGTTCGTGCCGTCGTCAATACTGCGCGGCGATCCCAATAATCCCGAGCGGCCTGCGCTCAACCGCTATATCCCGTCCTGGGAAGGCATGCAGACTACGGAGCTGACCGCGAAGTATCCGCTGCAAATGATCTCGACCCATTCGCGATACAGCTTCCACACGTTCTCGGACGGCAAGGACAGCACGATCAACGATATTGAAGACCACCGTGTCCTGGTCGATGGTCACTACTACTGGGTGATGCGCATGCATCCAACGGATGCGACCGCGCGCGGCTTGAAGCAGCACGACCTGGTCCGGATCTTCAATGATCGCGGTGCCGTCATCTGTGCCGTGGATATCAACGAGCTGGTGATGCCCGGCGTTGTCAAGACGTTCGAATCTTCCGCTGTCTACGATCCGGTTCCCGACCGTGGCGGATTCGCCGATCGGGGTGGATGCATCAACACCATTACGCCGCCGCGCCCGCAGGTCAAGGGCACAGACGGAATGGGGTCGAACTCCTGCCTTGTCGAGATCGAGAAGTGGATCCCGATGGAACCGGAGCGCATGCGTGCATGACATGTAAGTGAGCATGGAGCGCGCAAACGTCATGTGGTGCGCTCAAGTAGACAAGTCAATCGAATATGTGAGGGGACGATGGAAAAATGGAATCTGATTATCGACGTGGCGACTTGCGAGAACTGCCACAACTGCTCGCTCGCCACCAAGGATGAGCATATCGGGAATGCATTTCCGGGATATGCCGCCCCACAGCCCTTGCATGGGCATAACTGGATAAAAATCCACAGGAAGGTGCGCGGCGCGGCGCCGCTGGTAGATGTTGCTTATCTGCCGACGACCTGTAATCACTGTGATAACGCACCTTGCGTCAATGCTGCGGGGGATGGCTCCGTCTTCAAACGCCCGGATGGGATCGTGATCATCGATCCGGAAAAGGCAAAAGGGCGCAAGGACCTCGTCAACTCATGCCCTTACGGCGCCATTTTGTGGAATGACGAACTGCAACTGCCGCAAAAGTGGATCTTTGATGCTCATCTGCTGGATCAGGGTGCGACGGAGCCGCGTTGTGCGCAGGCATGTTCGACCGGCGCCATTCGGGCGGTGAAGGTCGAGGATGCGCAGATGCAGGACATGGTGAAAGAGCAGGGGCTGGAGGTCCTGAAAGCGGACCTCGGCACAAAGCCGCGGGTGTATTACAAAAATCTGTATCGCTATACAAAATGCTTTATCGGCGGCAGCGTGACTGCGCAAGTGGGCGGTGTGAAGGAGTGCGCGGCCGGCGTGACCGTGACGCTCTTCAAGGGTAGCAAGCTCGTCGCCAGCGTCCAGTCCGACGATTTCGGCGATTTCAAAATCGATGGCCTGGAGCCGATGAGCGGAGAGTACCAGCTCTCGATCTCCCATCCGAAGCTTGGAGCAAAAAAACAAATGGTTGTGCTAGATGACAGCGTTTATCTCGGCGAAATAGCGTTATAGATCGGTATCGGAACGTCATTCACTTAAAAGAAATTGACACAATTTATTTCACATTAAATTAGGAAAATTAAAAATGAAAGTCGCATTTATTGGTCTTGGAAACATGGGGTCTGGCATTGCGGATTGTGTACTGAAAGGTGGATTCGACCTGACGGTATGGAACCGGACCGCATCGAAAATGGCACCGCTGGTAGCAAAAGGCGCGCGTCCTGCAAACTCGCTGAAAGAGGCCGTCACTGGCGCAGATGTCGTTCTTACCAGCCTGATGGATGACAAATCCATTCTTGAAAATGTGAGTGCGGAAGACGGTATTTTGTCCGGCATGAAGCCCGGTGCAGTGCACGTCTGCGTTACGACAATCTCGCCCAAATGTGCGGACGAGCTGGCCGAACTGCATCGCAAGCATGGCAGCCACTACGTTTCCGGCCCGGTCGTGGGGCGCCCCGATTCGGCGGCAACCGGCCAGCTTCTGACCTATCTTGGCGGCGATGCGAAGGCGATCGAGATCGTGACCCCGATTTGCAGGAGCTACGCTAAGCAGGTCACCGCGATTTCCGACCAGCCGCGCGTTGCCAACTGCATGAAACTCTGCATCAACTTCAACGCCGTATCAATCATCGAATTGATCGGTGAAACCTATGCGCTTGCAGAGAAATGCGGCGTGCCACTCGAACACATGCGCGACTTTTATCAACAGGCAGCGTTTGCCCACCCGGCTTTCAAGTTGTATGCGGAAAAACTGAGAGCGCGTGATTTTGCCGGCCGCGGCGGCTTTGTAATGACGGGCGGTCTGAAAGATGTGACGCTGATGCTTGCCACAGCAGAAGCTGTCGGTGTTGACCTCGAAATGGGCAAAATCACCAAGAGAAAACTTGAGGCCGGCATCGCCGCGGGAATGCAGGAAGCGGACTGGAGCGCGTTCTATGAAATCACGCGCCGCGAGTCTGGACTCAACTAAGGATTCCCATGATGGGCAACCTACTGATGCTTTTCGGATTTTCGTGGATGGTGGTGGCAGTGGTGATCGGCCTGTATCTGGGCATGACGCATGACCCCCACCTCGAAAAGCTCGAAAACATTGCAAAGCAAGGCACCCTGCTGCAATACCACGAAAGACTTGACGCGTATAAATGGAAAGTCACGGTTCACGCACATTCGTTTCTGTTCTCCGTAGTGAATGTGCTGATCGGGCTCTCCTTCCAGAAAATGGAATATTCGGAAGTCACTCTCGCAGTTCTCGCCTCCGGCCTGATGGCCGCGGCGGTTATGTGGACTGTGGGCGGATTGCGGCGCAACAAGTTGTTGATGGGGCTGGGCGATATGTTGATGTTTGCTGGAATAGTTGCAGCAGCCATCGGATTGGCAAAAACGCTGTAAACCGTCCAGCTCTCGGCAGAATCCGCTGGACTAGATAAATTTATTGGAGGAATGACATGTCATTGCAACAGTTTGTACCAACACCTAAATTTGAAGAATACAAAGAGCGCTTCAAGGGCCATTACCACCTCGAACGCCGCGCTGACGGCGTTATCCTGGCACGGGCGCATACGCTGAACGGACCGGTCCAGTTGAGCGTGGAACATCACCGCGCGCTAGGACAGCTCCTGAAGACGATCGGCGCCGATCCTGAAAACGAATTGCTCATCCTGACGGCCACAGGAGCCGATTTCATGATGGCCGCCGATCCCGAGGGCTTTCAGCTGGAACAGCAGGATCTTGAGCACTGGGCGTACGAGTACGCCTACAAGGACGGTCGCATCAATGTCAGCGCGCTGATCAACGATCTTGAAATCCCGACCATCGGCGTCTTTAACGGCCCGGGGTTTCATAGCGAAATCTCCCTGATGTGCGACATCACCATTTGCGCCGACGACGCGGTAGTCTTCGATCCGCACTATGATCTCGGATCGGTTCCCGGCGATGGCATTCATAGCTGCTTCCAGGAGCTTCTCGGCGTCAAGCGTGCCGCATATGCGCTGTTGACCGGCGAAGCCATCGATGCGAAGAAGGCGCTGGAATACGGTATGGTCAATGAAGTTCTGCCGCGTGAACAACTGCTGGACCGCGCGTTCAAGCTTGCCGATCACATCATGCAGCAGCCGCGCATCACGCGTCGCCTGACCACGCAGATCGTGCGGCGTCCATGGAAGCTCCGGATCAATGACAACCTCGATGGCGGTTTCGGGATCCAGATGTTTGCTCACCTTGCCAAGAAAAAGTCCATCCACAGCAAGAATCACATTGGCGCCACTGTTGCTTATGTAAGGGATGGCAAGAAAAACAGCTTCGACTAAGTAGCTGATGGGGTTGCCCCGGTGACGCATGTTAACCGGGGCGCAAGAAAAGGGAATGGGGCGCGGCGAGTCGAACATGCAACACGCCGCGCCCGTGTCTTATTTAAGACCGCTCACACCGTTCCCGCCTGTCTATGCAATTCATACTGACGCTTTCTTTTTTCATTGTGCTGGCACGCTTGAAAATTGGGGTGGCATCATCCAGATTAAGTAGGGCTAATGTTAACTGACTGGATTTTTTACGCTGTTGCAGTGCCTGCTGTTCTTCTGACTGGAGTGTCGAAAAGCGGCTTTTCCGCGATTGGTGGTATTGCCGTCCCACTGATGGCGCTTGCCATCTCGCCGCGCCAGGCTGCGGCCATCATGCTTCCCATCTTATGCCTGACCGATATCGTCGGCATGCGTGCGTATTATGGCGAATGGAGCCGTGCCGTCCTCCGTGTCATCATTCCCGGATCACTCATTGGCATTGCGCTTGGCAGTCTCACCTTTGGCGTTTTTAACGAGTCCATCGTTCGCCTGATCATCGGAACAATATCGGTATTGTTCGTCGCCAGTCGTTTGCTGCTTCCTGCTCTGGCCAATGCTTCTGCAACTCCCAGTACGGTGCGCGGCAGCTTTTTTTCCGCACTCGCCGGTTTTACCAGTTTCGTCGCACATGCCGGCGCTCCGCCGCTCATGATGTATCTATTGCCGCTGCGTATGGAGAAAAGAACCTACATCGCGACGGTCAACATGTTTTTCTTCGCGACCAACCTGATCAAGCTTGGGCCGTACGCGCTGCTCGGGCAGCTTTCTGCACCGAATTTGTGGGCGAGTCTTGCACTGGCACCGCTGATACCGCTGGGTGTTTTTTTGGGGTATCGCCTGCAACGCAAGGTCAACGAGGAATGGTTTTTCCGTATTGCGCAGGCAGGCTTGCTGCTGACCGGCATTCATTTGATATGGCAAGGACTAACTTCCTGAAACATCCAATAGAGGTAATCAGCGCGCGCAAGCCGGGCGCATACAAACACTCCCATTTGACGCCGCAGCCCCGATGAAAAGGGGCGCGGCAAAACTGCTTTACTAACTAAAAGGAGAAGAGACGGTTTGTCAACGTCTCATTCGACAAAAGGAGAACAATGGTGCGTGCTTTTTCAATCAAATTAAAGCTGCTTACATTCACCGCGGCTGTCGTAGCGTTGCTATTGCTGGTGGCAATATCGGGGTGGCTGGCAACGAGAGGCGTTGGTGAAAAACTCAACGAACTGAGCGACCAAAGCATTCCTGCCGTGACCCGTTTGATGGGCATGCGCGTCTGGCAGCTGGCGGCGATTTCAGAAAGCCAGGCTGCCATGGGCTGGGATGCTGCCGCCTTTGAGTCAGAGGCTAACAAGGACGATGCACTGGCAGATGGCCGCTCGTTTTTCAGTTTTCTGCTGAAATCGAAACTGGCTGCCGATGCGAAGGCGCAATCCAGTTTCGACGGCTATGCGAAGTTGCCGAAAACAGCAGAGGAAGCTGCCATTCTGAAATCATTGACCGAGCAATGGAAAATGTACTTGGCGGCGAATGAACTCATGGTCGCCAGCCTGCAGGAACTGAGCAATGAAACGGACTGGAGTCGCATGACAAGTACGTTCAAAAGCCTTCCTAATACCGGAGAGAAAGTGCAGGGCGTGAGTCAAAAAATTCAGGAACAGATGGAAAAGCTGATCCTGCTGAATCAAGCCTATGCAAACCGTGCGAAAGAAGAGGGGCGCGATGCGCAAGCCAGCGCGCGGCTGCTTACCATTGTGGTATCCGGCATTGCGCTGCTCTTATGCGCAGCTTTTGCATGGTGGTTAACCCGCAGCATCACGATACCGTTACGTGAAGCGGTAACGTTTGCGCGGCGTGTCGCTAACGGAGATCTCACCGTGGCAGCCGAAGTCCATTCCGACGACGAGGTAGGCCAGTTGATGCAAGCGCTTAAGGAGATGAATGGCAGCCTTGAGAAGATCGTCAGTGAAGTGCGGCTTGGTACACACGCGATAGTGAACTCTTCTCAAGAGATTGCGTCCGGCAACCAGGATCTGTCGTCGCGTACCGAGCATCAGGTCAATACACTGGAGCAGACCGCCGCATCAATTCTCGAACTGACTTCGACGGTCAAGTCAAATTCTGAAAACGCCTGCGAAGCAAACAAACTGGCGATATCCGCCTCTGAAATTGCGCGAAAAGGCGGCATGGTGGTATCGCAGGTCGTCGACACCATGGCTTCGATTAATACCTCATCCAGGGAGATTGTCGACATCATTGGTGTCATTGACGGAATTGCGTTTCAGACCAATATTCTGGCACTGAATGCGGCCGTTGAGGCCGCGAGGGCCGGTGAGCAAGGACGCGGTTTTGCCGTGGTCGCCTCCGAAGTACGATCGCTCGCACAACGTGCCGCGAGTGCCGCAAAGGAGATCAAAACACTGATAGATGCATCCGTCAGCAAGATTGATTCCGGTAGCGAACTGGTCGGCCATGCTGGCGCGACGATGGACGAGATCGTCGCCAGCGTTAAACGCGTGACCGATATCATGAGTGAAATTGCCACAGCAAGCGAAGGGCAGGCCGGCGAGCTTGATCAAATCAACAATGCCATCAGGCAGATGGATGTCGTCACGCAGCAGAATGCAAGTCTGGTGGAACAGGCTGCTGCGGCATCTGACTCGATGCATCAGTTGGCAGGCGGGCTGATGGATGTCGTCAGCATGTTCAAATTAAGTGATGTGACGTCTCTTCATGAAATGGCCGCCCGGATCGAACCGAAAACCCCGATCCAGACTACCCCATTATTAGCCGTTCCGTCCGTCACGCCTTCATTGCTGTCAGGTCAAGCACAAAGTGCCGTATTCCTGCCTCCAGGGCCAGTGGAAAAGGTTGTGTGAGGCGAGCATTGTTTATAAAACTCTCGATGGAGATCGCCGATGCCACAGGATAAATTAAAGGACAGGTTTGGCCGATCCATTGAATATCTTCGACTCTCGGTGACCGATCGGTGTGATTTGCGCTGCACCTATTGCATGCCAAAAGATTTCAAGGGATTCGAAGAGCCGAAGGATTGGTTGACCTTCGACGAAATCGAGCGTTTGCTGGGCGCATTTGCACGTTTAGGAACTTCGCGAATTCGATTAACCGGCGGCGAGCCACTGTTGCGGCGCAACTTGCCTGAGTTGGCGGGCCGCATCGCTCGACTGCCCGGCATTCACGACCTTTCTTTATCTACCAATGCGACCCGGCTTGAACGCCACGCCAGTGAGTTAAAGGCTGCAGGTGTGAAGCGTATAAATGTCAGCCTCGATTCTTTGAAACCTGATTGCGTCGAAGCGATTACCGGCCGTGACAGCCTGACGAAAATCATCGCCGGCATCATGGCTGGAAAGGCAGCGGGATTCTCGCCGATCAAAATCAATATGGTGGTGCTGCAAGGTATCAACGACCGTGAGATCGACGATATGGTCGCATTCTGTATCGAGCACGAATTCGTCTTGCGCTTCATTGAAGCAATGCCGATGGGGAGTACTGGATACAATGCGCCCTTTGTCTCTCTCGGGCCAATCCAATCGCGATTGATGACAAAGTTTGATCTTCTGCCGCAGGCCCTCGAGCTGGGTGGTGGCCCGGCGCGCTATCTGGCTACAGCCGATGGAAAAGCCAGTATCGGCTTTATCACACCACTATCGCAGCACTTCTGCGTAAGCTGCAATCGCGTGCGTCTGTCCGTCGACGGCACTTTATATCTATGTCTGGGGCAGGAAGAGCGGTTCGAGTTCCGTCCGCTTCTGCGCGGGGGCGCGAGCGATGCTGAACTGGAGAATGCAATTCGCGCCGCGATCGAGCTGAAGCCGGAAAAACATGAGTTTCGTGAACAGCCTCACAAGATTATGCGATTCATGTCGCACACCGGCGGCTGACGACCACATTCGAACCGCTCGCAGTGGCTTTCAACCAGTCTCTCTCAGGAGATTGTCTTGGTTGGACGTCGGATTTCCGGCAATTCGTAGGAAAAGATTTCCTGGCGCTTTTGAGGCGATGCCCCCAAACCTTGCAGGATGATATCCACGATTTGATCGGTATAGTCCTTCTTGATGAGCTTCGGTTCGTTCAGCAGCCTGATCATGGCCTGACGCATCGTGCCTAGCGTCATGTCCCAACCGCACTCTGCCGATGGACAGGAAAACTCTCCTGACTTGATGCCGAGGCGAATGTCGCGCAGGGGGCCTTCCACGGCAAAGCCTTGTTGAAACCAGACATTAGCGACAAAGCGGCACCAAGCCGGATCACTCTTGGCCTTCCGCATCCACATGCGGATACCTACGCCGTGGCGCATTACTGGATCCTTGATCGGCGATATCTCCCCCTCGATCGCAGCTGCGACGTCATCGGCGAGCGAATCAGAAGTGGCTAACAGCAGCTCGGCAGTATTGTTGAAATAGTTGTAAAAGGTGCCGCGTGCAATGCCGGAAGCCTTGATGAAATCGTCGATTACCGGTGCATCCGGTCCCTTCTCCGCGAAAACGTGAAGTGCTGCTTCGATGATTTTCGCTCGTGTCTTGTTACGCCGGTTCTGCCCAACAATGGTTCGATGGTTGATAGCGGTTTCTTCTTTCGTGGAAACATCGCTTGTCACTTTTGAGCGCATTTATACGTCTTTCCCTGTCATTACATCGTTGATCGAATTGTATGTATTTTAGTACAAATTGACCCTTTTGTTCAGCATGTAAAAAATTGTGATTTCTCCCGAGTCATCGCAACCCCATAGCACGATAGGCCAGGATCGGCGAAGGAGATAAGGGGTTATCCGGGTTTCCAGATCAAGGCAGATCACTTCAAAATATTTTCAGGTAAAACTACACTGTCATGTTGACACAGGATGACATGTTGAATAGTATGTCTCACATAGCAAGCATTCGCTGCAGTGTGTCGATGGGCGCTATTCAGGTCCGCTGATAAGCGACGTGCATGAGTTGCGCACAGCTCGTTAATCCATTTGCAAGGCACGCCATCGTGTGCGGCGCAGATAGCAAAAATGCACAACTGCAGAACCTTCAACTAACAATCGCGGGAGACATGACGCAAATGCAAATCAATATCGAGAGTGTGCCAAAGGACCTATACATCGGCGGCAAATGGCGCGAGTCAGCGGACGGATCACGATTTGATGTCATCGATCCGGCTAATGAGCAAAAGCTGGCCAGCGTCGCTAGCGCAACGGTGGAAGATGCCGTGGCTGCTGTCGATGCGGCGCACGCTGCCGCTGCCGGCTGGGCGGCCACGCCACCGCGTGCACGTGGCGAGATACTGCGCCGGGCCTACGAAATCATGGTGGCCAGAAAGGATGATCTTGCCCGTCTGATTACTCTGGAAAGCGGGAAGGCGCTGGCTGAAGCCAGAGGCGAGACGTTATACGCGGCTGAATTCCTGCGCTGGTTTTCGGAAGAAAGTGTCCGCATTTTGGGTGAAATCTCGGTGGCACCCAATGGCGCAAACCGAATCATTGTCCAGCGCCAGCCGATCGGAATTGCAGTATTTGTCACTCCGTGGAATTTTCCGGCCGCAATGGCAACACGGAAAATCGGGCCTGCGCTCGCTGCCGGTTGCACGACGGTTTTGAAGCCCGCGAAAGAGACGCCGCTGACAGCACTGGCGATGGCGTCCATCTTTGAAGAAGCCGGCGTCCCGCCTGGAGTAGTTAATGTGATTCCGACGCTGCGCTCATCAAAGGCAGTTGGCGCCATGCTCAAGGACAGCCGCGTACGGAAATTTTCTTTTACCGGATCTACTGAGACCGGGCGCGTCCTGCTCTCCCAGGCTGCAGAGAATGTCGTCAAATGTTCAATGGAGCTTGGCGGGAATGCGCCCTTCATCGTTTTTGCCGATGCAGATCTGGACAATGCCGTCGCTGCGGCGATGATTGCCAAGTTGCGCAATGGCGGCGAGTCGTGCACTGCCGCGAACCGGTTTTATGTTGAAAAGCCTGTCGCAAAGGAGTTTGCACGGCGGTTTGCCGCGGCAATGGCCGATATCAAGATCGGTCATGGTCTTGAAGAAGGCGTGGCGCTCGGCCCGATGATCAATGCCGACACCCGCGACAAAATCGATGCACTGGTCAAAGACGCGCTGAGCGAGGGCGCAACCCTTGTAACTGGCGGGAAAGCGCCCGAGGGCAAAGGCTTTTTCTATGAGCCGACCGTGCTTGCGGATGTCGCTGCCAATGCAAGGATCTTGCAGCAAGAAATCTTCGGCCCGGTCGCTCCCATTGCCAGCTTCGAGGGGGAAGAAGAGGCGATTGCGCTTGCCAATGCCACCGAATTCGGCCTTGTGTCATTCGTTCACACCAGAGACCTGGCAAAAGCCATGCGTGTCGCTGACCGGATTGAATCCGGGATGGTCGGGATCAATCGCGGTGTGGTGTCGGACCCTGCTGCGCCATTTGGCGGCTGGAAGCAGAGTGGTGTTGGTCGTGAGGGGGCGCACGACGGCCTTCTCGAGTATCTGGAATCGAAGTACATCGCAGTGAATTGGTGACTGGCCGCGGCGGCAGCCATTCATCGTCATTCAAGTTTTTCTGTGTAAAGGGGCAGCTGTCCAGATTGAAATGCAAGGCTGTAAGTCAGGTATCACGTTATCGAAATAAACCTTCTTAACAAAAAGCGGAGGAGACAATGAGTAAAAAGTTTCGTGGCAAACCTATGTTCAAACGTAGGACTTTAGTATTGTGCTGTTCAATCGCCTGGGGGCAAGCCGCAATGGCGATGGAAATTCCGGTTGCGGATTCTGATGTCAAGGTTCGCTGGGACAACACCGTCAAATACAGCGTCATGTACCGACTGAATAATCCGAGTGAAAAGATAGCGGGCGGAGATGCAATGGTAGGGCCGCCGCCGTTCCTCAACCCTGGCCGCCAACTTGATGATGGCGACAGGAATTTCCGACGTGGCGTCGTTTCGAATCGTGTGGATCTGTTTTCCGAATTGGATCTGGCCTACAAAAACTTGGGGATGCGTCTGAGCGGCGCTGCATGGTATGACGATGTCTACCATCGTGGCAACGACAACCGCTCTGACAGCGTGAACTCGAGTAGCGCCCCGGCCGGAAAGTTTACTCGTGGGACGCGCGACATGGTGGGCACCAAAGCGGAACTGCTTGATGCCTTTGTCTATTTCAAGAGTGACGAATCCGCCGAGACGCCTTTCATGGTGCGGGCAGGTAAACACACCGTGCTCTATGGTGAAAGCCTGTTCTTTGGGGCTAACGGCATCGCCAATGCGCAGGCGCCTGTCGATGTCATCAAACTGCTGTCCGTACCGGGTTCGCAGTTCAAGGAAATTATCCGACCCGTAGGGCAGGTGTCCACTCAGGTGCAGCTCAACCCGAAGGTGTCGATGGGCGCGTATTACCAGTATGACTGGCAGAAAAGCCGGTTGCCGGCCTCTGGCTCTTTCCTGAGCTCTGCCGATTTCATCGGTGCAGGCTCCGAAAACCTGTTCCCCGGCACGCCGCTTGCCATGACTTATGCCGGCGACCTCAAACCGAAGGCTGATCAGGGTGGCCTGCAACTTCGATTGAAACCGGGTTCCGGCGACGTCGAGTATGGCTTTTACCTGGCACAGTACAACGACAAGGCACCGCAGATCATGATGGATCCGGGCAACCGTTATCGCCTGGTCTATGCGGAAAAGATCAAGACGGCTGGTGCCAGCTTCAGTACGGTTCTCGGGGACGCAAACGTTTCAGGTGAGGTGTCCTACCGTTGGAATGCACCTCTGGTCTCCGGACCGCAGATCGATCCGGGCCTCGTCAGCAATGGCAGGAACAATCCGCTGTATGCAGTCGGCAAGACGGCTCACGCGCAAATCTCCGCGATTTATCTGATGGGAGCGAACAGTCTCTGGGATGGCGCCGAACTGCTCGGCGAGCTGGCATGGAACAGGACTCTGTCCGTTGACAAGAACCCGCTCGCGCTAGATACGAACGTGTCGCGGGATGCAACAGCAGTCCGCATGATCTTCGCGCCGCAGTATTTCCAGGCGCTTCCGAATCTCGATCTGTCCGTGCCGATCGGTATTGGCTACAACATAAGCGGCCGCTCATCGGCAGTAGGAAACTTCAACGGGGGCGCGGAGCATGGTGGCGACGTCAGCATCGGACTGAAGGGCGAATACCAGAAGCAGTGGCGCTTCGCGCTGAACTACACGCATTTCTTCGGTAAGGAGAACGCCATGCTGACGCAGAACACGGATGCCTCGAATCCTGCGCTATACATGCTGACGGGCGCCCAGTCACTGCGCGATCGGAACTTCGTTTCATTCACAGTGCAGACCACATTCTAATCAGGAGACAACCATGCTTAGACGTACTTTCAACCTGTCCGCTATCGCAAGCATGATAGCTGTTGCACTGCCGAGCTTCGCGGGCGTGAGCGCCGATGAGGCTTCTGCATTGAAATCCAGCTTGACGCCTTTCGGCGCCGAAAAGGCTGCAAACAAAGCCGGCACTATTCCCGCCTGGACCGGCGGCCTGAACAAGGCGCCTGCCGACTACAAACCCGGGTCGCCGCGTCCGGATCCCTTCGCCGGCGAAAAAGCCGTCCTGCAAATTTCGGCAGCCAGCCTGGACCAGCACAAGGACAAACTGTCGGATGGCACGCAGGCGCTACTGCGGAAATATCCGGACAGCTTCCGCCTCGATGTGTATCCGACCCACCGCACCGCCTCCGCGCCGCAGTGGGTGTATGACAACACCTTTGCCAACGCGACTCGCGCAAAGGCAACCGAGGGCGGCAAGAATCTCGAAAATGCCTATGGCGGTATTCCGTTCCCGATCCCGAAGACCGGCGCGGAAGTGATGTGGAATCACTTGTTGCGCTGGCGCGGCGAATCCGCCGAAAGCGCATTCCGGATTTGGGTGGGCGCATCCAACGGCAGCCGCACGATGGCGGTCGAGGCCAAGGATGATCACCAGTTCCCCTATTACAACAAAGAGGGCTCGCTCGAAAAATTCGGTGGCCTGCACTGGATGTTCCGTCAGGTCCAGACCAATCCGCCGTTCAAGGCAGGCGAATCGATGCTGCTTCATGAGCCGGTAGACCAGGTCGGGGAAGGGCGCAAGGCATGGCAATATCTTGCTGGCCAGCGTCGCGTGCGCCGCGCACCGACCATTGCTTTCGACACGCCGGACTTTGTCGCATCGGGCCAGGGCTACTTCGATGAAGTGTTCATGTTCCTGGGCTCTCTGGAACGCTTCGACTGGAAGCTGGTCGGTAAGAAAGAAATGTATGTGCCGTACAACAATAATCGGTTCTTGCTCGCCAAGACCGACGATGTGCTTGCCGCTCACCATTTAAATCCCGAGAAGCTGCGCTGGGAGTTGCATCGCGTCTGGGTAGTGGAAGCCACGCTTGCTTCGGGCAAGCGCCATGCCGTGCCCAAGCGCCGCTACTATGTGGATGAAGATACCTGGGCGGTCGTTCTTGCCGACGGCTACGATGCCGAAGGTAAACTCTGGCGTACCCAGCAGGCGGTGCCTTTCGTTGCGCCAGAAATTCCTGCAGTCGTTTCCCAGACCTTCGTAACCTTCAATCTGCAGGCTGGGACCTGGATGGCCAACAATATTTTTAACGACCTTCCGAACCAGTTCAAGGTGGTGCAAAAACGCCCCGACGCCTATTTCTCGCCTGACGCGCTTGCAGGCGCAGGTGTTCGATAAGCGTGGAGAACGTTTGTAGCCACTAAACGAACAGGCCCGATACGCGAGATAGTGCTCGCGTATCGGGTGAAGGGAAGTTATATGCAACTCAACATGAATCACAGGCTCGCACGAGCCTGTCTGGTTGCGCTCGCAAGCATTGCCGCTTGTGCTGCGCATGCAGAGCCGGATGTTCTCGAGCGGCCCGCACAGATGCGCGCCAT
The DNA here is from genome assembly GCA_035254105.1 of Noviherbaspirillum sp. Lineage (GTDB taxonomy): Bacteria > Pseudomonadota > Gammaproteobacteria > Burkholderiales > Burkholderiaceae_D > Noviherbaspirillum. Next base: position 9,569 of record DATFAZ010000001.1, on the reverse strand, counting down.
CGAACGCAGTACGGCGTCAGTTTTATTGGACATCGGCCGCGCCGGAGAACGCCTTGTTGCGGTTGGCGAACGTGGCCTGATTCTCTGGTCCGACGACGAGGGAAAAAGCTGGCAGCAAGCCAAGGTACCAGTCAGCGTTACGCTGACCGACATCACTTTCGCCGGCCCCGAAACAGGATGGGCGGTGGGACATAGCGGCGTGATACTGCGCAGCGATGACCGCGGCCGGACGTGGAGCAAAGCGATCGACGGCAAGCAGGCAGCTGCTTTAGTTGCTGATGCCGCAAAAATGCCGGGTGCTGATCCGCAACTGATCGCCAATGCCGATCGAATGGTCGCAGACGGACCGGACAAGCCTTTTCTGAACGTGCGCTTCTTCGACCAGAATCACGGTCTGGTGGTCGGGGCATATGGCTTCATTCTGGAAACGAACGACGGAGGCAAAAACTGGCGAGCCCGTCAGCAATCTATCGACAATCCGAAAGGCCTCCATCTTTACTCCATTCTAGACAAGGAGGGGGCAATCTGGGTGGCTGGTGAACAAGGTGGATTGTTTATGTCTTCTGATAAAGGCGGAGCTTATCGGTCTGTCACAACACCGTATTCAGGTTCCTACTTCGGGCTTGCCGCTGCAGCATCCAATCTCGTCGTCTATGGCATGCGCGGCAACGCTTATTGGTCGGGCAATCAGGGCACAACCTGGGAGAAGTGTCAGGTCCCGGGGAATAACACACTGACGGCGGCGCTGACTGCCCGCAGCGGGGAGCTCATCCTGGTCGATGACGGCGGCAATGTCTTCATCAGTGCCGATGGCGGCAAGCAATTCGTTCGCGCATCGATTCCGAAAATGGGTCCGCTCAATGCCGTTGTCGAGCTCGCTGACGGTGAATTTCTCTTTGCCGGGGCACGCGGCCTAAGCCGCGCCAGGCTTTCAAAATCCGCCACGGAAAATAAGTCATGAACCACGACACTACTCTGGCCGAGCACCCGGTTATACGCGATCCGAAGGATTTCGACACTCGTTCCGGCAATATCATTGAACGGGCTTTCTTTAATCACCGTTTCCTGGTGATCGCCGTCTGTCTGTTGCTGACTCTCGCGCTCGGTTATCAAGCCCTGGCACTCAAACTCAACGCCAGCTTCGACAAAACCATCCCAGCCAGCCATCCCTACATTCTCAACTACTTCGAGAACCGGCAAGATCTTGCTGGCCTGGGCAACAGCGTTCGCGTCGCCGTGGAAGCGGCGGATGGTGATATTTTCAATCAGCGTTATCTCGAAACGCTGCGCCGGCTCAACGACGAACTGTTCCTGCTGGCCGGCGTCGACCGGCCGTACATGAAATCCTTATGGACGCCCGCGACGCGCTGGATCGGTGTAACCGAGGAGGGACTTGATGGCGGCCCAGTCATCCCGGATGACTATGATGGCGGCGCTGCCAGTCTCGAACAGGTGCGTAAGAATGTCGACCGCTCAGGCGAGGTAGGGCAGTTGGTGTCAGCAAATTATCGCTCGAGCATCATCCTGGTGCCCCTCAATGAAGCTGCCGCGGCCGGTGCGCGTCTCGACTACCATGCGTTTTCGCAAAAGCTTGAGGAACTCAGGACCAAGTATGAAGCGGAGGGCGTGCGCATTCATATCACCGGTTTTGCGAAGATTGCCGGCGACCTGATCGAGGGGTTGCGGCAAGTGCTGCTGTTCTTTGCGCTCGCCATCGCGATCTGTACTGTCGTACTTTATGGGTACACCCGTTGCCTGCGCAGTACAACGCTAGTCGTTGCCTGCTCGCTTGTTGCTGTTGTCTGGCTGCTGGGCCTGTTGCCGACCCTCGGCTACGAACTGGACCCGTATTCCATCCTGGTTCCTTTCCTCGTGTTCGCCATCGGAATGAGCCACGGCGCGCAAAAGATGAACGGCATCATGCAGGATATCGGACGCGGAACGCACAAGATAGTCGCCGCCCGCTACACCTTCCGTCGCTTGTTCCTCGCGGGAATCACGGCGCTGCTAGCCGATGCAGTGGGATTTGCCGTGCTGATGGTGATCGATATTCCGGTGATCAAGGATCTCGCTGTCACGGCAAGCATGGGGGTGGCTGCGCTCATTTTCACCAACCTGGTGCTGTTGCCTATCCTGCTGTCCTATACCGGTGTCAGCGCTGCGGCCGCCAGCCGGAGCTTGAAGGAAGAACAGACGGATAGCCGTGATGGAACCCATCGAAAACATCCATTCTGGGCATTTCTGGACTTGTTCACACATCGCAAGTGGGCCTCCATTGCGATTGTCGTTTCCCTGGCGCTCGGTGTGGCCGGCTTCATGGTCAGCCTGCAGCTGAAGGTAGGCGACCTGGATCCCGGCGCTCCTGAACTGCGTCCGGATTCACGTTACAACCTCGATAATGCGTTCATGGCGGCAAACTACGCGGCCAGCAGCGACATTTACGTCGTAATGGTCAGAACGCCGGAGTTCGAATGCGTGAAATATCAGACTGTCAGCCAGGTGGATGCGCTGGAGTCTGAACTACAGAATCTGCCGGGTGTGGAGTCCACCAATTCCTTTGCTGCGTTGAGCAAACGTGCTTCGGTCGGCATGAACGAGGGCAGTCTGAAGTGGTACGAGCTTCCGCGCACGCAGGACATGCTCAATGCCATCGCGACGCGCGCTCCCCGGGAGCTGTTCAATCAGCAATGCAATTTGCTGACGGTCTATGTCTTCCTTAAGGATCACAAGGCCGACACCTTGGATGCAGTGGTACGCACGGTGGAAGACTTCGCCAAGCGGAACAACACCAATGAGGTCAAGTTCCTCAATGCTGCGGGCAATTCGGGAATCGAGGCGGCGACCAACATCGTCGTCAAGAAGGCCAACGTCCAAATGCTGATTCTCGTCTATGCAGCCGTTATTCTGCTGGCGTTCATCACGTTCAGGTCCTGGCGGGCAGTCGTCTGCGCAGTGCTGCCGCTGATGCTGACATCGATTCTTTGCGAAGCGCTGATGGTCTTTCTCGGCATCGGTGTCAAAGTTGCCACGCTGCCGGTGATTGCGCTCGGTGTCGGTATCGGCGTCGATTATGCGTTGTACATCCTGACCGTCACGCAGGCCCGCTTGCGGGAAGGGATGACGCTGTCGGAAGCTTATTATCGTGCCTTGCTATTTACCGGAAAAGTGGTTGCTTTGACAGGCGTGACGCTTGGGGTTGCTGTCGCCACATGGGCAGCTTCGCCGATCAAGTTCCAGGCTGACATGGGAATCCTTTTGGGCTTTATGTTCATCTGGAACATGCTAGGTGCAGGAATTTTGCTTCCGGCGCTTGGGCACTTCCTGCTCAAGCCGTCGCAGCAGAAACAGCCCTTGGGTGCGGTGAATCAACAGTTGCCGGTGTCCTGAACGCCGCGCGTCATCTGACCTGAAAGGCGGCACCGAAGATCGCGGGCCACCTGAAAATGCCGTCATGGCGCAGCTCCTGTGTCATGACGGCATTGCGCACCGTCTCCGGTGGTCGGTAAATTTTTTCCAAACGTTCCTGAAAGACTATCCAATGAAGGTATTCATTGTTCACGCACATCCGGAGCCAAAATCGTTTAATAGCGCATTGAAGGACCGCGCGATCGAACGCTTCACGCGTGACGGCCATGAAGTGAGGGTTTCCGATCTATACGAGATGAACTGGAATCCCGTTGCCTCCGCGGCGGACTTCAGCGCGCGCAAGAATAATGACTACCTTGTCTATGCGCTCGAACAGCGGCATGGCTATGAGACGCACACGATCGCTGCCGATATTCAGGACGAGCTCGAAAAGCTGATCTGGTGCGACCTGTTGATTCTTAATTTTCCGATTTTCTGGTTTTCGACGCCGGCAATCCTGAAAGGCTGGATTGACCGGGTTCTGGTCTCTGGCCTGTGCTATGGCGGAATGCGCTTTTATGACCGCGGCGGCATGCGAGGCAAAAGAGCGATGGCCACCATCACGCTGGGCGGACGCCCCCACATGTTCGGCCAGAATGCCATCCACGGAGAACTGAACGACATGCTGCGGCATCTCCAGCGCGGCACGCTGGCGTATACCGGATTTGACGTTCTGCCGCCGTTTGTCGGCTATCACGTCCCCTATATCGGACAGGAGGTGCGAAGCAAGATTCTCGAAGACTATGAGGTTCGCCTGGCGCAGGTCGATAGCATCACGCCACTCCGCTTTGTCAGCATGAATGACTTCGACGATCGGCTCTATCCCATCGCAAAATGAATGGCACTGCCGAAAACACGATCAGGTTGTCACGATCGCTCATTTCAACAGGATATTTGTGTGTCGATCGTGATTCGGAGCAGGGGAGGCTTGAGTTCATGCAAATGTTTAAGTTTTCAAATCTTCTCCATATACCTTCGACTGCACGGGCAATGCGCTTTTAAAACGAAAATGATAAAAAAGATTATTCCTGCAATTTTTGCGTTCGGTGCCACCAGTGTAGGATATGCCGAACCTTCTAATGCACCTTCTACCGTAACGATTTTCGGAAGCGTCGACCTCAACCTTACGCATTCGAAGGTGGGCAATCGATCGGTCATTGGCATGGATCAGGGCGGACACCTGATACCCAGTCGAGTGGGTTTTCGCGGCACGGAAGACCTGGGCAATGGATTGTCGCTCAATTTCTGGCTTGAAGCGGCTATGTCGCCGGATACTGGAGACGGGGCACCTGACAGCCAGCTGTTTGGCCGGCGCTCCACCTTGTCTCTCGTCAGCAAGACATACGGTGAATTGCGCCTTGGTCGAGACTACACGCCGACCTTTTGGAACCTCTCGAATTTCAGCCCATTTGGCACAGTCGGTACTGGCGGCTCCAGTAATATTGTTGAAGGATGGCCCTTGGGCCTCGGCACAGCGAAGACATTGTCACGCGCAAGCAACTCGGCAGGGTACTTTACGCCGCGTAACCTCGGAGGTTTTTATACGCAACTCATGGTGGCTACCGATGAGGGAATCGATGGCACCAGGTACCGAGGAGGGCGGATCGGTTATGAGTCCGGTCCCTTGCACGTAGCCGCAGCATATGGAGAGACGCCTGCCGACGGTGATGACTATGAAGTCGCCATGATGGGTGGCTCATACAACTTTGGTGTCATCAAGGTCTATGTGAACTACTTACAGCACAAGCTCGGAAGCGATAAGCAGAACAATGCTCTAATGGGTGCCGCCATTCCGTTGGGCCGAGGCACCATCAAGACTTCCTTCGCACGTTCTCATCGTTTCAAGCCCGGAGCCATTGCGGACGATGCTCGACAATTTGCGGTCGGCTACACCTATACTCTTAGCAAGCGCACCACGCTGTACATGACTTATTCCCGCGTCAAGAATGAGGGGAACGCGGCTTACGTGGTGGCTGACTCGTCTGCAGCTGGCGAGCCGGGTGCAACGGCCACAGGCTTTCAAGTTGGTATCAGACACGACTTCTGAAGCGTGTACGGGTGGGAATGGTGCGTTATTGAGCCTTCCCGCTCTACAAAAAGGAGACGTAACCAGGGGCACGCATTTCGAGAAAAATGTGATCCAGGAAATTCGGACAGAGGGCTAAGTGGAGGCCGTGCTAATCCACGGCTCATTGCTATTTGAGCGTATGAGAATCGATGTTCATTGCATTCAGTGGGTGGGACATCAACTCATCGATTTTTTCTGGCGCTACTCCTAGCCCGACAAAGATCTGCCGCACAACGATCTCGCTATAGCCTTTTTGCTTTTTCCCCTCTGCAAGCCGCAACATCGCTTGTCGCATCGTACCCAATGAAATGTCAAAGCCGACGATCTCGTTCGCGCATTGAAACACGCCTTTCTTGATTCCAAGACGCAGGTCTCTTGTCGCAAAACGATGGGTAATGCCGCCTTCAAACCAGATCTTGGAGATAAAGGCGCACCATGCCGGGTCCGATTCCGCTTTGGTCATCCATAGACGCATCGCGGTGCAATGCCTCAGTTCGGGATCTTTAAGATGAAATATCTCTTTTTCGATCGATGCGGAAAGCTCGTCGCTTAGCCATGCGGATGTTGCTTGAAGCAATTCGTCGGTGCTTTTGAAGTAATTGTAGAACGTGCCGCGCGCTATCCCTGCTGCTTTGATGAAGTCGTCAATCACCGGCGCACTTGGGCCTTTTTCTGCAAACACATGCAAGGCGGCTTCAAGGACCTTTGACTCGGTTTTCGCGCGGCGACGACGACCAACGACGACCCGATGGTTGAGTGGCTTTTCAGGCGTTACGTCACAGGGATTATTTGTCATCGTTTTAATGTTGTTTTGTTTTGCAAATCGGGCTGCATATGATGTATCCGACATCTAAAAGCGCTCACTGCATCGCTTCGAACGAGCATAGATCGTTAAGGGGCGTCGTCACTTCGCGCCGCTCTAATAGCGCTTGCCAGCATGTTGGAACCGAGCCAAAGAGGACGGTTGCATTGCCAGACCGAGTGCCTCATAATGCACTTAAATGTACAATATGAATTGTACTGTCAACCCTAAGAGGGGTCAACATCTGCAAGCCTAGCTCGTATCACGACGCGGTTTTTCCGCTGAAAAAATGCATTTCCGCTTCGAGCAAATTTTTGCAGCATTGCGCCATACATGAAGAAAAGCACTTTTCCTGAGGTGATTACAGATTCGGAGTTGGGCAGGGTAAAGCGGTGTTCCTCCTGTGAGGAATGCTGGCCCGCCGATAGCGAATTTTTTGGAAGGTTGGTGAGCAGTCCGGACGGGTTAACCCCGAGATGCCTGGCGTGCATTAAGGAGCGCCTTCGAGCGAAAGTATCTCGCTATACCGGCGTTTCATCATTCGAGGGAAAAAAGAGATTGAACTAAATTCAGCCGAGCTTTAGAGAGGCGTGTTGCTTGAAGCTCTGAAGAAGGTGATTTATCTATTTGGAGATAATTAATGAAGAAACTACAGGTTGCAGTAATTGTCGGCAGTCTTCGCCGAGAGTCGATTAATCGCTTACTCGCGAAGGCAATTACTCAATTGGCTCCCTCGTCTCTTGAGTTCTATGAGGTTGCGCTTGAGGACTTGCCTATGTACAACGGAGATCTCGAGGCACAACGTCCTGATTCGGTGATCCGTTTTACCGCAAACTGTGCCCGCGCCGATGCGATGCTCGTCGTAATGCCAGAGTTCAACCGCTCACTGCCAGCTGTTTTGAAAAACGCGATCGACTGGGGCTCGAAACCGATGGACAAGAACGTATGGCGCGACAAGCCAATCGCTATTACGGGAACGTCGCCCGGCAATCTTGGCACTGCAGTAGGGCAGCAACATTTGCGCCAGATTCTAGGCATTCTGGGCGCATCAGTTCTGGGAGGGGAGGCCTACATTACCTTCAATCCTAATCTGATCACCACTGGCGGCGAAATTACCGATGAGGGAACAAGAAATTTCCTGCAGTCTTACATTGATCGATTTGCTTCTTTTGCTGTAAAGCTTGCAGCCGACTGAAACTCGCAAATGCTCGTTGGCTCGTTGCCGGCCGTAACGGCACGATAAGAGAAATTCTCGGATTTCGCAGGTCAGAACGACGGGACAACCGGAGTGAATTTTTGAGGTGTTCTGATTGGTTTTCGTCTGTAGGAAAGGCGCGATGTCGGCAGCCTTGCAGGTTTCAATACATCTAATTAGGAATGAAAGTCATGAAACAACGTGAAGTCGTGGTCCTTGCAGCCGCACGTACCGCCATTGGCACCTTCGGCGGTTCGCTCAAGGATGTCCCTCTGTCATCGCTGGCAACCACTGCGGTCAAGGCCGCGCTTGAACGCTCCGGCGTCGCAGCAGCAGATGTCGGCCATGTCGTGATGGGCACGGTAATTCCCACCGAGCCACGCGACGCGTACCTGAGCCGCGTGGCCGCCATGGATGCCGGCATCCCGCAGGAAACGCCTGCGTTCAACGTCAACCGCCTGTGCGGTTCCGGCCTGCAAGCCATTGTGTCGGCCGCCCAATCCATCCAGCTGGGCGACGTCGATATCGCCATCGGCGCCGGTGCGGAAGCAATGAGCCGCGGTCCCTATCTGATGCAGGCCGCGCGCTGGGGCGCACGCATGGGCGATACCCAGTTGCTCGATTACATGACCGGCATCCTGCACGACCCGTGGGAAAAGGTCCATATGGGCATCACTGCCGAGAACGTCGCGCAGCGCTATGGCATCACCCGCGAAATGCAGGACGCGTTGGCACTGGAAAGCCAGCGCCGTGCCGCAATAGCGATCGCCGCCGGCTACTTCAAGGAGCAGATCGTGCCGGTGGAAATTGCCACGCGCAAGGGCACGGTGTTGTTCAATACGGACGAGCATGTGCGTGCCGATATCACAGCGGAAGCGCTGGCGAAAATGAAGCCAGTGTTCAAGAAGGACGGCCTGGTCACCGTTGGTAATGCGTCAGGCATCAATGATGGCGCCGCAGCGCTGGTGCTAGCCGATGCGTCACGTGCGGCGGCGCTCGGCCTCAAGCCGCTAGCTCGTCTGGTGGGCTATGCGCACGCGGGCGTGGAGCCCCTCTATATGGGAATCGGCCCAGTGCCGGCCACGCGAAAGGTGCTGGAGAGGACCGGCCTGCGTGTGCAGGACATGGACGTGATCGAAGCAAACGAAGCATTTGCCGCGCAAGCCTGCGCAGTCGCGCGGGAACTCGGTTTTGATCCTGCAAAGGTCAATCCGAACGGATCAGGGATTTCGCTTGGCCACCCGGTCGGCGCAACCGGTGCCGTCATCGCCACGAAGGCGATCTACGAACTGCATCGCACCGGCGGACGCTATGCGCTCGCCACCATGTGCATCGGCGGCGGGCAGGGGATTGCCGCCATTTTCGAGCGCATCTAAGCAAAGAAGGAAAGGATAAACATGCGAAACATTGAAACTATCGGCGTCGTCGGCGCCGGTCTGATGGGAAGCGGCATTGCGCAGGTATGCGCGATGGCCGGGCTGAACGTGGTCCTGCGGGATATCAGCGAGGAGGCGGTGCAGGGCGGCGTCAAGAGCATCGCATCGCTGCTTGAGCGTGCCGTGGGCAAGGGAAAGCTGTCAGCAGCAGAAAAGGATGCGGCGCTATCGCGCATCCACGCCACCACCGACCTGGCGCAATTGAGCAATGCGGATTTCATCATTGAGGCGGCGACGGAAAATCCCGAGCTGAAGCTGCGCATTCTGAAGGAAGTGGACAGCCTCGCAAAAGCCGATGCAATCATCGCGACCAACACGTCGTCGATTTCGATCACCAAGCTGGGTGGCTCGATTTCCCGTCCGCACCAGTTCGTCGGCATGCATTTCTTCAATCCGGTGCCGGTCATGGAACTGGTCGAGCTGATCCGCGGGATCCAGACCAGCGACGAGACGGTCGCGGCTGCCGAGGCGCTCGCGCTCAGGATTGGCAAGAAGCCGATCCAGGTGAAGAATTCACCCGGCTTCGCCGTGAACCGGATCCTGGTTCCGATGATCAATGAAGCGATCTTCGTGCTGCAGGAAGGGTTGGCTACGCCGGAAGATATCGACGCAGGCATGAAGCTTGGCTGCAACCATCCCATCGGTCCGCTCGCCCTTGCTGAC